>JBBKWX010000109.1:0-18966 GCA_037969175.1 Bacteroidia bacterium | reverse complement strand
TTCAGAAAATCCATGCTGATCTCCCAGGCTTTATTGGCTGATTCATTTCTATAATTCGGAGAACTTGGATTGGCAAAAGCGTGATCGGCAACAAAAGTAAATACCTGGAGTTTCTTTCCAGCTTTATCCATATTTTTCTCAAATTCTTCCACAATTTGTGGAGATATCCATTGATCCTTAGAGGCAAATATTCCCAAAACAGGTGCTTCAATGCTTTTTAGTTTATTCAGATCTTTTTCAGGCATACCATAATAAATTATACATGCTTTATTTCTGGATCCGGTCAGAATAGCTGTTTGTAAAGACCAACCACCACCAAAGCACCAACCAATTGATGCAAAAACCGCATTCTCTCCAGCATAAGCAACTGCACCATTTATTATTGATTTTGCTCTTTCTTCAGTAACCTGACCCATATAATTTGCTGCATCTTCTCTTGCGTTTGCTACTTTACCATCATACAGGTCAAGACAGATCACATTTACTCCTTTTATTGTATTAAAGATCCGCTCACCTTCTTTTTTGATGTAATCATTCAATCCCCACCATTCATGAATAATTAAGATATTCTTATCTGTCGGTATATTTGATTTAAAAACAAACGCAGAGGCTGTTTTTCCATCTTCGGTCTTATAAGTAACCATTTCGCCCAGATCACCATCATACTTGAATGGCAATGGATTGTCATGTTGCTTGCTGAATGAATTGTCCTTCCCAAGCAGTGCAAACTCTTTATTTGTGGACATATTGCAACAAGATTGAGCCATTATATTAAATGGGAATAAAATAAGAGCAAGGCCTAAAATTAGCAATATCTGTTTCATAATGAGCTATTTAGCAGGATCTATTTTATCCTTAAATACTTTTCTAAATTTATCGATCTTTGGCTGAATGATCGCCCTGCAATATCCTGCATCCGGATTATTCAAATAATAATTTCTATGTTCTTCTTCAGCAGGGTAAAACGCAGAAAAAGCAGTGATCTCAGTAACGATCGAATTCGCAAATGCTCCTGACTTATCCAGTTCAGCTTTATATTTTTCAGCTAATTGCCTTTGATCTTCCGAATGATAGAATATAGCTGATCTGTATTGAGTCCCTATGTCATTGCCCTGTCTGTTCAAAGTTGTAGGGTCGTGGGTTTGCCAAAATACTTCTAATAATTCCTTAAAACTGATCTCATTCGGATCATAATAGATCTGCAATACTTCGGCATGTCCCGTTCTACCTGAGCAGACTTCCCTGTAAGCCGGATTCTTAATATTCCCACCGGAATAACCAGACATCACAGCTTTCACGCCCTTAAGTTGCTGGAAAATTGCTTCAGTGCACCAAAAACAGCCATTGCCAAAAGTTGCCGTATCTGTATTCTCAGGATCTATTGTTAAAGAGTTCATATTAATTTTCTCAGTAGTACTGCCGGTTTTCTTGGTTTCGCAGGAAGCAGAAACAAAACAAAACACAACTAGAAATAATGTTACTGACGTTTTCATATTTATTTTCTTTAAAATACGAAAATTCCTTTGGAATTGGATTTATTATTTAGATCCAAAAATCAAATCTATCCTTCAAAATCAGATTCACGAGGCATCTCTTGTTGCATTCTTCTTTTCTCCGTGGATTTATACCCATTAAATTTATAGCTAAAACCTATATATACGGCTCTGGAATCTCTTTTAAATTCATCATATTGGTAAAAATTGCTCCCATTTGTTTCGATCCTAAATTTCTGTGTATTTAAAGGATCACTAAATCTTAAACTTAAATTTCCTTTGCCTTTTAATACTTCTTTACGGAAAGAAAGATCCACAAAATACATCTCCTTTATTTTGCCAGTTGGTGTTCCAAACGGGGATCTGTAATTCATACTCAGCTGTATATCAAATCCATTGAATGGAGTGATATTACTGCCAAATCGTCCCGACCAGCTATAAGAATCGCTTTTATACTGTGGACCCAAATTACCTCCATCTATGATCGTTCTTGAAAAGTTTGCACTTGTATTAAATCGCAATACTTTGTTGACCTGAGCATTCGCTGAACCTTCAATTCCAAACCCATCTGAGTTGCTCAGATTTTCAAAAGTTGTGGTTGTTACTCCTGTAGTATCAACTCTTCGAATTCTTCTGATAACATCATTTGCAGTCCTATAATACAGTGTAGAACTCGCAGAGAGCTTTTTCCAAAATTTCAGATATGTAAATTCATATGCCAATGAATACTCCGGATCAAGGAAAGGATTTCCTGTTCTATAATTCAATGGATCAGAATAATTGCTAAATGGATTTAACTGCTCCAGAGATGGTCTGTTTATCCTTCTGCTTAAACTTAGCTGTAATGTAGTCTTGTCTAAAAACTCATAACTAAAGAACCCACTTGGGAATACATCCAGGTAATCCTTTTTATGGTTTTCTCCTGTGTTTATTAATTTAGCATCAGTTAAAGTTGCTTCAACTCTTGCTCCTAGTTGATATTTTACACCTTTGAGTACATTTGAATACATCATATATCCTGCATGTGTCTGCTCTTTAAATTGAAAATCATTACTCTTCGAACCATCAAGTGCATATAAATTCTGATCTGCAATAAATTCCTGATACTTGACTCCTACATTAGTTTCACGAACTGTACTTTTTATCCCAGTTTCAAATTTTGCACCTGTAGCTAATGGTTGAACATAATCACTTTGGAAAACAAGCACATTTCTATCATTGTAACTATCTATTATCTGCTTGTTTTCGATTGAAGAAATTGGATTCATAAACGCATCAAAAAACGTATTTACCGAGTTTGACTTATCGGCTTCCTCTCCAAAGCTTTGCTGAAGATCGATTGTTAAATAATGATTATTGTTTTTAAAAGCGTGTTTGTAATTGAAATTATTATCAAAACCAATATCATCTCCTGTGACTTTATTGTTTCTCAAGCGAATTGATTCCATTTCATAGAAATTGTTTAGAGTCAGGTAGCGGATCTCTGAACTATTGGAAGGGTCACTATTTCTCAATGTAGTGGAATATGAAAGGCTGTTTTTCTTATCCGGACTGTAATCAAATCCTCCTCTAAGAACCTGGCTGAGACCGGATCTGATATTTTCTGAATTACTATTTAAATAAGGTAAACTATCTGTAAACAAACTAGTTCTCTCACTTTTAGAAGTTCGTTTAGATTCTACTAATCTGGCATCAAAACTTCCAAAGACATTCCATTTATTTTTTGAATAATTTAGATTGACATTGCCTGTATATCTGTTCCAAGTTCCATAATTGACACTTGCCATCCCGTTCAAGCCTTTCTGATTCTGTTTCTTAAGGACGATATTAATAATGCCTGCCATACTTTCAGGGTCATACTTGGCACTGGGATTAGTGATTACTTCAATTCGCTCAATATTACTTGCTGGAATTTGTTCTAAAATTGCACTTCTGCTTATTCCTGTTAATGAACTAGGTTTACCATCAACCAGAATCCTAACATTTTCACTTCCTCTTAAGCTTACTTTCCCATCCATATCAACCACAACAGAAGGAATATTTTGTAAAACTTCAGCTGCACTTCCGGTTGATGAAGTAATATCCTTATCTATATTATAGATCTTTTTATCAATAGCCAATTCAACATCAGACTTTGTTCCTTCAATTTCAACTTCTTTGAGATCCAGTGTCTTTCTTTTCAAAAATATGTCCCCGAGCGCTATGTCCGGTTTGGCCTCTGTTGGATTCACTTTACCCAGATCCAACTTTTCATATCCCAGAAAATCTGCTTTTAGGAAAAAGCTCCCATAGAACCTAATAGGTATTTCAAATTCTCCTTTGATATTTGTAGTGGTCCCTCCTACCATCATTGTATCTCTGGCTCTAAAAATAGCCACCGTAGCAAATTCTATAGGTGACTTTGTTACAGAATCTAGAATCTTCCCTTTTATAGTCCCTTTGGGAGTCATGTCCCGCCCTTGTCCCTGTCCACCAGCAGGTGTTTGAGAAATAACATTTGAAAAATTCAAGATTAGAAATCCAATCACAAAAAAAATAAAACGAGCACTATTACTTCTCATTATTCTATATACTTATTTGAAATTAAAAAACCGATACAGGTCAGATGGAATATCCGGGACAAGGTTTAATGCCCGAAAAAATAAACGATCTTGAATTGCATCCGTAGGTCATGCAAATTTAAATATATATATGCATAATAATCCTTCAATTAATGAATAACGGATTATTCCTTGATATTTTCTTAAATTGAGTCCTAATCAACTATGATATAAAAATGGCATTTTTCAACAAAAATTTCGTGGCATTTCTCAAAAGTCTTGGAGGAAACAACAATAAAGAATGGTTTGATAAGAATAGAAAGACATATGAAACGGAAGTACGAGATCCGTTCAAGGTCTTTATTGATAATTTGATTGGCCAAATGAATGCAATTGACCCTCGAATTTCTATTCAGGCTTCAGATGCTATTTTTCGTATCAACAGGGATATTCGGTTTTCACTGGATAAGACTCCTTATAAGACACAAGTGTCTGCAATCATATCCCCAAATGGTAAAAAGGATAAGACTTTCCCGGGCATTTATATTGAATTTAGTCCCGCCCATATCAGAGTATATTCAGGTTTATATATGTTAGACACGAAACAACTGCAAAAAGTAAGAGAACATATTGCTGTTGATCCTGAAAAATTCCTGAAGTTAAGTCGTGAAAAGACATTTGTAAAAACTTTTGGAGGGGTCTTGGGAGAAAAACATAAACGTATTCCTTCAGAATTTGTTGAGGTTGCTGAGAAAGTTCCGGAAATCGTCAATAAGCAGTTTTATTTCTATATGGAATTAGATCCTGAACATATTCTTGACAAGAATTTAGATAAGAAAATCATGGATGCATACCGAATTGCAAAACCAATGATGGATTATTTTGAAGAACCTTTAATCTAAATCTATGACACTCCGTAGAAACATTTATGCAAAGATAAGAACGTTAATGGCTAATGAACGGACCTTAATGTCCTATTATCGGGCAGCACTTGCACTTATTGGTATCGGAGCTTTTGTTTTTAAATTCTATGACAGCTTGGTAGCAAGAGTGCTTTCAGGAGTTTTTGGCTTGATTGGAGTTGTATTGGCAATTTATGGAACTATCAAGTTTCTTCATTACAAGAACAGGATCATGAAAAAATAACTATATCCTGACCATGATCTCATTCAAACTTTTCTTTGATATGACAGGAACCTCTGCGTTATTAGCAGCATGGCCAACAGGTAAGACAAGAAATGGCCTTTCATTGGAAGGCCTGTCCAAAACTTTAGTTAAAAAAGCCATCGGGCTGGGAGTATGAGTAAGGGTTTGTAATCCGGCATGATGAATTGCTGTGATCAACATTCCACAAGCGATTCCAACACTTTCATTTACATAATAATTATTGAATGTCTTTTCTCCCAGGAATTCATACACCCTTTTAAAAACTATTATCAAATAAGGTGCATCTTCCAGGAATGGCTTATGCCAATCTGTCCCAAAAGGCTCAAGGTCTTTCAACCAAGTCTCCCCCATTCTACCATTATAGCTTTCATATTCCTCTTGCTCAGCAGCAATTCGAATCTGCTTTTTCATAAGCGGGTCAGACACTACCACAAAAGTCCATGGCTGTTTATTAGCCCCTGATGGAGCTGTTCCTGCAGTTTTGACTATATTTTCTATTACTTCAATGGCAACTGGTTTGGTATCAAAATTTCTGATGCTTCTCCTTTGTTGCATTTCAAGAAAATGTTCTTCACTCTTTTTAAGAATTTCCTGATCCGAGATTTGTGGTTTTATAAACTTATTAAAAGACATTTGAAAAGGATTTATATGCTAATTAACTTGAGTATTTCAAAGATGTCATTTTTCTTCGAAATGACTTCAATTACTTTAGATCTTGAAGTTTTACCTTGAATTATTCTAAAACTAGATTTTGGGATTTTAAATAATTTGCTGAGTGTTTTTATGAGAGAATCATTAGCAGCACCATCCACAGGCCGGGCACGTAAATTCACTATTAAAACATTTTCTTGAGTCCAGCTCAATTTTTCTACTTTGCTACCGGGGTGTACTTTTATTGAAATCCTATATACACCGTCACTTCCTGTATTTTGCATATATCTTTATCGAGGCTGCCAAGAGCATTCCCAAAGCTATCATTGAAAATATACCTGTCAGGTATTCTGAGGTGCTTTTTAATACTACAACGAAAACTATACTGACTAGAAACAAAGTTGCTACTTCATTCCAAATCCTTAGACCACTTGAAGTGTAAGTAGATTTACCTGCCATTAATTTTTTGAAGATCCGCCCACAAGCAAAATGATAAACTACCAGTCCGGAAACTAAACTAAGTTTAACCCATATCCAATTGCTGGTATAGTTTCCCATTTCAATTAATAGCCAAGTGCCAAAAATCAGAGTCAAAATCATGGATGGCCATGTTATTCCATACCACAACCGCTTTTGCATCAATGAAAATTGCTCAATAAGAATAGTTCGTGCCGGCTCGTCACGATCCATGGCTTCAACATGGTAAATAAAAAGCCGAACTATATAGAACAAACCAGCGAACCAGGTAACTACAAATATGATGTGAAGCGCTTTTAAATATAATATCATCCGAATATCTCTCTAATTTCAGGGTGTCTGATCAATGCACCCAAATGCACGGTATATGAGATCATGATCAATGAAACAAAACTACTTAAAACAAGAATCAGCTTGAGAAATATTGGAATTGAACCCCTATATTTAAAAATTGCTAAGTTCAATAAAGATAAAATTCCCAGAAAAGTAAGCAGATAGAACGACTTATATGCAATTTCACTATGAACATCAATCCTCATTTGATCAATATTATGGATCTTATCCAGAGCTATTTCGGATAATTCGCCTGATCTCAAAACCATAAATATGAGCAGTAAATTGATGATATTTAATTTTAAGCCATTACTGAATCCTTGTTCTTTTCCATTTTGAAAATAGTATACTTGTAGTCCAAGGCTAAATATCAAGATAAAAAGTGGTGCATGATTCAGGACCAAATGAGCATAGACAGTATTCATATCAAGGCCGAAGATAAGCAGCCTTTATAATGCTTGCAAAGATTCATGTGGATTTCATGAGGATGATTAATTTAGCACTCTTAATTTGACATATGTATAAGCATCTTTTATTCATTTTAACTCTACTGGTTGCATCATTTAGTTCTGAGGCAAAAGGATATAATTTCACTGTTAAGATTAATGGCCTTAAGGACTCACTCTGCTATTTAGGCAACTATTATGGTGATAAACAGTATCTTCAAGATAGTTCATATGCGGATACTGAAGGAAAAGTCACTTTTAAGTCTTTGGATAAAGACCTTCCTAAAGGTGTTTATTTAATAGTCCTTCCCGGAAAACGATATTTCGAATTCTTATTGAATGATTCTGAAAATATTCTTTTTGAAACCGATATAAATGATCTTAATAACAATATGGTTGTAAAAGGATCAAAGGAAAATGTTGTTTTTTATGATTATCTAAGATTTATAACAAAAAAGCAAGCTGAGACTGCCCCATTAAAAATGGCTTACGACAGATTTACTCAAACAAACACTAAAGATTCTATTGACCATTACCGAAAAAAAATAAATAATATTGATGTTGAAGTTAAGGCCTACAAACAAAATATAGAAAAACAGGACCCGAAAGGCTTGTTGACAGCTATTTTCAAGAATTCAGTAGAACCTGTTATTCCGGATAGAGACACTATTCCGGCTTCAAAGAATGATACACTTTTTGCCTACAAATATTACAAGGAACATTACTTTGATCATTTGGACTTTTCAGATGAGAGAATATTGAGATCTCCTATTTTCTTTAACAAGATAAATTATTACTTAACCAGCCTTACACCACAAATTCCGGACTCAATAAATATCAGCGTTGATGTAATTGTTTCAAAAGCTCGTGCAAACCCGGAGATCTTCAAATTTTGCGTGCATTGGATCACATACAATTACGAGACATCTAAAATGATGGGAATGGATGCGGTTTTTGTTCACATGGTTGATAAATATTATACAGCAGATCAAACACCATGGCTGGAATCCGATCAATTATACAGAATCACAAACAGAGCCAATGAACTCAGACCTTTACTTATAGGTAAGCAAGTAAAGAATCTAATATTGAAGGATGAAAATGGACAACCAAAATCATTATATGATCTGAAATCCAAATATACCCTCTTGTATTTTTGGGATCCTGATTGCAGCCATTGCAAAAAGGAAACACCGGTACTCAGAGCTCAGTATAATGAACTAAAGTCAAGAGGTTTAGAAGTGTATGCTGTCTGCACAGAAATCGAAGTAGAAAAATGGAAAAGCTTTATAAAAGAAAATGATCTAAAATGGATCAATGTAGCCGATCTTGAATTGAAGAATACGTTTAGAAGTGATTTCGATATCAAATCAACGCCTCAAGTTTTTTTGCTTGATAAGAATAAGATCATATTGGCAAAGAAGATCAATGTTGAACAAATCCAAGATGTCCTAAATCAAATAGAGAAACAAGTTAATTAAATACCGTATCTAAATGGTAATTAATACGGTATAGGTCAATGCAATATTAAATTTGGCTATTACTCTTCTTTGAGGGAACATTTTTTTTCTATCTCTAAATTATTCACTTAACTAAGCAATATATATCATTGACTATCTGTGAGCTATAGTTATAACCGAATTTAATTTGGCGACCTGATTCGGTGCCATTTACGCAGAATTTCCATAAATAGCTGTATTTTTGATTACCTTTGAATATTCGAAAAAAACACCTTATGACCGTAGAAAATACAAATAGAAACACATTCTTAATAAGTTTAATATTGATCGGGATTGCTAGTCGCTTTCTCCCCCATCCACCGAATTTTACAGCAGTAGCTGCTGTATCTTTGTTCGCAGGTTCTCAGATGTCAAATAAGAAATTGGCAATTTTGATTCCTTTGGTCATCCTATTTATTACCGACCTGATAATTGGGTTTCATTCGAGTATGTTAGCCGTATATTTTAGTATGACTTTGGTGGTTGGAATCGGCATGTGGGTTCAAAAGGGATATACCTTGCCTAGACTTGTCTCAGGTGCACTCGGAGCCTCACTCCTATTCTTTATTATCACAAATGCAGCTGTTTGGGCAGGAAGTATGATTTACCCTAACAATTTATCCGGATTGATAGCTTCATATGTAGCTGCAATACCTTTCTTTTGGAATAGTCTAGCTGGAGACCTTTTCTTTACAGCTACTATATTTGGAATACATTATTTTGCAGTTAACCGTTTTCCACTTTTAGCCAAATAACTTAAAGGATTATAAACAGAAAAGGCCGATCTTAAATGACCGGCCTTTTTTTTTGAGATTTAAACTTTTAGTTTTTGACTTGGGTCTTCCATTTCTTGAGTTCAAGTGTGTGTATACCTTCTGAAATACTTTGATCATTCTTAAAGTAGAATACCCCACCCCATCCATAAACAACCTTATAATACACCAACTTATTTATATCAAACTTAACCACTGATTTATAAAGAGTTCTGTTAGGTTCTACTATAGTTTCTTCGGTTACGCCTTCGGGATAAACTTCAATATCGAATTTAGGTAATTCCTGTGAAGTATATCCTGAAGAATTTTGAGTTTGAGACTGTGCCAAAGCTTCTTTTTGAGCTCTGATCGCAGCATCTTTTTCTTGTCTTTGTTTAAGTATTAGCGCCGCTTTACGTGCTTCTTCATCTTTTGCAGCTTTTTCATCGGCACTCTTCTTCGCTTTTTCATCTTCAATCCGCTTTATTTGAGCCAGTTCATCCTTTTTGGCTTGTTCTTCAGCATCTTTTCTCGACTTTAATTCCGCTTCAATCCTTGCTTTCTGATCTGCTGCTAGTTTGGCTTGCATTTCAGCGTCAAGTCGAGCTTTTTCATCAGCTTCCTTCTTAGCTTTCAACTCAGCTTCCAGCTTGGCTTTTTCTTCTGCATCCCTCTTAGCTTTCAATTCAGCTTCCAGCTTGGCTTTTTCTTCAGCATCTTTCTTAGCTTTCAATTCTGCTTCGAGTCTGGCTTTTTCTTCTGCATCTCTCTTAACTTTCAAATCTGCTTCAAGTCTGGCTTTATCCTCAGCTTCTTTCTTTGCTTTCAATTCTGCTTCAATCCTAGCTTTATGCTCAGCTTCTTTCTTAGCTTTCAATTCAGCTTCAAGTTTAGCTTTGTCTTCAGCATCCTTTTTAGCTTTTAATTCAGCCTCTAATCTGGCTTTTTCTTCAGCATCTTTCTTTGCTTTCAATTCTGCTTCTAGTCTGGCTTTATCTTCAGCATCTTTCTTTGCTTTCAATTCTGCTTCCAGTCTGGCTTTATCCTCAGCATCCTTCTTGGCTTTTAGCTCAGCTTCGAGCCTGACTTTTTCAGCTGCCTCCCTCTGAACTTTTAATTCCGCTTCTAATTTGGCTTTGTCTTCGGCATCCTTCTTGGCTTTTAGCTCAGCTTCAAGCCTTGCTTTTTCTGCTTCTTCTTTTCTGGTTTTCTCTTCGAGGTCTCTTTTTGCTTTTTCCTCTGCATCTCTTTTTGCAGATGCTACAGCTAAGAGTCTGCTTTTTTCCTCAGATTCCAGCTTCGCTTTTGCTTCGGCTGCAAGTCTTGCTTTTTCTTCAGCTTCAAGTTTAGCTCTTGCTTCAGCTTCAAGTCTGGATTTAGCTAATGCTTCTTTTCTTGCCTTTTCTTCAACTTCAGCTTTTACCTGGTCTATTTCCACTTTTACTTTGTCGGTGTATATTTTATCATGAATAAAGTCTTCATAACTATCATTAAAGGTTATTTTACCTACCGGCTTTGTAAATATTTCTGACTCACCCAATCCATGGACATCATCAAACAAATCGACATTGAAAGGATATGAATAGATAATAGCTTTGCCTTTTTCAGGAACTCGGGTTGAAACATAAATGGATTTACTTACCAATCCTTCACCTCCAACAGCAATAGTATACTCATGATTTAGATCAAGATTTACCTTGAACTTCCCGTTTTTTTCAGAAAACAGGGTCTCGACCAATTCTTTATCCTTAAAGATCTTAACAGTAGCTCCACTTAAGTTTTTGTTGTCTTTTTTTACCTGCCCAAGGATTTCCATTCTTCCATCTCTTTGAGCATTCGCTACAAAAGATGAAAACAATCCAAAAAGTAATATCAATAATAGAGGTCGATAATTCCTGTACAATAAGCTAAAGCTTGAATCCATCTTTATTTTCTGATTAGGCAATTTTAATATAACGATAAAGGACAAGAATTGTTCCATTTACTAACTAACTCATAATTCTAACAGCTTCTTCCATAGATTGAAGAAATTTTAGTCTATCAAAATTTTGATGAATCCCTCTTTTGTCTAGAAAAGCAAGTAATACCTCAGTAGCAATATTTCCAACCAGATCATCTTTTGCCATCGGACAACCTCCGAACCCCTTCATTGCTGTATCAAATCTTCTGCAACCCGCTTCATAAGCTGCTTCAATTTTTGATTCAGCTTCGTCATGCGTACTGTGCAAATGAGCTCCGATAACTGCATCACCCTGAACTTGTAATACTTCATTAAAGACTGAACCTATTAATTCAGGTGAAGCTAAACCAACAGTATCAGCAAGGGAAATCGTTTTTACGCCTAACTTATTCATGGCAATGACCCAATCTTTAACCAATACGGGTGACCACTCATCCCCGTATGGATTTCCAAAACACATGCTTAGATATATTACGGCATTCTTATCATGTGATTGACATTCCTGAATCAGATAATGCACTGTTTCCATTGAATTTTCAATGCTACTGTTAGTGTTTCTTTGTTGAAACGTTTCAGAAATTGAAAATGGGAAACCTAGATGTTTTATTTTTGAATGAGTTACTGCTTCATCAATACCTCTTTTATTGGCTACAATAGATAATAATTCGGATGAAGAATTTTCTAACTTTAAACCTGAGAGCACTCCAGCTGTATCTGCTAATTGAGGAATTGCCTTGGGAGAAACAAAACTTCCAAAATCAATACAATCAAAACCAACCTCCAATAATAAATTGATATAGTTGATTTTCGTGGCAGTTGGAATGAAATTATGCAAACCCTGCATAGCATCCCGTGGGCACTCTACTATGTTTATTTTATCATTCAAAATAAATATCTATTTATAAAAAAAGCTCCGGAATCAAATAGATCCAGGAGCTAATTAAGTTTTTAATTCTTAGTAGATAATAACACCTTTTGCCTCAAAAGTAAGTTCATGTTTAGGATCAACAATCTTTTCAATTTCTTCTTTAGATTTGCCGCCATCTTCAGCATAATGTCTTAACTCATCAACTTCGGTTGTTTCCATAGCAGCAATTCCAGATATCATCACCTTTTTACCACTTATATCTTTAGGCATGAAAAACGCATAATCTTTGAATGTTACCCGCATAGTATTTCCATCACCATTTTGAAGGGTCATCCAACATCCTTTTTTCTGGCAAACTTCAACTACAGTACCAACAACAGTAGCTTCCATTTCTTTGGCACTTCCCATTTTTTTAGAAAGCGTCGCTACATCCATTGCTCCGGAAGGATCGATTCTTTCACCAACAAATATATTCTCTGAACCTCCTTGTAGCGATTCAGCCTGAGGTTTCTCTTGGGCACTAGCAGCAAAACTAGCTGTAACTATGCAAATAGTAAGAAATTTATGTATCATCTTTTTTTGTTTTTACAAATTTACAGCAATTCGTTCAATTGAACAATGTTTGTTTTTCATTTTCAAAACGCTGATTTATATTTTTTATCAAATTTGGACCACTGTAAACAAAGCCTGTATAAATTTGAATCAGATCAGCTCCTGCATTAATTTTTTCGATAGCATCATTGGCAGTCATAATTCCCCCTGAAGCAATGATTGGGAATTTTTTTCCTGTTTTTGTTCTGATATAACGAATTACTTCAGTAGATCTATATAATAAAGGTTTCCCACTTAAGCCTCCTGCCCCAATTTCTTCAACCATAGATGATTTAGTTTTTAGCCCTGCCCTGTCTAATGTTGTATTGGAGGCAATTATTCCATCCAACTTTGCAAGTAAAACTACTTCAATAACATCATCCAGCTGACTAAGAGTAAGATCCGGGCTGATCTTTAATAATATTGGAATACGGGTTTCAAGCAGATCATTTTCTTGTTGCAACGCATTCAATAACTTCTTGAGTGGTTCTTTTTCCTGCAACTCTCTTAAACCAGGAGTATTTGGCGAACTAATATTGATCACGAAATAGTCTACTAATCCTTTTAAAGCATTGAATCCTTTCAAATAGTCATCAACAGCATTTTCATTAGATGTATTCTTGTTCTTTCCAATATTTCCACCAAGTATCATATTCTTTGGCGGAGTTTTCCTGAGTCTATGAACAATAGTCTGCAACCCATCGCTATTAAAGCCCATTCTATTTATTAATGCATTGTCAGCCGGTAATCGAAATAGCCTGGGTTTAGGATTACCTTCCTGCGGCAAGGGGGTAACAGTTCCAATTTCTAAAAAACCAAAACCCAGATTCTGCATAAAATCAATTGCCTTAGCATCCTTGTCAAAACCTGCAGCAAGTCCAACCCTGTTTTTGAATTTTAGTCCAAATAATTCTGTAGGTGCGAATTCTTTGTTTACCCCATATGCTTTCCCTAAAATCAACTTAACAAAAGGAATCCTGATCAGAACTTTCATCCATCTCATTACTAAATGATGGATGATTTCAGGATCAAAACTAAAAAGTATCGGACGTATTAGCTTATACATAATAGCAAAGGTAAGTTTAATATTTGGAGATAATATTTAGGCTTATCTAAAAATATATTTATATTTGCATAAATAATATTGATGTGAATACATTAGCTGAAGAAAATTATTTAAAAGCTATCTATAAGCTGGATACGAATGAGAAAATTGGTGTCTCAACCAATTCTTTGGCAGAAGCCTTGAATTCAAAACCGGCATCTGTGACTGATATGCTTAAAAAATTATCCGAAAAAAAACTTATCAATTACAGGAAATATCAAGGAGTAAACCTAAGTGCCAAAGGAAAGAAAGTGGCTATTCGGGTCGTGAGAAAGCATAGGTTATGGGAGACATTCTTGGTTCAGCAATTGAAATTCGGTTGGGATCAGGTACATGATATTGCTGAACAATTGGAACACATTCATTCCGATGAATTGATCGACAGGCTTGATGA
Source organism: Bacteroidia bacterium (assembly GCA_037969175.1). Lineage (GTDB taxonomy): Bacteria > Bacteroidota > Bacteroidia > AKYH767-A > JBBKVM01 > JBBKWX01. The sequence goes on along the minus strand of JBBKWX010000109.1, from coordinate 4,690 downwards.
ATTTCTGGGAAATCCAAATTTTGATCCCCATGGTGACCCAATTCCAGATAAAGCCGGTAACATCCCAAGTCGAAAAGAGCTTGTTCTGGATGAGTTAGTGAAAAATGAACTTGCACAGGTTATCGGTGTAAAGGACCATTCTTCATCATTTCTTCAATATCTCACCGGGTTAAAAGTTGAATTAGGGGCTGTGATCAAAGTAATAGAACATATAGAATATGACAGATCAAAAAAAGTAGCCATTAACAATAATGAACCATTTACTCTGAGTGAACAGGTTTGTAGTAATCTTTATGTTAAAAGAATAAAAAAATGAAGCGGGTCGCTATTCTATATATCCTAAGTGTCTTATTATTATTCACAGCATGTGATCCTGGTGAAAAACAGAGAACCAATACATTGCAAATTGTATGTACAACGGGAATCATAGGTGACATGGTAACTTTCATTGCTGGTGATAAAGCCAACGTTATTTCATTGATGGGCGCAGGCGTTGATCCGCATTTGTATAAAACAACACATGGTGATCTGGAAAAACTGGAAAAGGCGGATATCATTTTTTATAATGGACTTCATCTTGAAGGAAAAATGGTGGATGTTTTGGAAAGATTGGAGAAAAGAAGATCAGTTGTTGCAGTTACAGATGCAATTCCAATATCAGAGCTAAGAAATAGTCCTCAATTTAAAGATGCATTTGATCCTCATGTTTGGTTTGATCCTCTTTTGTGGGCTAAGACAACGAAAATCATTGCAACTAACCTTCAGAAGTTAAATCCAAACGATTCAGCCTATTTTCAAAGCAGAGCTAATGAATATGCCAATCAATTGGTTGAGCTAAATATTAATGTAGAATCAGAGCTGTCTATAATTCCTGTTGAACAAAGAATATTGATAACCGCTCATGATGCATTCTATTACTTTGGACACAGGTACAAATTTGAAGTCCGGGGATTACAAGGAATATCCACGGTGTCTGAGTTTGGTTTACAAGATATAACCGAGCTTGTCGATTATATAACTGAGAAAAAGATCAAAGCTCTATTTGTTGAAAGTTCAGTACCACCCAGGAATCTTGAGGCTGTCATTGAAGGCTGTTCCAGAAAAGGTCATTCTGTGGTGATCGGTGGTACATTATTTTCAGATGCATTAGGTGCAGCGAATACTCCTGAAGGAACATACATTGGAATGTACAAAAAGAATATTGACACAATTATTTCGGCTTTAAAATGATAAGACACGTTTCGGATCCCTGCATTGAAGCACATAATCTAACTGTTAGTTATAACAGGAAGCCTGTTTTATGGAATATAGATTTTACTTTACCTCAAGGAAGTCTGATTGGAGTGATAGGACCCAATGGATCAGGAAAAACAACCTTATTAAAAGCGCTGATGGGGCTTTTGAAGCCGGCTAGCGGATATGTGAAAGTATTTGGGGAAGAATTGGATAAAGTAAGAAGCAGGGTGAGTTATGTTCCTCAGCGTGAATCCGTGGATTGGGATTTCCCTGCTTCAGCCCTGGATGTTGTATTGATGGGAAGATACAGACCCGGTAATCTTTTGAGGGGTCTTAATTCGAAAGACAAACAAAAAGCATTGGAAGCACTGGAAAGAGTTGGCATGTCAAATTTCGCAAACAGACAGATAAGTCAATTAAGTGGTGGTCAGCAACAACGTGTTTTCATTGCACGATCTTTAGCGCAGGATGCTGATCTATATATCATGGATGAGCCTTTTGTGGGTGTTGATGCTGCTACAGAATCTTCCATCCTGGATCTTTTAAGTTCAATGAAAATTGCTGGTAAAACGGTAGTAGTTGTTCATCATGATCTTGAAACAGCCAAGCAATATTTTGATTGGATCGTTTTGCTAAACACGCGGCTTGTTGCATCCGGTAGTAAAGAGGATGTTTTTATTCCGGAATTGCTTCAGGAAGCTTATGGTGGGAAATTAACTTTATTGAGTCGTATCACTGAACTTGTTCAACAGGAAGAATTTCCGATAAGGGAAAATAAAAATGCTTGATCAAATCATTCAATTTTTTAGTTTTTCGGATCCAAATGTACGTTTTGTAGTATCGGGAACCATGATACTGGGAGCAGGTTCAGCTTTGGTTGGGGTCTTTTCATTTCTTAGAAAAAGATCACTTGTTGGAGATGCAATTGCGCATAGTATTCTTCCGGGAATATGTCTGGCATTTATCGTAAGTGGAAGCAAAGACCCGTTGTGGCTTCTGCTTGGAGCGATAGTTACAGGTTGGATCTCTTTGATACTTATTGACCTGATAACTAAGCATTCAAAGATCAAGAGCGATGCTGCAATCGGATTGGTGTTGAGTGTATTTTTCGGATTTGGGATACTGCTTCTTACTTCAATCCAACATTCAGGTAATGCAGCCCAATCAGGGCTTGATAAGTTTCTTTTTGGCAAGGCTGCTTCTATGCAACCGGATGATGTGAAGATATTTGGAACTGTTACATTTATTTTGATTCTGGTTGTAATTGCATTTTTCAAAGAATTCAAGTTATTGTCATTCAATGCTGATTATGCAGCCACTATTGGTCTTCCGGTTAGATTTCTTGAACTGACCTTATCTACAATAACTGTTTTGGCAGTTGCTGTAGGCATACAAGCTGTTGGTGTTGTTCTCATGGCTGCTTTATTAATAACTCCGGCAGCAGGAGCACGATTCTGGACTCATAATTTGTTCTATTTGTCAGTGATCGCCATGTTTTTTGGAGCAGTTTCAGGCCTGATAGGTTCTCTGGTATCTTTTGTAGCTCCTGCCATGCCAACCGGTCCATGGATCGTTATCGCACTAACCATGTTAACACTGATTTCTATTTTGATAGCTCCCGGTAAAGGGATATTGGCCCGGGTGTTTTTACAGGTCAGGAATCAAAGAAAGATCTTAAGGGAAAATATTCTTAAACGGTTTTATCACTTATCTGAAAATTCGGCGGAGTCGAGAAATTCTTATACTTCAAAAAAGTTATCATTGGATATTAAAACTAATAACAAAGATGTACTTGGAATGCTTAAAAAACTAAGACGAGACAAATTGGTTCTGCATCAGGATAATGAATGGTTAATAACTGATGAAGGTTTCCGAGCAGGAGCAAGAATCGTAAAGCTACATCGATTATGGGAATTGTATTTAAACACCAAACTACGGATGCCTGCTGATCATGTTCACAATGATGCAGAAGCGATTGAACATATAATCACACCTGAAATTGAAGCTATGCTTGAAATGGAATTACAACATCCTGAATTGGATCCTCATTCCAGAAAAATACCTTATGAAAAAAATCTAAAACCATGAGTGCTTTTTGGATCATATTGACAGGTTCGATCATTGCAATTACATGTGGATTACTAGGTTCATTTTTGGTATTGAGAAAAATGTCGATGGTAGGAGATGCTATTTCTCATGCTGTGTTACCGGGCATTGTATTGGCTTTCATGATATCAGGTTCACGAGATAGCTTACCTATGTTAATTGGTGCTGCCTCATTAGGAGTGTTCGTTACAATTGTCATTGAATTACTGCATAAGAAAGCCAGGCTTCAAACAGATGCCAGTATTGGTATTTCATTTACTTCTCTTTTTGCTATTGGAGTTATTTTAATCTCTTATTTCGCAGGTCAGGTTGACCTCGATCAGGATTGTGTTTTATATGGAGAGATAAGCTATGTCCCCTTGGACATGGTATATACAGATTCCGGGTTAATTCTAGGTCCCAGGGCAGTTTGGTTCTCGGGAGTAAATTTACTGCTTACGATCGCATTTATTTATTTTGGATATCGAGGTTTGTCCATCACAACATTCAATGAAGAATTTGCAAAATCTCTGGGTATATCTACATTGTTTTGGCATTTTTCACTGATGTCATTTGTTTCATTGACCACAGTAATTTCTTTTGAATCTGTGGGCGCAATACTTGTGGTGGCATTCATGATCGTACCGGCCGCAACTGCATACTTACTTACAAACAATTTAAAAACCATGCTCTGGTTATCTTCAATATTTGGATTTTTATCAGCTGTAGGAGGATATGTTTTGGCAGCAAGTATTGATGGATCTGTTGCGGGTGCAATGGCAAGTGTGGCAGGCCTGCTGTTCTTTATTATCTTTGGATACTCCATTCTGAGAAAAAGGACTCAAATGGCATTTACAGAAGAATTTTCAGATGGCAAAAATTGACGGGAAACGAGTTACTGAAATAAGAAACAGAAGAGCAGGATTTGACTTTCTTTTTCTGGATGCTTTCGAATCAGGAATTATGTTGACGGGTACAGAAATAAAATCGGTACGAGACGGTAAAGTAAACTTAACAGATGCTTTTTGCTTCTTTAAGGACAATGAATTATTTGTTAAGAATCTTCATATTGCTATTTATGAAATGGGATCTTATAATAATCATGATCCTATGCGTGAAAGAAAACTCTTGCTTAATAAACGAGAAATAAAAAAGATCCGAAATAATACAAAAGAGAAAGGATTAACCATCATCGTTAAACGCATGTATATTAACGAGCGTGGTATCGCAAAGTTAGAGATCGCAATTGCTAAAGGTAAAAAGACCTATGACAAGCGTGAAGGCATAAAAGAAAGAGAAGCTAAACGTGATATTGACCGGGAAAGTAAAATGTAATTTACTGTTTCTTGTGCCATTTCATGTTGAAGAC
>JBBKWX010000108.1:0-3597 GCA_037969175.1 Bacteroidia bacterium | reverse complement strand
TGGTATTCGTGAATATTCATGGATCATTTTATTTAGGCGGCAAAATTACCATATTAATCTTAATGACCAATCTCTGAAATTCCTTATTAAAAGATTATTTGAAAAGCTTTACTTTGCAGCTGTGTTATTAAAAGCTACAAATATTCATAAGCGATATGCTACACTTGAAGTCCTCAAGGGTGTTGATATTGAGGTAAAAAAAGCAGAAGTTGTTTCAATTGTCGGAGCTTCAGGTGCCGGTAAGAGTACACTGTTGCACATTTTGGGGACTTTGGATACAGCAGATTCGGGTGAACTTGAAATTTGTGACACGAATTTAAGCCGTCTTGATTCAAAAAAAATGGCCCGATTCAGAAATAATAAATTGGGTTTTATTTTCCAATTTCATCATTTATTACCTGAATTCTCGGCTTTAGAAAATGTTTGCATTCCTGCTTTTATTGGAAAACGTAATGAAGCTCAAAGCAGAAAGCGAGCTGCAGAATTGTTGGATTTTCTTGGACTATCACATAGACTGGAACATAAGCCATCGGAGTTATCAGGGGGTGAACAACAAAGAGTGGCTGTTGCCAGATCCTTGATAAATTCTCCTGAGATCGTTTTTGCAGATGAGCCTTCCGGAAATTTGGATTCAGCCTCTGCTAAAAATCTGCATGAATTATTTTTTAAGCTGAGGGATAATTATGGGCAGGCATTCATCATTGTAACGCATAATGAAGATCTGGCAATAATGGCAGACCGTAGATTAGTAATGCAAGACGGCAGATTTCTATCAGATCAAGCTTCCTGAATATTCAATACCTTTTCCTGAGATTTCGTGAATCTTCCAACAGGGGTGGTATGAGCTGATAATCCATTCTTATTGAGAAAATCTATCGTTTCTTCCTTCTTATCTTTTTGAACCGTGAATAATAACCCTCCACTGGTTTGAGGATCATTGAGAGGGATAAAAGCAGCCGGGCTTAAAGCAGTAGTTTTCTTTTCCCAGGCATTCCAATTTCTATATGTATTGTCGGGGAAACAAAATGAAGAAATAAAAGGAAGAGCTTGTTTCAAAACCGGACAATCACTGAAATTAATTTCAACTGAAAGTGCTGAAGCCTCTGCCATTTCTCCAAGATGACCAATCAATCCAAAGCCTGTAATGTCAGTCATTGCATTAACATAACTCAAGCCTCCCAGTTCAAAACCTATTTTATTGAGTGATGTCATATTCTTAAGCCAGATCTCATAAGATTGAAGATCCAAAAGATCTCTCTTAAATGCTGTGCCAAGGATGCCATTGCCTAAAGGTTTTGTCATGAAGATCCAATCCCCTTCCTGTGCAGCAGAAATGGGTTTAATATTTTGTTTTGTAACAAGGCCATTGACCGACAATCCAAAAAGAGGTTCTCTTGTGTCTACACTATGACCACCTGCAATAGGAATACCTATCTCCGAGGTGATGTTTGTAGCCCCTTTCATTACTTCTGAAGCCATTTCTGCAGGCAAGCTATCAATAGGCCAACCCAAAATTGCCATAGCAAGGATAGGCTTACCACCCATTGCGTACACATCACTCAACGCATTTGCAGCAGCAATTTGTCCAAAATGAAAAGGATCATCAACGATCGGTGTAAAAAAGTCGGTTGTAGCGATCAGTCCCAAATTATTATCAAGATCATAAACTGCTGCATCATCATTGAATTGATTTCCAATAAGCAGTTTACTGAAATCATTACCTGTTCGGGTATTGGCAAGAATTTTTTCCAAAACATCCGGAGCTATCTTACAACCGCAACCCGAGCTTTTACTCAATGATGTTAACCTGATCACTGAATCTTTCAATTTATCTTCAATCATTAACTAAGTTCTTTAGAGTAGCAGATTCAGAGATGATCCGTTCTGCCAGATCACTTTGAGATTCATGTTCTGAATCAATATGCAGGACAGGTTTGCTCTCTCGGGAATTCAAACCATATTCATAAGTTTTGTCATAGTACAAAAACAACATCTCTATCCATTTTTCCAGATCTCCTTTTCTTAGGTACTCAATAGCCAGTTGTGTTCTGTCAGGACCCAATCTTTTTTTGACCAAGGATGTTTTTTGTTCCAGGATCTCGATTGGAAAGGAGCCATAATCTCTAATGATTCTATCAATTCTTTGTTTTTTACTCACTTGAATCTCAACTACCGCAGCATTCCTCATTTGGCTGAATAAGTTCTCCGGTATGTTAACGGACCCAATTTGCCGGCTTTCATTTTCTATCCAAACAGTTTTATGTGGATCCAATTGAAAGCACTCCATAGCCAGCATATTTTCAAAATGTTCAATGCTGGGTTGTGGTGGCATTCCAAGAGATCCAAAAGCAGACCCCTTATGTGCTGCTAATGATTCCAGATCCAAAACTTGTTCACCTTTTTCACGGATAAAATAGAGAATTTCGGATTTGCCGCTGCCGGTTTGACCACCCAGAATAAGGATATTCAGGGGGTTGTTGAATACATTGATGGCCCAGTGTCTGAATGCTTTATAACCATTTTGCAAAAGATAAACTTCTAATCCGGCCAGATCTAGAATCCATGCAAGGATATTACTTCTCATTCCCCCTCTCCAGCAATACAAATATACCGGTCTGCCTGCAGCAGCTCTGGAAATCTCTTTGATCAAATTGGCAAAATTGGGTCCTGCCAGTTCAAAACCCTTGATGACAGCAGCATTATGTCCTTCTTGTTTATACAGAGTTCCCACTATTTTACGGGCCTCATCATTGAGAATTGGGAAATTTAGTGCCCCCGGAATATGGGCTTTCAGGTATTCAGATTCCGACCGACTATCGATAGTAATACCAAGGTGGCAATCAGCTAAGAATTTATCAATTTCCAGTTTAGATACAGACATTCATACAAAGATAGCAAATGAGCCCATTAAACTTCAAAACCGCTTGTATAGGGGGTATTATTCAATTTTGAATCGAACCATCTATGAAAAATTATCAATTCAGATGTGTTGATCTTCCAACAGTAATCTGCATTCTCAGATGCCAGCAATGCGAGCTCTTTTTGTCTTTTTTTGGAAGTCATTTTGAAATTGAAGCCGGATGAAGCCAGATCCCTTAAGATACGTTGTATAAGCAGATCACGTTTTCTGAGTTGCATTTTTCTACGATTCCTTTCGATATGTTTTTTCAGGTTCTGTAAATGATTATCTGCTAATTCGTACTTCTTGAGTTCAATAAAATTCAGAATAAGGAGAGTTCTGACGGTAAGGTTCCAGGCGTTTCCTGCGGTATTTAAGATCTTTAAACTCAATAAGATCATTTGAGACTGCTTATAATCTTTGTTTAGATAACAAATTACTGCATCCGTAAATTCAAAATAATATTCACCCAAGTTAATGTTATAAGGACTATCTAATTCATGCAATATTTTAAGGTGTTTTCTTGATGGAACAATATTATTTCTATAAATATAAATTTTCATTAAACATTCAACCACATAACCAAAGTTCAATGACTTCTTTTGGAAATATTGAAGTGAATTATTAAAATTTTTAATAGCTGATTCGAATTCAGATAGCATATATTCAGAAAAGGCAATGTTCATCATTGCATACCC
>JBBKWX010000107.1:0-4677 GCA_037969175.1 Bacteroidia bacterium | reverse complement strand
TCCTTCACAAATAGTTTGGCTTGGGGTGATAGTAAGGTTCACACCGGCGATAATATCGACAGTCGTAGATAGATCATAAACACATCCATTTACAACATCTATAACTTGTACCATGAAGGAATATGAACCAACAGGGCAAGTTGCAAAATCAAATGTTTGTGAAGATCCCGAAGCAACTTGCGGAGTAACACAAGCCGGAATGGATGTCCAGGTAAAAGTTGCTCCCGGAGGTGCCCCATTGATATTGATGGTAGCTGTTTTTACAGGATCTGAAGAGCAAAGAGAGGCCGGAGCCGCCGATATGGCCGGTGCCGGAAAGACATTCACTTGTGTTGTTACAACTGAATCACAACCATTGGAAGCCGTTACGGTAAGGGTAAAAGTAGTCGGCCCATTTACGGTTGCATTTGAATTGATGGATGATGGATTATTGATAAAAACCACAGGTGAACTGGTCCAGGCATAGGTAACACCAGGAGCAGTGCTGCTTCCAACACCACTAAGATTTACGATCGTATTGATACTGCCACAAACCAGGTTGGGCGAAACACTTGCAACTGCTGCCGGCTTAGGGCTTTGCGTAACTGTCGAAGATGCTGAACTGAAACATCCGGTAACCGGATCAGTTACCAGTAAGGTAAAGCTACCTGCAGCACAAACAACAGCAGTGGTATTCATTGCGCCGGCGTTAGCTATCGGACTTCCATTGCTACTGGTCCAGGTGTATTGCATCCCACCGGTACTTCCTGCACCGGATAGAACAACCGTATCACATCCGCATACGGGTGGTATAGCAGCTATTGCAGCAACCGGATTCGGGTTTACGGTAACAGTTGCTGTTGCTGTGCTTGTACATGCACCATTGGTACCGGTAACTGTAAATACTGTTGTTGTTGTTGGGTTGACTATTTGGTTAGCTGTATTAGGATTGCCAAATGTGTAAGCCGGATTGGCTGTCCATGAATAAGCGGTAGCATTTGCAGCCTGGAGAGTAACACTTAGACCACGACAAATTGTAAAAGGTCCATTTACAGTAACCTGTACCGGAGCATTGGCAACAAACGAGGTGTTCAATGTGTCTCTGCATCCGCTGGCTCCATCAGTTACTATTACCTGGAAAGTATAATTGGCAGCAACACCCTGAGGAAAAGTGGCTGTAACTGTTGAAGAATCACCATTTGACGCAGTTATCAAAGGATAATTTGCTGAAGTGATCCAGGAATAGGTTGAACCCGGACCGGCGTTACTTACAGTAAACGTAGATTGTATAGGTGCAGGAGCGGATGCACAAGCTGTAGCAGGGCTAGCAGAAATAGTAGGCGATGGGAAGAAATCAAGACTGATACAAACAGGTGCAGATGTGCATCCCACCGAATCCGCTATTGAAACACAGTAGGTAGTTGGTGCACTTATGTTGGCTATAGGATCAGCCGCATTTGGATTGTTTAATCCTCCCGGTGGTGTCCAGGTATATGTGAATGGTGCATTCCCGGCAAGGACGGTCGAATTCAAAACAGTTGCTGTGTTTCTGCAAATAGTTTGATTTGCCGAAACGCTCACCACAGGAATAGGATTGATGGTGATGCGCATAACATCTGTTGTGATACATCCATTGGCATCAATAAGTGTAGCCGTGTAGGTATAAGGGCCGCCAGGTAAAAGTCCGGTTACAGTAGTGCTGAGGCAGGTATCACACGCAATAGTACCGGGTCCTGTCCATTGAAAACTCTGCATTGGGTTAGTAGCCGAAACAATGGTAGCAGATAAATTAGCTGTTGATCCTTCGCATAACACCTGATTGAGTCCGGCATTGATCACAGGCCTGGGTAACAAGGAAATGTTGAATGTAGCAGTATCCGGTCCACATGTTCCATCAACAAGTAGCGTAACCACGAAGTTTGGCCCGTTGCCCACAAAGGTATGTGTTGGATTTTGTTGGCTTGATGTGTTATTTACTCCTGACGCAGGATCCCCGAAATTCCATGTCCATGAATTAATGATAGGATTGACAAAAGGAAAACTGGGTTGAATGGTTGCACTCCCGCTAAATGAAACCGGAGTACCCACACAAGTCACGGTTGGATTATAAACAATTTGAGGTACTAAGTCCTGTACTATTACGTCCTGAATAATTGATTTACAGCCACATTCATTATTACATACTCTTAACTCAACAGTGTGGGTTCCAACAGTATTGAAGACCACAGTTGTATCATTGCCACTGGAAGGATATGGCACTCCATCCAATTTCCATTCATAACTGATGCCGGTTCCTCCATTGATAACGCTTGTGTTTTCAAGCACAACCGAAAGTGGTTTACAGCCATTTACCGGATTAGTATTGAAATTAGCGTCCGGTTTTGCAAGTATAGCCGGGCCTGCACTGGTAGCCACAATATCAAAAGTTTCCTGATTTCCTGCTTCGCCGTCAACCATCACATAATATGTTACTCCTGCCGCAGTAGGAAATGTAAGCGACATGGTGGCATTTGGACCGTTTGCACTGGTGCAAGGACCCAGTGGGATCAATGATCCACAAACTCCTGTATAGATCTGCATAGCCAGACCCGGGTTGTTATCAATTTTACTAACTGTAATGGTCACAGATCCTGCTGAGATCCCTAAAACTCGATACCAAATGGTATTGTGCAAGGTCATATCACCGCAAGTAAGCGCAGGATCATTAGCTGAAATTGTAGTTCCGGCAGTAGTTCCGGTTATCTTATTCGAAGCACACAAATATACTGCATTGACGCAAAGGTCTTGAGCCTGAACATGTAAACCAATGAATGTAATAAGTGAAAGGAGGATCAGTTTTCTCATATATGACAGCGGTTTGCTGAGAATTGTATTTATACTTCTTTTACTGTTTAAAGGTTTGCTAAATCTGAAAATTATATTTCCCTCATAAACACTATAGGTACACACAATTCCCAATGTCTCAAAAATACTACATTGTTGAGCCCTGCCGTGACCTGTTGAAAAGTAACAGATTTCATTTTGACAATAATTATATTGGCAGCATATTTGTAACCTGCAACCCACCTATAAAAAATCAGTGTATGCACAAGTCTTTACTCACCTTCATCATAGGGCTATTGTTGATAAGTTCTTCATGCAACATGGCAAAATACCATCAAAAGCATGGCAGATATGATGCTTCGATCAGCAAATCAGTAAAAAAACTTCGCAAAAATCCGGATAATCAAAAACAGATCGTTACCCTGCGCGAATCGTTCCGTCAAGCTCAAAGAGCAGATATGGATCAAATCGAGTTTCTTCGGAAAAGTGGTCAACCCGAAAACTGGGAAAAGATCCTGAGCATATACACCCGCATCCGGACAAGACAAAATAATGTAAAATCTCTTCCTGAATTATATGATGAACGTAATTCAAAAGTTGTTGTTTTTGATATGATAAATACGGATGATGAGATCGTTCAATCCAAACAAAAAGCAGCAGAATATTCGTATGCAATAGCTGAAAATCTTTTGAAAAAAGGAGATCGATTTTCTGCTCGTCAGGCTTATGATGAATTGAGTAAAGTGAAAAAACATTATGCAAATTTCAAAGATACGGACGCATTGATGGAACAGGCCTCCACGTTGGGTTCAAGCTATGTATTATTCAAGATGGAGAATAAAACAAAAGTTTTGATGCCTGCCGAATTTGAAAACGATCTGAAGAGAATTTCTATGCAGGATCTTAACCGTAGATGGTTAAAATATTATACCACTCCGGTACAAGGAATGAAGTACGATTTTAATGTGGTTGTGAATTTGAAATTTATTGACGTCACACCTGAAAGAATTAAAGAAAACAGATATACTGAAACCAAACAAATTCAGGATGGTTGGAATTATCAATTGGATAATAAAGGCAATGTGATGAAAGATAGTTTGGGAAATGATATCAAGACCCCAAAATTCAGAACCATCTCTTGTGATGTGATAGAAACTGTTCAATCAAAATCAGCACGCATAGCCGGTGATCTTGAATATGTAAATTTGGGCACGAACCAGCTTATCAAAGCGGACCCTTTGACATCCGATGCCGTCTTTGAATATTATTCTGCGATTGCGATCGGTGATATCAATGCGCTCAAACCTGAAACCAAAGCCAAACTTGGAAGGACTCCCATCCCCTTCCCAAATGATTTTGATCTGCTGATGCAGGCCGGAAATACCTTGAAAGGCATGGTGAAGGATATTCTTTATCGGAACCGGGATCTGCTGAATTAAGAAAAGTTTTAACGCAAAGAAGCAAAAAGCATTTTAATCTATCTTTTTCTATAATTGAAAATGTGATTTACTACTCGTCTTTTAGCAAAGAAGCAAAAACTGTATTTGAATTTTTGCTTCTTTGCTAAAGGTCATTTCTGTGATTTACGGTCTTACTTTTCACAAATATCAATTTGAATAACTTTTTGCTTCTTTGCGTTAAAAGAAACATCAGCTATCACAGCAAAAAACAATATTGTGTAAAAAGAAACTGATTTTCATTAATTTAGATGAATGAAATTTATTCTTCTTTTTTCTATTCTGCTACTATTCAAGCTTCAGGCCTTTACACAGGTATATCCACAGAAACTTTGGGATAAAACCATAGGGGGTTATTATTTAGATCAAAGTTCCTTTAGTAAAATTAAGACTACAAAAGATGGCAATCTGCTTTTCA
>JBBKWX010000106.1:0-5441 GCA_037969175.1 Bacteroidia bacterium | reverse complement strand
ATTAAGTGTATTCTTGTGTCCCTGTTCGCCTGTGAAGTAATGAATAAAACTTTTTCACCCACGTTTGCTGTCAGTGAATTCTTTCCTGTAAGTGAACCCTGGGCTCCATTAAATACAATATGAGAAGGGGTAAGTGTTTTAAATACTTCCATCATATCTCCAAAAGCATCTGCAGGTTTAGCATACTCTCTGTATTTTCCGTTCTGATCTTTGAGTAAATAATAGTCCTGTTCTGCAATGTAAAATGCTTTGTCGTAATGCAACGAATTTCCGTTTTCGTCCTTCAGTCCTTCGCGAGGTAATACCATGATTGCACCATTCATTCCGGAAACTACATGTAAGGGAACCATCAAACCCCCTGGGGCGCAGTGATAAACAAATACACCCGATTTACTGGCTTTAAAGCGTAGGGTTACTTCCTGTCCGGGAGCAACTTGAGTTAGATCACCACCGCCCATAGCTCCTGTTGCTGCATGAAAATCAATATTGTGAGTAAGCGTGCTTGTAGCAGGATTGACAAGAGTGAGTTGAACATGATCATCTTGATGGACTACAATCATGGGTCCGGGAACACTGCCATTAAAGGTTAAAGCCCAGATAGATGCATCCGGTGAAATTTGTAATATTTTTTCCTGAATTTCTAATCTCACATCAACAACTACAGGATCGCCTGATGCTACCTGTTCATGATGAGGTAGGGCAGGAGGTGCCACTAATACTTGTGTGATATGTTTCAGATCTTCAGGGTTCTCATTTTGAGTATCGTCAAAAACTGAGATTGATGTGGAAGTTGTATTTTGAATTTTCTCTCCAATGTCAGGAGCTATTTGATCGCATGCAGTTAAGATGAAAATCGAGCTAAGAATTATTATTGTTTTCATATTATTAGCCATTATTTTTGAAATGGCTTCTCACAAAGGATATTTTTTCATTAGCTGACATTTTATCTGCGGGTTCAATATCTATTTTTTTATCCTTAAAATGAAGATCCTTATTCAGGTAATTATTAAGCTCTGCTTTGGCGTTTGTGGGCCCGAACAGGAGTACATGATCATATCTCAAAATCTCATCTGATATTTCTTTGTAGAATGATTCGTGCATCTGTTGCTCTTTGTTTTGCATTACGCTTTCACTTTTGTTCAAAGCTTCTTCTTTTGCATCAAAGGTGAATTTTGATAGGATAGAATGATCATTGTTTTCTTTATTTAAATCTATGAAGTTTGCAGATGAATGATCCATCCAGATTCCAATAGTTTTTTTAGCTTCCATATTTTGTTTAATAGTTAAATAAGTATTTACTGAGCAGCAGACATTCCCACATCAATTAACGGAGTTGTGCCTGTAACATATTGATTGTCATCGCTTGCAAGAAATAAAGCTAACTCTGCAATTTTAAAAGGTATTGAATTACGTTCCTGGGGATTAGCTACCTCGGATTGCTTTTTTGCTTTATAGCTGCGTACTGTGGATGCACATTTTTCTAAAAATAACTTCGCTCTAAATTTTCCGATACCGCCCTTGCCACCAGTTGTTGTTGCTATATTATTTTCTGACTTTTTCATTTTTTTACATAATTAAAATTTTAGTGATTCCGAACTCGCCCAAGTTTTGTTTCTAAAGTAGATTTCAGTTTATCAATAGCACCGGATACGGCCAACTCAATAGTATCAGCCTGATTAGTTACAGTAAATGGTTGTTTGCCCTCAAGTCGAGCTTCTAATAAACATCGGATATCATTTAGTCCTTCTTTTTTGCCATTCTCATCGGAGATATGAACTTCAATTCTCGTAATCTCGCTTTGATATCTTTCCAACTCCTCAGCTATTTGGGAAGTAAAGAATTCTTGATTTCTGTTTTCCCCGCTTATGGTTTTATCTGTATTGAATTGTATGATCATAATAGTATATCGTTATTTAATATTGAGTGCATGAGTTCTATTCATTTGTTTGTTTAAAAATTTTCTGGAGTGACGTGATCCACAGAACTTTTATTCCACTTCAACCCGATTGGTTTCTTAATTATTCTTCTTGTTAAGAAATGTCTTCTTCCAAATCTTTATGATTGTCTCCTCCTAAGCTATAATGATTGTTTTCTTCATCTTCGCTACCCACACTTTCTTGAGCGTCATCTAATTCTGAGCCCGGAACATCCAGATCACTACCCGACAGATCATCTGCAAAAGCTTTTTCATTCCTGGTTCCCGGAATTTCATTTGACGTTTTCTGTTTAGAAGGATCTTCCGGGTTTACTTCCTTTTCTTCCTTCCATTTATTATAAACGTCTTCGGTTGCTGGATTAGTTGGATATCCTGGGAGATCTTTTTTATTTGACTTTTGTTTCATCTTATTCTACTTTATGTGATTCATTTGAAAATCTTCATTCGAGCTTTTAATATATACCTTTTCACAACGTTTCTGCATTTCAATTCACGGCGCAAATGATCATAAATGCTAAATTGCTTTTACGGTTTTTCTATAATTTTCATTTGCGGCATGTTGAGTCGCTAACAAATAGCGTCTTGCAGCTGATTCTGAGTGCTTTGCTGCTTTATTGTACTTTTCAATTCCCGTTGGATATTCTGCTTTAAGCATGATTAGCAGTTCTTTGATGCTGTTTGGTCCTGTGATTTTCATTTTTCTAATTTTAATAGATTTGCATTTCTGCTGGATTTTAGGTTATATTTAATTTGTAATTATTTTCTTATTTAATTCTCACAGTTGGCTGTACTTCGCTGATCGTAACACAATCTTGACATAACTTTAGTTAATTGTCATTCATGCTTTAAAAGTGAAAACAGTTTATTGAACGTGTCATTGTAATGAATTTTGGTGATATACTAAATTGAGGGAATTTGTTGGTTATAACGTTACACAATTACTCAAAAGAGTTACAGAATTCACGCTACCCTATTCAGGATGTTTTGTTTCATCACAAGAATTGACTAATGGCTGGGAAAATGCTGTAAAAACGAAAAAAGGCCTGCCAGAGTCCTGGTAATTCTTTGTTACAATTATGTCGGTATTATTTACTCAGTCGATTAATTAATTAGAATGCTTCTTTGATAATTAATGATTTATCTATATTCAAATTAGCAAGTATCTTCTCTACAGCTTCCATCATCGGCGGAGGCCCGCATAAATAAATATTATTGTTGAGGTTAGCATTATTTGTTTTTATCAGATCTTCAGTGATGTACCCATTTTCATATCCTTCAATTTTATCATCTGATAATATGTTAATAAAATTCTCATGTAACATACTTTTAAACTCGGCTTCCAGTATGATATCAGCTTTGGTTTTGTTTGCAAAAAGGAGTTTATTATTTCCTATTTTATTTGTGTCCTTTAGATGACGAAAAATAGAGATAAATGGAGTGACACCGGCACCTCCGGCAATAAATACGCCTTCACCTTTAAATGCTATATCTCCAAATACTTCATGCAGTATCAATTCATTATTTATATTTAGTTGCAGTAATTGGTTAGTAACACTTTGATGTGAAGGGTAGGTCTTTATAGTAAATTCGATATAATCATTCTTCGGAAGACAGGTAAATGTAAATGGTCTCTTTTCTTCCTTCCAATCGTCCTGATTAATGGATACATCTGTTGCCTGCCCAGGCTTGAAATGGTAACCAACCGGTTTATTAGTTACAATTTGTAACACATCATGAGTTACTTTTCTAATTGATTTAATCTTTACAACGTGTTTTCCCATTTCAGATAGTTATTATTTACTCGGAGTTTTTTTCTGCCAATGTTGTTGTTAGCGTCAATAAAAAAATTGTTTCTTGCATGGCCAACACACTATGCGGAATGTTTTCATGAAGGGCCAGTACTTGTGCGCTACTCAATTCAATAGATTGTTGATCAGTTGTGAATAGTATTTGTCCTTCCAATACGTGTACGCTAATCATTCCATCTGCTTTATGTTTTATCATTTCAGCATCTTTATGTAATCCTATTAGCACTATACGCATACCATCAGTTTTAAAAACTGTTATGGCATTCCGATCATTGTCTTTCCATGCTTGCTCCTCTTTTATCTGTTTAATATAAGAGTTAAGGTCAATTTTAACCAAAGCGGCGTCCATAATTCGTTGCCCTTGCGGCCGTTGTTTTGTTGCGTCATTGAATTTGGTATCCATCTTGTTTTCAAATTTTAACATTATCTATTTAAATATTTCAGGAAATGGGTTAAATTTCAATTGGAATTTGCCTAACCTTAAAATGAAGAATTTCATCTTCATTGCTACACCATTCATGTTGTCCATATTAAGTGTAGTGCCGGTTACAGCATTTGTATATTTTAGGAATTCTGTGATAGAATTATTATGCATTTTATAAAATACATTTAATTCATTCCCGACATCAACGTCAAGTCATAGATTAATTAAATTAATACAAAATTATATTTTATTTAAGCGAGAGAGTTACATAATTATTACAAAATCTTGCATGATTTACTCTTCTAATTAAGGGCGATCGGAATCTAGTTTTCTATTACTCTCGAATTGCATCTTAAGTAACTGTATACAAGTAGAATCTGTGCTATTTTTTACCACAGAGATCTCAGTCCCGCACGTGCGCATACGCGTCAAGCTAAAAAAATAGAAAAAACCACGAAGAACACTTAGGTCACAAGTTTCACTAAGATATATTTATGAGAATTTTACTTCTAATTCGATGTTATATATTTTTGGCGTGTTCTTGTCTACCAGCTCGCAGGCTCTATATTTTAATCAAATTTACTACAATAAAAAAACCCAATAAATCTGTGGATTATACATTTATTCCTTAGTGTAACTAAGTGTACTTGTGTTAGTGGTAGAAAAAAACAAAATACGTCAGATTTCTAAATACCAAACCGATGTTAATGCATCTTTGTTTCGTTATTTATTTCTAGTTTCCAATTGAATGATGTATCTGTCTCGCCAATTTTAAAGAAATTGTTCTTCTGAAGCACTTTAAATGAAGCAATATTGGTTTTGTTTGTCGAAGCAGTTATAGATCTGATATTTACTTGTGTTTTCGCCCATTGTATAATGCCATATACTATTTCTGTCATGAAACCTTTGTTCTGAAATTCATCATAAGTTCCGTAACCGATTTCTATTTCTCCATCCAGATTCGGTTCTCCAATTATGCACAGATCGCCTACCATTTTATTATCAATTTTCGAGATCGCAGTCCATAGCGTTGAGAAAAGATAGTTTTTAGTTGTGTCCGCAACGTTTGGTAAAATTGTTACTTCTAAGGCTTCTTTAAGTTCTGCTGAGATTGTCCTTGAAGTATTATTCAACTTTAACTCTGTCTCCAAAGAGTTATCACACTTTATATACTTTATCAATTGATCGTAAGTCAAAGGCTTTAATATAAGTCTCTCAGTTTCTACCATAAGTACTAAATCTTTTCAATACTAATTGCAGTCAATTTTGGCTA
>JBBKWX010000105.1:0-68887 GCA_037969175.1 Bacteroidia bacterium | reverse complement strand
AAACAGATCTCAATGAGAAATCTGGCCGACGTTCAATAAAGAAAAAGCATATCTTGAAAGGGCGACTTTATTATTAAAGTCGCCCTTTCTCTTTTTGAACCTTTCCTAAACCGTATCTTTGAACCATGTTACATTATAAAATTTTTGGGAAAGGAAAACACACACTTATTATTCTGCATGGTTTGTTTGGTTCGGGAGATAATTGGACCACCCTTGCAAAAAAGTTTGCAGAAGACTTTCAGGTGATTGTAGTTGACTTGAGAAATCATGGACACTCACCTCATATTTCCGGAATGTCATATACTGACATGGCTTTTGATGTAGTTAGTTTGATGGGGCATTTGAATGTTGATTCGGCTTATGTGATAGGGCATTCAATGGGTGGGAAAGTGGCTATGAATATGGCAATTCAGTTTCCTTCAAGAGTGAGTAAATTATTGGTTGCTGATATAGGACCTAAGTTTTATCCAATTCAACATCAACCTATCATCGATGCACTTCTTTCTGTTGATTTTGAATTTGTAAAAAGCAGAACAGAAGTTGAAGAAATGTTAACGGATGCAATTCCGGATCTGGGTACTAGACAGTTTTTATTGAAAGGATTGTATTGGCAAGAATCTGAGAAATTAGGATGGAGATTTAATCTGAAAGAGATTGCTCAACATATTGATGAAGTTGGTAAAGCTCTCAAGAAAGATTCGACATATACAGGCGAAACCCTATTCCTGCGAGGTGCAAATTCGGATTATATTTTGAACTCAGATCTGCAAGCTATCCGTCTGCATTTCCCTAAAGCAAATTTGCAAACAATTTCCAATTCCGGTCATTGGCTACATGCTGAGAATCCGGAAGAATTCTATGAAAAATCTATGGGCTTTTTAAAGGAATGGACATTACTTTAAGCAACGTCTGTACATCTGGATAGTATTCTCAATTCCATAATATAATGCATCAGAAATAAGTGCATGTCCAATACTTACTTCCAGCAATCCTTCCACATTTTCATTAAAATATTTCAGATTTTTTAGGTTTAGATCATGTCCTGCGTTTAGTCCCAAACCTCTGGCCAGGGCTGTCTTTGCTGCTATTGTATAGGAATTTACTGCCTTTTGAGGATCGTTTTCAAATGACGATGCATACGCTTCGGTATATAGTTCAATTCGATCTACACCTATATCCGCAGCCTTTTCGATCATAGTCGAATCAGGGTCTATAAAAACTGAAACACGCATGCCTCCGCTTTGCAGTCTGAAAGAAATATCTTTCAGTAATTGAAAGTTTCGTATCGTATCCCATCCGGCATTAGAAGTTAAAACATCCGGTGGATCAGGCACCAATGTGACTTGGTCCGGTTTTATTTCCTCAACTAATTTTAGAAAACTTTCTGATGGATATCCTTCAATATTGTACTCCGTTTTGATAACTTTTTTAAGATCATAAACATCCTGATAACGAATATGCCTTTCATCTGGTCTGGGGTGAACAGTGATGCCTTCAGCTCCGAATCGTTCGCAATCTATTGCAAATTTTACCAGGTCAGGAATCATCCCACCACGAGCATTCCTCAAAGTTGCAACCTTATTAATATTAACACTCAATTTACAATTGTGGCGCTCCATTTTCTTAATTTGGTTTTACCGCTACAGATGGTTTATCCTTAACAAGAATTCGGATCTTTAATAGCTTGGCATTATTACTTTCTTGCAACAAAATACTGTCTATATATGAATTCCCGTAATACATATTAGCAACCCGAATTAAACTGTCAAGTTCCTGCTGGGAATTGATCTCTGTTTTTTTATATGGAATGTGTGATTCATTCTCAATTACATTTTCACGAAATGGTGTCTGGTCAGGAATATAGATTTTATCAAAAAATAAATATCCTAATCCTACAGTTATAACAACCAGTAAAAGCAGTCGGGTGACACAACCTGCTTTGCTCATTTTATTCCTTAGATGAAAACTCATTGCATTTTCAGATTTGGCTAAAAGTAATAATGCTGTAGTTATTGATGCGAATTTATCATTTTCTTTCTATGTTTGTTGTATTGATAACTTAAATGAAACTTAAGCGTTCAATTGATATATGCTGGCAAGAGACCTTATAAAAGATTTGATCCCTCCTCTGAAAACTTCGGATTCAGGACTAAAAGCCCTGAGTTGGATGGAAGAATTTCGTGTGAGTCATTTGCCTATCGTAAACAATGTGCATTTTTTGGGTTTGATCACTGATGAGGATATACTTAATCTGAATGCTCCCGAAGAACCTTTGGGTAATCATAGTTTATCTTTACTCCGACCTTATGTTACCGAGAATCAGCATATTTACGAAGTTCTCAAACTTGTCTCCTCTCTTAAGCTGACGCTAGTTCCAGTACTGGATGAAGAGAATCATTATTTGGGTATAATCACTCTTGGAGATATCATTGATAGCATTTCAAAAACTGCTTCTGTGGCTGATCCGGGAGGTGTCATTGTTTTAGAACTGAATCAGAATGATTATTCACTTTCAGAGATCGCACAGATCGTCGAATCCAATGATTCAAGGATCTTAAGTACAGCTATTTCATCACATCCTGACTCAACAAAACTGGAAGTTGTTCTTAAGGTTAACAGAACTGATCTGACCCGTATCCTTGCCTCTTTTTATAGATATGATTATCACGTCAAAGCATCATTTCATCAGAGTGAATTTAATGATGATATGAAACAACGATTCGATTCATTCATGAATTATTTGAATATCTGATTGGTCATCTGATGGCAATTCTTTTCAGAGTATTAATTCTGGTAGTTCTCATCTTGCCCGGCTTTAAGACCTACGCTTCGCAACCTTCCGATACGCTCAAGCACCCATCAATTTCAGGGGATGAACTTTATATAATTAAAAGCATTGCCTTCGTTGGAAATAAACGCACACGTGTCCCTCTTTTGAATCGGGAGTTGGCTGTCAAAATTGATACAGCTTACGTCGGAACAGATCTCTTATCAGCGCTTGAATTATCTGTTAGAAACCTGAATAATACACAACTTTTCAATTCCGTAAACTTTGACCTCAATGTCAACGATCATACAATTGACCTGACCTTTAAATTTGTTGAAAGATGGTATATCTGGCCAAGTCCCATATTTGATATTAATGAAAGGAATTTTAATGAATGGTGGAAAGATAAAGATATCTCAAGGGTATCATATGGTTTATTTGTTCAGGTCAATAATTTCAGAGGGAGGAATGAGACATTAAATTCCGGATTTAAATATGGCTTCGATCAGGCTTTGTTGCTTCAGCATGTAATACCGTACCTTGATGAGAATTATAGAAATGGATTAGCGTTTACGTTAACATACAGACGAAATCATGAGATGGCTTATGCTTTGGAAAATAATGAATTGATCTATTTTAAGGATAATGATAAATTCCTGAAACGTCAGCTGGATATCAGTTTAAAGTTTTCAAGAAGAGTTGGTTTTTATGAACACCATATTCTTGAATTGGAAGCGCATGACCAATATGTTTCTGATACGATTCTGAAATTAAATCCTCAGTATCACAGTAATTCTTCAGGGAATCAACAATATCTCGCACTCAGCTATTTTTATTCTGATGATCACAGAGATGATAAGAATTATCCATTGGAAGGATACTATACTGACTTCAAAATTCAAAAAGACGGCATTTTCAACAATGATGTTGACCATTTTAATATTAGCTCATCTATCCGCTACTACAAACCACTGGGAAAGAAGTTCTTTATTGCAAGTGGTATTCGGGGAAGAGTTGGTTCTAAGTTGGTCAATCCTTTCTCCCAAACCCGGTTTCTTGGA
Source organism: Bacteroidia bacterium (assembly GCA_037969175.1). GTDB lineage: Bacteria > Bacteroidota > Bacteroidia > AKYH767-A > JBBKVM01 > JBBKWX01. The sequence goes on along the minus strand of JBBKWX010000105.1, from coordinate 65,059 downwards.
TTTTCAAATTCATTTGTTAGAGGTTATGAACCCTATGTGATTGCAGCCAATGATTATATCTTGAATAGAAATAACATTAGATTCAATATCTTACCAAAAAAAGTAGTTCATTTGGGCTTCATCCCTTTTAAACAGTTTAATGATATCCCCAATACATTGTATCTTAATTTACACGCGGATATGGGTTGGGCAAGAGATTTTTATATCCCGAACTCAAATGGGTTTAATCAGGAATTTATGCTGGGAGGGGGATTAGGATTGGATTATGTTACATATTATAGTTTGGTAATGAGGTTTGAATATTCCATAAACAGGTTGGGAGAACGAGGCTTTTTTATCAACTTTACTGCTCCTATTTAAGAACATATGCATTTCGCTATATACGGACGAGCCTCGTCAAAGGAATTACCTCCCATGCTCCCGGCTCTGATAGAAAAATTGAACCAGGAGGGGCATACATTTACGATGTATGATGCCTATGCTGAATATATAAGTCGTAGAGATAAAACGATATCAATAAAGGAATCATTCAAAATCCATGAAGACCTGAAATCAAAAGTGGATTTTATGATTAGTTTGGGTGGAGACGGAACTTTACTGGATACCGTCAGTTTGGTTCGTGATTCCGGCATTCCGGTAATGGGAATAAACACAGGCAGGCTAGGATTCCTTGCTGCAACTCCGCATGAGAGTTCGTTAGAAGCTATTTCATCCCTGATCAAGGGGCATTATTCATTAGATAACAGGAGCCTTATAGAACTCGAAACCAATAAAGGTATTTTCGGAGAGAATAGATATGCATTGAATGAATTGACAATTCATAAAAAGGATACCTCTTCAATGGTAACCATCCATGCGTATTTGAATGGAGAGTATCTCAATTCATATTGGGCTGATGGCCTGATAATTTCAACTCCAACAGGATCCACAGGCTATAGCCTGAGCTGTGGTGGGCCCATTGTGGCTCCTCAATCTACAGATTTTGTTATCACTCCCATTGCCCCACACAATCTGAATGTGAGACCTATCGTTGTTGCAGATAAAAATGTGATCTCCCTGGAAGTTGAAGGTAGAAGCAGTAATTTTCTTGCAGCACTTGACAGCAGATCTGTTACAATCGACGCAAGTGTCCATATGGCTGTCAGAAAAGCCCCTTTTGAGCTAAATCTGGTCCGGCTCAACAATCAAAATTTCTTAAGTACACTCAGAGAAAAACTAATGTGGGGTAAGGATAGTAGAAATTGACCTGAAACCCTCGCTAGAGACAAACAATTTATATTATATTTGCTGTTTACTGCCACATTGATATGAGAAAAATACTAATTCTGCTCCTGGTTGCAATAATGCCTGTTGTTTCTTTTGCTCAGAAGAAATATCGTAAATCTAATCGTTGGAAATCCTATAGAATGGAAGCCCATCTTGGTTTAGGCGCTTCTAACTTTCTCGGTGAATTGGGTGGGGCCAATCAAATTGGTACCAATTATTTTAAAGATCTTGAGTTTAACCAAACCCGAATGGCAGCTGTGGTAGGTTTGCGTTACAAACTAACCGAGTATTTTGCTATAAACACAAAATTCACTTATGGTAAAGTGACTGGCGATGATAAACTTACAACTGAGTTTTTTCGAAACTACCGTAATCTTTCTTTCCGATCTAATATATTAGAGCTGAGTACTAATTTTGAAGCGTCTTTCATGAAAGAACGATTTGGAGCCAGATATCGTCTCAGAGGAATCAGAGGTTCAAGAGGATATGAGATGTATGTTTATACTTTCGGTGGTATTGGCGTATTTTATTTTAACCCTCAGGCTCAAATTGGTGGCAAGTGGTATGATCTTCAGCCTTTACATACTGAAGGACAAACACACTTTGCAAACCGGGAACCATATAGCAGAATACAAATTGCCTTGCCCATCGGCCTTGGTTTCAAATATACTTTTGACCGTCGTTGGGGATTAGGCCTGGAATTGGGTCTACGTAAAACATTCACCGACTATATCGATGATGTTAGCAGAACTTATTATGATAATAACCTGATACTTCAAACGGAAGGACCTCTGGCAGCTGCACTTGCAGATCGCTCTGATGGGGAATTTCCAAGTATCACATCTCCCGGGGCACAAAGAGGTGATCCAAGAGATAAAGATTCTTATATGTTTGGTGTGATTAATATTAATTACAAAATATTAACCGGAAGGGATCTTTTTCCCAGATTTTGATCTGTACAATAATTTGCTTTTTACTTACGTATTCTTAAGCAGGAAAACTGCTTCATGAAAAACTTCAGCATTATTTTATTTTTTAGTTTGATTTCGCTTACCACATATGGACAGCGACATGAAATAGTCTTGTTCGGTGGAGCTTCATCATATAAAGGTGAGTTGAATAATAATCTGTTTGATACCAAAGAGATGCACCTGGCCTATGGTCTGCAATACAGGTATAATATAAATCCGCATTATTCACTTAAACTTGCACTGAACAGGGCAAAGATCAGTGGAGCTGATTCGAACTCAAATTATTTATACGACAGGGTCAGAAATCTATCCTTTAGATCTAATATTACAGAATTAGCCGGTGTGGTTGAGTTTAATTTTTTTCCCTTTTTTATTGGAAATACAGATTGGCCATTTACCCCTTTCATTTTTTCCGGATTCTCTGTTTTTGGATATAAACCTGAGGCTGAGTTAAATGATGAATGGATAGAATTACAGCCTTTAGGCACTGAAGGCCAGGGCACATCAGCCTATCCGGATCGAGAAAAGTATAAATTGACCCAAGGATCTTTGATCATGGGCGGAGGACTCAAATTTAGTTTGAGTAAAAGGATAGGAGTGAATCTTGAATTGGGGATCAGACAGGCATTCACAGATTATCTGGATGATGTGAGTACAACTTATGTAGACAGATCCATATTATTAGCTGAAAACGGGCCGGAATCATATATTCTAAGCGACAGATCTCAGAATGCTCAAAATGATAATTATGACGGGAAACAAAGGGGTAATTCTACAAACCCTGACAGATATATGATCGCAGGAATTAGTCTTGCAATAAGATTGGGAAATCCCAATAAAATAGATTGCGATTCGTTCAAATGAGTCTGAATCTTAAGCCTTCCATTGCATTGATTTTATTAACTTGCACCCGCTTTTGAGCCTCCTATGAGTTTTAAAGATAAAATTGACGAAACCCGAATACCCGGGCATATTGCTATCATCATGGATGGTAATGGCCGCTGGGCTCGACAACGTGGAAAACTCAGAACTTTTGGGCATAAGAATGGAGTGGAGGCTGTTAAGCAAACGGTTGAAGGAGCTGCAGAATTAGGTGTCAAATATTTGACACTTTACGCTTTCTCAACCGAGAATTGGAATAGACCAAGGATCGAAGTTGATATGCTGATGGAATTGTTAGTCTCTGCAATCAATAAAGAAAGAAAGACCTTGATGAAAAATGAGATTCGTTTAGATGTAATTGGTGATTTGAACGCATTGCCGGAGAAGTGCAGAAGAGAATTGAAAGAAGCAATGGAATTTACAGCCAATAACAAAAGAATGACCTTGGTCGTAGCTTTGAGTTATAGCTCCAGATGGGAATTGTTGAATGCAGCAAAACAAATTGCACAGGATGCTGTTTCAGGTAAGTTAGATCCGGAACAAATTGACGAAAAGAAATTTATTGAATACTTAAGTACATCAAATATTCCTGATCCCGAATTGATGATTCGTACAAGTGGCGAATATAGAATTAGTAACTTTTTACTATGGCAGATCGCCTATACAGAGTTATACTTTACAAATAAACTCTGGCCCGATTTCCGAAAGGAAGATCTTTATGAAGCGATAGTTAGCTATCAGCAAAGAGAAAGAAGGTTTGGAATGACAAGTGAGCAAATTACACCTAGTTAAGATGATGAAAAAGATTGCCTCCGTTTTTGCATTAATATGTTTTGGACTAAATACTTCTTGGGCTCAGATCTCAGTTGGTTCTGAAGACCAGTTTGATTATAGCAGCCCAAAAGAATATGAGATTGGTGGCATTACCGTGACCGGCACCCAAACTTTAGATGAACAAGTATTAATCACAGTTTCAGGCCTGAAGGTTGGCCAAACAATTAAAATTCCGGGAGAAAAGGTCTCCCAAGCTATAGATAATCTTTGGAAACAGGGTTTGTTTGCAGATGTGTCAATTATTGCTTCCAAGATTCAGGGGAATATAATATTTCTTGATTTGCAGCTATTGGAAAGACCAAGGCTTTCGAAGTTCGCATTTTCAGGTGCTTCCAAATCAGAAGCTGATAAGATCAGAGAAATAATCAACCTTTCGAGAGGAAAAGTGATTACTGAAAACCTGATCGTAACTACCATCGATAAGGTTGAAACTTATTATCGTGATAAAGGATATTTGAATGCTTCTGTCAAGATCGAAGAAGAAGTAGATTCAACCGGGATCAATAGTAAAATATTACGCGTCGTAGTAGATAAACAGAAAAAGATAAAGATTCATAGGATAAATTTTGAAGGCAACACCGTTTTCAGTGACAAAAAACTGAGAGGTGCGATGAAAGATACCAAGCAAAAATTGTTTTATAGGGTATTCACTGCATCCAAATTCCTGGAAGATAATTACGAAAAAGATAAGAAGAAAGTATTGTCTAAGTATCAAGGCAAGGGATACAGAGATGCGATGATCGTTTCAGATACCGTCTATTCACATAATAGCAAGACCATCAATATTGATATCAAAATTGATGAGGGAATGAAGTATTACTTCAGGGAAATCACCTGGCTTGGTAATACAAAATATACAGATGAAGAACTTGATGCCATTTTGGGAATAAAAAAAGGAGATCTGTATAGTCAAACTTTACTGGAAGCTAACCTTTACCTAAATCCAAGCAGTAAAGACATAACATCTCTTTATATGGATGATGGTTATTTATTTTTTCAGGTAACTCCGGTTGAGATTCAGGTGGCAGGAGATTCGATAGATGTTGAAATGAGGATCTATGAAGGAAAACAAGCCAGAATCAATAAAGTTACTGTCAAAGGAAATACAAAGACCAATGATAGGGTGGTTATGCGTGAGATCAGGACAAGACCCGGACAATTGTTTAATAGGAGTGATATCATCAGAACCCAAAGAGAACTTGCTCAGCTAGGATTTTTTAATGCTGAAAAACTTAACGTTACTCCAAAACCAAATCCGGCCGACGGAACAGTTGATATCGAATACGAAGTGGAAGAAAAAGCATCCGATCAGATTGAAGTTTCAGGTGGTTGGGGAGCAGGGCAACTTGTTGGAACACTCGGTGTCTCGTTCAATAACTTCTCGGCAAGGAACTTCTTTAACAGAGGTGCATGGACACCACTTCCTTCAGGTGACGGTCAAAGATTATCACTGCGTGGACAAACAAATGGCAAGTTTTATCAATCATACAATGCTTCTTTCACAGAACCCTGGCTTGGTGGTAAAAAACCGAATTCGCTTAGTGTTTCGGTATTCCATTCCATACAATCTAATGGAGTAAGCAGAGGAGATGCGTCACGCCAATCTATAGTAATTAGTGGAGCTTCATTGGGGTTGGGTAAAAGATTGACCTGGCCGGATGATTACTTCTCTATTTACAATGAAGTATCTTTTCAAAACTATAACCTGGATAATTATGCAACTTCATTTTTGTTTAGTAATGGTTACGCAAACAATCTTAATTTCAGAACCAGTATAACAAGAAGCTCGATCGATCAGCCAATCTATCCAAGATCTGGAAGTCAATTTAGTATAAGTGCTCAATTTACACCTCCTTATTCCTTGTTCTCTGATAAAGACTATTCTACGCTAAGTGCTCAGGAAAAATACAAATGGATAGAGTTTCATAAATGGAAATTCACTTCTTCATGGGTAACAAAACTTGTAGGAAATCTGGTGTTGAATGTAAAAGCAAACTTCGGTATTTTAGGATTGTATTCCGGGGCTTTGGGACAAGCACCCTTTGAGAGATTTTATCTTGGAGGTGACGGTTTATCAGGTTTTGCATTGGATGGAAGAGAGATCATCGGCTTACGTGGATATCCGAATAATAGCCTGTCTCCATCGGCTGGTGGCACAGTTTTTGACAAATTTACTTTCGAAATGCGTTATCCTGTATCACTAAATCCATCCGCAACTGTTTATGGACTAGCGTTTGTTGAAGGTGGAAATTCATGGTATCGTCCTGTAGATTTTGACCCATTTGATATGAAGCGTTCTGCAGGTATTGGTTTAAGAATTTATCTTCCCATGTTTGGTTTATTAGGTCTTGATTATGGAATACCTTTCGATGATATCTCAAGTAAACTTGGAAAATCCGGGGAGTTTCATTTCTCAATTGGACAGCAGTTTTAAATATTAAATAGAATTAACATGAAAAAAATTATCGCTATCGTTGCTTTGACAGCCGCAATTTTCAACTCAGTTGAACTTAAAGCACAAAAATCATGTTACGTGGATACACAATATATCCTCGATAATATTGCTGAATATAAATCAGCTCAACAGCAATTAGACCAGTTATCGGTTCAATGGCAGAAAGAGATCGAGTCTAAGTACGCAACCATCGAAAAACTCTACAAAACGTATCAGGCCGAGCAAGTATTGCTGACTGAAGAAATGCGCAAAAAAAGAGAAGATGAAGTAATGAATAAAGAAAAAGATGTCAAAGAATATCAAAAACAAAAATTTGGATATGAAGGTGATCTTTATAAAAAGAAACAAGAGTTGGTTAAACCAATTCAGGACAAGATTTTTAATGCCGTAAAAAAATACGCTGAGGATAATAGTTATGCCTTTATCTTTGACAAGTCAAGTGACCTCATCATGCTTTATACAAATGTTAAATACGACAAAAGTGATGAAATCTTAAAGGCAATGGGTTACAGTGCAGGAGATGTTAGTGGATCCAAGTCGGGCACCAACGCAACTCCTTCTGGTGGTTCAACTGGGGGTGGGGGAACTGAAAAAAAATAATTTTATTAATTAAACTAAAAAAAACTTTTCATGAAAAGAATTCATCTTGTTGCTTTTGCAATGTTAATGTTGATCAGTGGTATTTCTCAAGCACAAAACCTAAAGTTTGGTCATATCAATTCAACTGAATTGTTATCCATGCTTCCGAGTACCAAAGCTGCTGATTCATCTTTGCAAAAATATGGACAGGCACTTGAAGCTCAGCTTAAAGCGATGACAGCAGAATATCAAGGCAAAATGTCTGATTTTCAAGCTAAGGAAGCTACATTCCCTGATGCTGTGCGTAATGCAAAAATAAAAGAGATAGGAGATCTGGAGAATCGTATTCAGGATTTTCAGGAGAGTGCACAGCAAAGTATTCAAAAAAAGAAAGAAGAATTATACACTCCAATTCTGGACGCTGCTGAAAAAGCAATCAAAGATGTTGCTAAAGAGAAAAGTTACTCATACATACTTGACACAAGCGCAGGAACTGTTTTGTTCGCACAAGATTCTGATAACATCATGAGTTTGGTGAAACAAAAAATGGGTTTAAAATAATACGGAATAATTTCAAAAACTTCCTGCGATATACCAACGCGGGATGTTTTTTTTTATATTGTCCTCATGAAGCCAAGCACTCGATCGCCAATTGGTATTTTTGATTCAGGAATAGGTGGGCTGACTGTAGCTAACGCAATAAAAGCTGAGTTACCTAACGAGAGTCTACTATATTTTGGAGACACAGCACATTTTCCATACGGTGAAAAATCCCCCGAAGCAATAAGATCATATTCCATAAAGATCAGCGATTTTTTACTAGAAAGAGGAGCTAAGATGATCGTTATCGCTTGTAATACGGCCTCCTCACATGCATTCAATGCCGTAAAGGAACATGTTGGCTCCCGTGCAAAAGTTATCAATGTAATCGATCCTGTGGTAGCTGAAGTAGCAAAGACTTTTCCGGGTGGAAAGGTTGGGGTAATTGGAACGAAAGGGACAATAAAGTCTGATGTGTATGCGATGAAACTTCTCCAAATGGATGCAAGTATCCATGTGGGTAGTCTTGCAACACCATTGCTGGCTCCTATGGTCGAGGAAGGGTTTTTTAATAATAAGATCAGCAGAACAGTTATCAATTCTTATCTAGTGAATAGGAAACTAAAAGGTGTAGAGGCATTGATTCTGGCATGTACCCATTATCCTTTGATAAAATTAGAGATAGAGGAATATTACAAGGGGAAAGTGACAATAATTGATTCAGCTGAAATAGTTGCTAAATATGTCATGAACGATCTTGAAGAGACAGGACTATTGAATAAAAAAACAAGAAATCCGCATCATTTTTATATTTCCGATTTCACAACTTCATTCGAAAAAAGCTCAAGAATATTCTTTAAAGGAAGAATAAAACTTGAACCTTTTCATCTTTGGAAAGATTGATTTATTCTTTGAACCACCCTGCATACATCACATAATTATCAGATATTCGTTCGTTCAAAGTCTTAAAATGTTCTTCAGTCATTTGTTTTACTTTGCGAGCAGGAACCCCGGCATATATTGACCCGGATTCAACTCTTGTATTTTCAAGAACAACTGCACCGGCTGCGATCAAAGAATTTTTTTCTACCACAACATTATCCATCACAATTGCTCCCATACCTATTAATACGTTGTCTTCTAGCGTACAGCCATGTACCAGTGCATTATGACCAATAGAAACGTTGTTACCTATAGTTGTAGCAGCTTTTTGGTATGTGCAATGGATCACTGCACCATCCTGAATATTAACCTTATTTCCAATTCGGATTGAGTTAACATCTCCCCGAACTACAGCATTGAACCAAATGCTGCAATCATCCCCCATGACAACATCTCCTACGATGGTAGCGTTATCAGCTATGTAACAATCTTTTCCAAATTGTGGATGTATTCCTTTTACAGGGAGTATGAGTGCCATTTTGTTGGTTTTTGCGATTTTGTTTGTTTGAAAATATATTCAGAGAATAATTTAGTAATTTTATGACAGATATTATCTAAATGAAGAAATATATAATTTTCGTTTTATCTTTCGTTACGATCATTAATTCAGGTTGCCGTAAGACTGAAAATTTTCCGATCGAGCCCGTAATTACATATGAAAGTAGTGTTGTAAATAGGGACGTCTCCGGCAAGGATTCTACAATTACATTAGTATTTAGCTTTACAGATGGTGATGGAGATATTGGTTTAAAACAAAATGAAACTGCTGCTCCGTTCACCGGTGAATTCTATTATAATTTAGTGATGACTTACCAGGAAAAGGTAAATGGAGTTTTTATACCCAAATTATTACCAATTCAAAAAGACTCAATAACTCCTTCCGGAGATACGATTCAAATAGTGATTTATGAACCACTTCGTTTTAGATATCGTATGCCTTTCATCGAATCTAGCGGAAGAATAAAAGCTATTAAAGGAACCGTTTCTACAGAAATTAATACCTTGGGATTTTCACCTTCAAGTCGTTTTGAATTTTTCATTTATGATCGGGCATTGCATAAAAGTAATGTTGAATTTAGTTCTGAAATCATTATTCCCTGAAATCAACTCTTTGCCAAAGCGTATTTTAAACTTAGGCTAATTGTTCTGCCCAAAGTACTAAATCCTCTGATCTCGGAATATTTTTCATCAGTTAAATTCCCTAATTTGAATCCTGCATAAATGTGATCGTTTATTTTATATCTCCCTGACAGATCCAGCAAGGTATAGGTAGCAATTGCTGTTTGAGACAAGGCACCAAAAGGTCCCAGATTTGAATCATAATAAATATCATTCCTACTTCCAACCATCTTAACATCCATCCTCATATTTAAGCTTTTGCTAAAGGTATAGTTCAAACTAATTCTTCCGGTTGAAGGTCTTCGGGTTAATCCTTGAATTTGAATATCCTGCGTTAGAAATGACCCGTTTGAGAATAACTGAACATGGTTCCCCTGGGTATGATCTGAATTATTATCGGATGCTTTATATTCAGTATTCCCTTCAATAAGACTTAGTGCAACTTCTGCTGTTAATCTATTATTGAGTTCATGTTGAATAGAAACATCAATACCATGAACAACAGTTTCTCCGGCATTTATATACGCATCGCCTCGATAATCATCTCTCATCCAATCATTACCCAGATTTTCAATACTTGTCAGTTTATCCCATAAATACACATATTCGATCGTGTTTTTTATAGCAGTACGGTGAATAGAAACATTGATTCTATTACCATCATTTACTTTTCTAAATCCAAATTCAAAATTCAAACTTGTTTCCGGATCAAGATCAGGATTTCCTCTTGTTATAGCGGATGTATAATAGTTCTCAGGAGCATATAACTGATATAGTGAAGGAGAGTTATATCCGGATGCGATATTCATGAATAGTATACTTTCTTTATTGAGCTTGTAGGAAGGATTTATTTCATAGGTGAGGTTATTTCCAAATTCGCTGTGTTGGGTAGATCTTCCTCCGATCGCTAATACTAAGCCATCTAAAGCACTTGAAAATAATTTCCCATCCAATTCCAATCTTGAAAATACTGCGATCGAATTTGTATTAAGATTTAGACTATCCAGATCTGATGTAGCTTCATATAATCCAAATTGGGAATTAGCGTAAATGTAATTCCTTGCAGACATGGTTTCTTTATCATAGGTGCCACCAGCAATTACATTCCAAAATAATCTTTTATGATCAATTTGAATTTCTTGATGGATATTGGTTCCATCATAATTGTCCTTAACAAATGTTTGATCAAAATTGCCTTGCTCATCTATTTTTGATGAGTCATCTATTGCTTCTCTATTCATAGATGTATAACCGCCATTGAGACTCAACTTCCATTTCTTGTCATTGTATGCCAAACCATATGTTAATAGATTTCTATCAAACTCAAGTTTATAATTATCATCATCTGTGTAAGCTCGTTTATCAAGATCTACTTCTCTCAATGTCTTTTTTACTCTCAGATTTACATTAAATTTTTTGCTTGAAAATCCGGCTCCGGCAATCATATCACGATGCATATAATCATCCAGATCCCTTTTCTTATAAGCATTTGGATCACTGACTGTATCAACGGTTGCATCAATTCCATTTGATTTGATTTGATTGTATCGACCATCAACATAAAACCCATTTTTAAATTTATAACCCAGTCCCAGATTTGTGTTTATTTCTGATGACGACTCTCCGAAAACCATTGCTTGAAGGAGTACATCCGTATTAATTCCTTCTTTCTTATTTGAACGATCTGTAATAAGATTGATCACTCCTCCGATGGCTGAAGAACCATGTAAACTACTTGATGTACCTTTTACTATTTCAATTTTTTCTATTCCAGCCAAAGTGATCTCGGAAAGATCACCGGCATTGTTTACAGAAGAAGGATCTGTAATTCTGACCCCATCAATCATAATAACAGTATGATTGCTGTTGGTTCCTCTCATGAACAAACTATTAGACATCCCAGGATTCATATAGGAACCGATGGTACTTATACCACTCTGTGATGATAAAACATCACCCAGTGTTCTGTATTGATTCTCTTCGATCTGTTTTTTTGTAATCAGGATTATGCTTCTTCCAATGCTATCAGGAATTTGTTCCTGACGGGTAGCTGAAATGATAACTTCCTTTAAATTCTGATCCGGGATATCCTGAGCAGACAACTCCTGTAATGGAGAGATAATGCACAAAAGTAATAACAGTTGTGATAAACAAGAAATAGTAAGTTTGACCTTTTTCATTTTTTTATTTTTATGAATAAAAAATGCAAAGGCTAAAAAGAAAAGGAAGCGTTGGGTATATATTCCAAAGATCCCTGGCTTTTTACCCGAAAGCATCAGAATTATATCTTTGGCAGGTCTTCTGACTCGTCCTCTTTTTGCAGCCTTCCCGTTTATGAAAAACAGTGGCATGATAGCAAAAATAAATATGAACTTACAGCAGCGGGAACTGTTCCTGATTTACACAGGATTCCCTTTTAATCCTTTTCGACAAAAATCGAATACAGAACCAAAGCGGGACAAAAGTAATAATTGAAACAGAAAAATGAGAATAAGATCGTACTAATTTTGTAAGGGCCTTGATATCAGAGTTTAAATTATTGGAATAATGTTGCCATTTGGACCCATAACCAATTTCATCTTTTTCTTTTCTTTGAAAAGTTGCAATGCGATGCGGGTTTCACCGGATACATGATGAACTACCCAGGCTCTTGAAACACCCCATTCTGGAAAAGCAGATTGCCAACTTTGAACACAAGGAACAGGCACTTCTTCATTATAGATCATGGTTGAAGTTTCTATCCAGGCTCCATTCAAATTGAAAGTCGCTGACATGATCCTGTCATTGAAAATAAATTCTACTTCAAAATCAGTTTTTCCTTCTTTAGTCCATCGAATATTTTCAGAGTCCGGAAATTTGGACTTGAAATTAGAATACACGGGATCCGGTACATTGATCGAAAAACCAACTGTTGCAAAGAGTACAAAAAAAAGAGCGAGTAAGGTTTTAATCTTCATAAGGCTTTTATATTTCAAAACCTTATACTTTTACTTTTGTTTAAGGTTTCAGAAATTACTGAACTTCTTTTCCATGTCTTGAATTAATCAATACATTTTCCGTCGTCCATTTTAAAGTTCCTGTAAAATTGTGCTGTCTGACTTTGCAATTAGTTATGCTGCAGATAGCGCAGGATGTTGGCAGGCACGGGTCTGTATGGAAAAAAAATTCCGCTCTTTCTCCAAAATTGATATTGATTAAGTCTTCTACTTTTTTTACTTCTTCATGAGAAGTTGCTACATCCATATACCAGGGTAATGTGATGTGTGCGTCAATATGGAGTTTAGAACCATATTTTATTACCCTTAGATTATGAATATCGATCCAATGCGGATCTCTTTTCTGCTCAAGCTTACTGATCATTTCTTCAAGTAATTTGTCATCAGTTTCATCCATTATTCCGGCAACTGATGATCGAATGATCTTATAACCCGAATAGAGAATAAATAAGCCGGCAGCTATTGCCAACAGATTATCTATCCAAAATAATCCACTTATATAAACTGCCACTAAACCTAAGCTGAGTGCAAAAGTAGATAGTGCGTCACTCCACAAATGTTTTCCACTTGCATGCAAAGTGGTAGAATTTATCTTGAGTGCATGCTTCTGTGCCATTTTCCCAATAAGGCCATTAATAAGCCCTGTTCCCAAAATAATCAAAGTTCCGATCTGTAAATTTTGAATTTCGTTCACAGCATAGAGATCAAAAATTGCTTTTCCTATGATTGATAATCCGGCAATAAAGATCAATGTCCCTTCAATAGAAGCAGAGAGAAATTCAATTTTTCCATGACCATATGGATGATCCTTGTCTTTTGGTTTTGCTGAAAGGTAGAAGCTATAAAAAGAAAACCCACCTGCAGCAATATTGATTATTGATTCAAGCGCATCAGATAAAATGGCATTGGAATCTGTTAATATCCATGCATATAATTTGGATAAGAAAAGCAAAACACCCGCAACTATCATCAGGATAAAAATGTTTTTTCCTATTCCTCTTTGTTTTTCCATTCTGTTCTAATATAGATACAATTCAGAATTATAAGGTAAAAAAAAATACCGGGTAATGCCGGTATTTTATGATTTTATAATATGACCTTATCTAAGATAGACCACATAAACATTTCCATTTATGGTAACTGTACCTTGATTATCACAAGTGCCTGTTCCATAATCAGCATAAAGTGCAGGTGAGTTTGAAATTTGGAGGGTAAATTTACCTTGTTTGATCCATCTGCAGTTTAATGCAACAACTAAAGGATCAGTTATAATTACCGTGTAACTGCTACCTGAAAAGCTAGTGCCTGATGCGGTGCCTCTGATATGATAAACATCATCTAACCAACCTAAAACGCCTTGCGTATTTTCTCCTGTTACCCATTCATTGGATCTATTCGAAGCCCAGGTCATAGTTCTGCCTTGAGGATCAGTTAGACTACCATTCACTGTTAGACTGTACCATAAATTTCCTATTGAATTATGACCATTATTTGTAATGGTTTTTGTTCCCATTACTTTGTAATCATTCACAAAGTAATTGTCAAATCCAATACTGGCCGTGCTGGATGAGTCTCTCCAAGTTCCGGTATAGGATATGATCACTTTTCCTCTTCTGTATCTTCCGTCTGTGCAAAGACAGTTTGCGGTCCCAAAATCAACAGTCAGGATTTTTGGGCTTTGTGTAGTATCATGCGTTACAGTTGCACAATTTGAGATCAACAAACCGGATGAACCGTTACCGGAGATCGCAGCTTGATCCGCAATCGTCTTAGCATCATTGTAAGTAGCTTCAGCTAAGGCGTTATCAGCAGCCGCACTTGTATCCGTAAAGGGTTCAGTTTTATCTTTTTTACAAGAAAATAAAGTTAAAGAAAGCAATAGTGCAGTTGAAATTAATATTCTCATGTTGTTTGATTTTCAATTTTGTACGCAAATCGGATGCCAGAATTTACCCGGGTTTATACGCTGCTAAAGTAGGTAGAGTTTCTTATTTATATCGAGATTTCTCAAAGTCATATTCTTATAAGGCAGCTCTTGCTGAATTATTAACTTTGCGATCTCAATTATAGTTTATGAAACATACATTCTTATTGGCAATTGTTATCTGTTTTTGTATCAGCGTTTCGGCCCAGGATAACATTTTTACTATTGATACGGTACAGGTAATATCGACCAGGATGCAACAAAAGACAGCTGAATCCGGGAGGTATGTCCAAACAATAGAAGCAGAAGCAATTAAAAACCTGCCTGTTACAAGTATTGATGAATTACTAAAATATATACCGGGTATTGAAGTGCAAAGCAGAGGAATGTTTGGGACACAAGGTGATATCAGTATGCGGGGTGCAACATTCAGTCAGGTACTTGTAGTTATCGATGGAGTTAAATTGAATGATCCTTTAACAGGCCATTTCAACAGTAATATCCCGATCAGTATGATAGAGATTGACAGAATTGAAATTTTGCATGGCCCCGCTACTATTCAATTTGGTGCAGATGCAGTGGGAGGTGTGATTCACATTCTCACAAGAACCTATATGCAAAAAGATCCGACTAGTACAAAAGATATCCAATTGAAAGCCGGATATGGAGAGTATGGCTTACTTACTACTGATAATGGAATTTTTGCTAAGAAGAGACATATGACTGCTTCCTTGGGTGTTCAAACGAGTAGAGCTGATGGGCAGCAATTAAAATCAGGTGGGAGGTCTGATTTTGATGTGAAAACGATATCCGGATCGCTTGGTTTTGATCTTCCCAAAGGGTGGCATTTAATGCTGAGAAGTGGGTTAGATCAAAGAAATTTTAATGCAAAATATTTTTACACACGAAGCACCTTTGATCAAAGTAGAGAGGAGACCGGTAATTTTTGGAATCATATTAAGTTGTTTAAGAATATTGGTCCGAAAACAACGGATATTGATGTAGCATACAAAAGGAATACAGATTATTATTTATTTAATCCCGCTTTTACTCCGGCCAACGAACATACAACTCAATTAATAACTATTCAGGGTAATCATAACTACAGATTAAATGAAAAGATAACATTGGGCGGCGGTGTACAATCTGAATACCGAACGGTACTGAGCAATGATAGGGGGAATCATGAGGATATGCATGTTGGTTTATTTCTTCAATCAGCATACAAACCCATGACGAAACTAGCCATCAATGCTGGTATACGATTGGATAATGATGAGAATTATGGTACCGAAATAAGTCCACAAATCAGTGCTTCGTATAGCTTAAACAAGACAATTATTCGTAGCTCCTTTGGGAGAAGTATTCGTGCTGCAGATTACACCGAAAGATATATTTCTACCTTGATCCCATTTCCATTATCCGGCGGAAGGAATCTTGGCAATCCAAATTTGAAAGCGGAAAAAAGTAATACGATAGATCTTGGAATAGATCATTACTTGAGCAAGCATACTAAAGTTAGCATTACCGGTTTTATGAGGGATTCTGAAAATGTGATCGATTACATACTCACAAAAGGAGCATTTATTTCTGACGCAGTAAATATCGTTGAGAACAACGACTATTTCTATGCTTCAAATATAGCAGAAGTAAAAACTGTTGGAATTGAAAGCAATTTTATATTCAGAAAGGAACTCCTACCCCAAATGAATTTGGATCTTAATCTGGGCTATACCTTTCTGAATACCGAGACAGATACTGTTTTGCAAGTAGCAAAGTATATAAACTCTCATGCTAAACATTTAGTTCATGGTAGTATGTTTTGGAACACACCGGTAGCTAATATAAGTATCAATGGACTTTGGAAAGAGCGGACAGCAGAGTTTGCCAAAAGTATAAATTCAGAGATCACATCTTCTTATTTCGTCTGGAATTTACGAATGGATCTGAGAATTCTTGAATCGGATATATTTCTAAGTGGTGAAATTAGAAACGTTGGTGATATTGTATATGCTGATATTCTAGGAGCTGAATTGCCGGGAAGATGGGCTATGATAGGATTTAATTACAAACCCGGACGCTAACTACTTTGTTGTTTTTATTTTATCTCGATTTATGTTTTCAGTGTAATCGAAGCTGATTTTTTTTCTGAAAATAAATTTAGAAACGACAACTTCACCTTTGAAATTTACCGGTATGTCCTGCATTCCAAAAAAGTTACCTATTGTAGGTGGAATCATTTTAGCCAAATTAAAAAGCGAAGCATTGCCTTTTAAGGGTATGGTGAAATCACCATTGGAATTTACTCTAATTTTATTATCCGTCTCAAATTTTGCAAGTAAAGTTTGATTCACCAGTACTTCCATATCGAGCGATTTGATTTTCGCACCTACACCATTGGGATTATTCATCTTAATATCCATTCTAAATTCAGGATGTGTACTTATAGAAGTAATACTGAAATTTTCTATTTCTCTATATTCAACGGCTTTAAAACTTGCACATCCATTATGGAGGATAAAAAATAGAATGATAAGATTAATGGAAACTTTTTTTGTGAATTTCATTTATTTGAGGAACTAGATTTGATTTTAATTCTGACTGATTTATTACTGGTACATCATAATTTTTATTCCAATAGCTTGCAAGATATTCTTGCTCCCCTTGTCCGGGAGTAGGAATCAAAATTATTTTCCCGCCCAAATAATAATGATCCATTAAAGAAGAATAGCCTGACCTCATAATACATACTGTATTTTCCTCTCTCAATTTTTTAATCTGAACATCTTCGGCAAAATTAATGATGCGAATATTGGCTGGTACAGTCTGATGAGGATTTTTAGTTAAAGTTCCTCTCACCAGATCAAGCTGTAGTTTACTTTTTGAAAATATCTCAATCAATTCACTTTCAAATTCAGTCCGTGTTGGCTCAGGACCGCTTAATAACGCAAGGACCTTTTGATTATTAGGGGTAACTGGGTTTGAACTTTCATTATTTGGAAACATTGATTTCTGCTCAAATACTTCCTTTACATCCTTATCTATGATTGATTCATGTTTGAATCTGCTAAGTGGGCCAATATATTTAATTTTGTCTTTGAAATGCATCTTCCCGTGTGATAGATCTCCACTTAAGTTAAGTGGACCTTCAAAGTCAGGAACCCAGATCTCATCAAAATTTGTAAAGTAATTTTGAATCAATCTTGTTGCGATCTTATCCAGAAGTAAAGTACGCGATCCGGATCTAATATTTAACTGATGAGTAATTAAAATGCTTTTTACGTTTTTGTTATAAACCCCATATCTGTTATCGGATATGATGAGATCAACAGAGTTTGTTTTGATAAGTTCAGAAATGACTCTATTCTCCGATTTGATATTTTTAATGAGAGCAGGTATTTGTTTAAGGACAGAAAATAGTAAACCGGAATTATTCAATTTGTAATTTATTTCTATTCCGGGTAATGCGATATATTGTTCCTCAGGGAACTTATTATGAAGCCATTCTCCGGATTTACCTGAGCCGGAAATTATTACTTTAGCACCCTTTTTCTTATATGAGTTTATAAGAGGTAAGCAACGCGCAGCATGTCCTAATCCCCAATCAAGGGCACTAATTAAAACAACTCTTTCAATCATTATGTAAATATATGTTTAATAGAATAAGCAAACGCAATTGTTGATTTTCATTGAATTGATGTAGTTTTGCATTCGAATTATGGCAAAAAGAAAATTACAACGGTTTGCAGAGTTGGATCTGTTACCAACAATTGTTCATCCATTACCTTTTGATGGAGAAGTAAGTCATCCATTGAGTAGTAAATGGAAATCCGATTTTTTTAAAAATGAGCAGGATCTTGTTTTGGAATTGGGATGTGGCAGGGGAGAGTACACTATTAATTTAGCAAGAATGTTCCCTATGAAGAATTTTGTTGGGATTGATATAAAAGGTGCCAGAATATGGAGGGGTGCTAAAACAGCTTTTGAAGAACCGGTTAAGAATGCCGGATTTTTACGCATACAATTAGAACGTATCGAGCATTATTTTGGAAAACATGAAGTTGACGAAATTTGGATAACTTTTCCGGATCCTCATGTGAAACAAATTCGTGAAAATAAACGCCTGACAAGTTCAGTATTTCTTGAAAGATATCGGCATATATTAAAAGAGGGGGGTATAGTACACTTGAAAACAGATAACAGATCTTTTTACGAGTATACATTGGAAGTTTTGGAAACTTTAAAGATCAAACCTGAATTTCAAACGGATGATGTATATGGGATGGATGATATTGATGAAGTTTTAAAGATTAAAACCACCTATGAAGAAATGTTCAGCAAGAAGGGATTCAACATTTGTTATGTGAGATTTGTACTCGATTAATATAGTATGCTGACATACTATATGGCATGAAAATTGTTAATTTTGACTGTAAAAATAAACGTATCAACCATTTAATCAGAATAGTATGAAATATTTTACATTATTATTTTCAGCATTGTTATTTGCAGGAACTTCTTTAATGGCTCAAACTCCAACGGATAGTACGGAAGGCTGGAGGAAAGCCGCAATTCTCACACTGGGCTTAAATCAGGTTAGTTTGTCTAATTGGGCAGCAGGAGGAGAAGGTTCCTTATCTTTCAATAGCTTAGTTTCTTTAAATGCAGATTATAAGAAGAATAAAAGTATTTGGGATAATTCACTTGAAATGTCATATGGTCTGATAAAATCTGGGGATGCTCCGGTTATTAAAAATGATGATAAGTTAGATTTGAATTCTAAGTATGGGCAACATGCATTTAAAAGTTGGTATTACAGTGCGCTTGTAAATTTTAAAAGTCAATTTTTACCTGGATATAATTACCCAAATGATTCTATAATAGTATCAGAATTTTTAGCTCCTGCTTATTTGACTGCCGCGATCGGAATGGATTATAAACCAAACTCGAATTTCTCTTTATTTATATCCCCGGCAACGGTCAAATTTACTATTGTAGGTAATCAGGATCTTGCAGATGCCGGAGCTTATGGTGTGGAAGCAGCAACATATAATGATCTTGGAGTTCAAACGGCTGGGGGTGAAAATATCCGCTCTGAATTTGGAGCGTATTTAAATATGAAGTATAAAAGGGACTTGATGGAGAATGTTGTTTTTCAAACAAAACTTGACCTTTTTAATAATTACACAGACAAAGATAAAGACAATGCAAAAAACATTGATGTCAATTGGGAAACACTAATTGCATTAAAAGTAAATAAGTTTTTGAGCACCAATTTCTTTACTCACCTCATTTATGATCATGATATTGAGGTACCTATTTATGAAAAGATCAATGGAGTTAAGACCATAGTAGGTGCTGGTCCAAGAACCCAGTTTAAGCAGGTCCTTGGCGTAACATTCTCAGCAAAATTTTAAAAAAAAAAGAGCCCCTTCTGATAAAGGAAGGGGCTCAACCATGAAAACAATTACCCAATAAAAACTTAATTACTTAATAATTCTTTGACGATCTGAGATACCAACCTATTATCGGCTTTTCCTGAAAGTGTTTTACTAACAGCTCCCATTACTTTTCCTATATCAGCAGGGGAGGTAGCACCAACAGAAGTAATGATCTCTTTAATTGCCGCCGTTATTTCTTCCTGACTCATTTGCTTAGGAAGATAGATCTCTAAAACCGACACTTCTGCAAGTTCACTTTCTTCAAGATCTTTCCTTCCTTGCTGACCATAAATTTCCGCTGCTTCTTTTCTTTGCTTTACAAGCTTTTGAAGCAATTTAATTTCATCTTCCGGACTTAAGACGGTTGCTGCCCCCTTTTCAGTTCCTGCTATTAGAATGGCTGATTTTACTGCTCTAAGGGTTCTCAGTCTTACTTCATCTCTGGCAAGCATAGCCAGCTTTAAATCAGCATTTATTTGATCAGAAAGTGCCATACTAGTCAACGTTATCGTGTAGATAAGGATTGTTAGGTTTCAATTCAGTTTTTTTCTCTTCATCTTCAGTCAATGAATAACGTGAGATTTGAGTTTCTGAAGAATGAGGCTGAGCTTGAAGATTGATGTTTTTGCGTTTGTATGCAGGTTCTTTTTCCAAATTAGATAAACCTGCAGGGGAGTTGAATGAAAGACTCATAGAACGCAGCAAATTGATCCTGTCTGCAGCTTGTTTGTTATCTTCAGAAGTATTGTGAAGTTGACGATCCAGATGTCTCGCGTCGAAAGGAACAATTCCCGGATTATTTATCACTTCATCCTTATGCTTTGCAGTTGGGATTTCAAATTCAACTGTCTGCGTATTTTCGCTTTCCAGAGTACTTACTTTTAATGTAGGTTCCAGAGCCTCAATTGAATCTTCATTTAATTCTTCAGTGGAATTTATAGCTTCAACTTTGGCTTCAATTACCGGTGCAGAAAATTTCTCAATTACAGGATCTGCAGTGAGAATATTTACTTTTCTTGTTGGTACTTTATCATCAATTCCAAGTTCTTTGCTGGTTTTGAATCCTGTAGCAATGATCGTTACGCTGAGCTTTTCGCCTAGAGTCTCATCCGTGCAATTACCCCAGATAATATCAGCATTCATGCCTGCAGCTTCTTGGATATGATCTGTGATCTCTGAGATCTCATCCATAGTAACTTCATTCGTGCCTGAAGCAATATTTAATAGAACATATTTTGCTCCACTGATATTATTATCATTTAGCAAAGGACTTTCAAGTGCGCTCTTAACAGCCTCTATAGCTCTTCCTTCTCCGTCTGCTGAAGCAGATCCCATGATAGCAACACCACTTTCTGTCATGACAGTCTTCACATCTTCGAAATCGACATTCACATATCCGGTAACAGTGATGATCTCTGCGATTCCTTTTGCAGCAATGGTAAGAATATCATCTGCTTTACCGAATGCACTCTTCAATGTCAGATTGCCATAGATCTCTCTAAGTTTATCATTACTGATCACCAAAAGCGTATCAACACTTTCTTTAAGCGCATTCAATCCTTCATCTGCCTGTAGTTTTCTTTTCTTTCCTTCGAATGTGAAAGGGATGGTAACGATACCTACAGTAAGGATATTCATTTCTCTTGCAAGTTTTGCAATGACCGGTGCAGCACCAGTTCCGGTTCCACCACCCATTCCTGCTGTGATGAATACCATCTTGGTATTATCTGCAAGAATATCTCTTATCTCTTCCAGATTTTCAATTGCAGCATTTTTTCCAACTTCCGCAATTGCACCAGCGCCTCTACCTTCAGTCAGAGAAGCACCAAGTGCTACTTTTAAAGGGACTTCGCTAATGTCAAGAGCTTGTTGATCTGTGTTGCAAATAACAAAATCAACATCTTTAATTCCTTGACGGTACATGTGATTCACAGCATTGCTGCCACCACCACCGACACCAATCACTTTTATGATCGATGATTTGTCTTTGGGTAATTCAAATTGCATCATGGTTAATTTATTTAGGTATTGTAGTATGGTTTCTTAGTTATTTCAATAATTCATCTTCACCATCATCGGTGAAAAATTCTTTTCCTGTGTTGAAGAGAGTTTTAAAAAAACCTCCTTTTATCTGTGTACTTTGTTTTACAGAAGGTTCCTTTTTTTGATTTTGTGAATCTGCACGATCCAAGGCATCCAATCCTTTTATCACTAGTCCGACGGCTGTTGCATACATTGGACTTTTTACTTCATCAGCACCTTTTGCAAGATGTTCGTTCGGATAACCTATTCTGGTATCCATGCCTGTAAGGTACTCTACTAATTGTCCTACATGCTTCAATTGAGCTCCCCCACCAGTTATAACGATCCCGGCAATTAATTTTTTCTCATATCCGGAATTTTTGATTTCATAGTATACATGTTCTATGATCTCTTCCATTCTTGCCTGAATGATATGCGCAAGATTTTTAACAGATATTTCTTTAGGCTCTCTGCCTCTTAACCCGGGGATAGAAACGATTTCGTTTTCCTGATTTTCATTTGCTAAAGCACTTCCAAATTTCATTTTCAATAATTCGGCTTGTGCTTTTATGATTGTCAATCCTTCTTTGATATCCTCAGTAATTACATTTCCTCCAAAAGGAATGACGGCAGTATGTCTGATGATTCCATCCTGAAATATGGCCAGATCGGTTGTGCCACCTCCAATATCAACGAGAACAACACCTGCCTCTTTTTCTTCATCAGTCAAAACAGCTTCAGCTGAAGCTAATGGTTCCAAAACAAGATCCGCAACTTGAAGACCTGCTTTTTCAACACATTTCTTGATGTTCTTAACAGCCGTTATTTGTCCGGTTATGATATGACAATTAGCTTCAAGTCTTCTTCCTGCCATTCCTACCGGATCCTTAATTCCTTGTTCGCTATCCACAATATATTCCTGAGGGATAACGTGAATTATTTCTTCTCCCGGCTGCATTGCCAGTTTATACATGTCTTCTATTATGCTTTCAATATCAGATTGTGAAATTTCATCATCAACCCGATCACATGTTTTCATTCCTCTGTGTTGAAGACTCTTGATATGCTGACCTGCTATTCCAACATTGACAACTTGAATATTTACACCTGATTTTGATTCAGTTTCGGATAAAGCTGCTCTGATTGATTGTACGGTCTTTTCGATGTTGGCTACTACTCCTCTGTGAACCCCGATAGATTCACTTTTTCCCATTCCAAGAATTTCGATCTTGCCATGTTCGTTTTTTCTTCCGACCGTGATACAGATCTTCGTTGTGCCAATGTCAAGTCCTACTACTAAATTTTGGTTTTCCATGTTGTGTTGATATTCTAAATTCCCGGACTAATTACGCAATGTGCAAACAACTTGCCCCTTGTATTTCATGTTTATTAAACTGTACTTGTCCCATCCCAGATTGTTCAATCCTTGCTTATAAAATGTCATTAGATTTTCCAATTTCTCATCCAGATTTTCAGCATTCCCGATCAAGATCTTATGATTACCAACGCGGGGTATCAATTCAACTTCACCATTGCTGTTAATATAGATTTGTTCTAATTGGGAATCCCAAAACTCATCCTGCTTTAATCTCATCGCTATATTATACACATCACAAACCATAGGTTTTTTAATGCCCATGGAATCGCAGGTCTGCTCAATAACAGGTATACTCAGATCACCGAAAGCTGTAAATATATTACCGCTTGCGACTGCAACTCTTGCTGTGTATTTATCTGATAGTGGCATAAATCTACCTTGCATATCGATATAATATTGATCTTCTACGGCACTTATAATTCTAACTACAGGTATTCTTTGTTTAATAGAAATACATAATGTGCCATCAATTGTGGAATATACTTCAGCATTCTCCACATAAGGGTTGTTTGAGATTAAATTTTCCAACAGACTGATGTTAATATTGTTAACCTCAAGTCCAATAAATGATTTTCCTTTGTTATCAAGTAATTCTTTAATGTCTTCAATTTCAACAAAGTAATTGCCGGATTCATCATCAATATTGATAATAACATCTTTACATTTCATTTCTGATTGACTACTCTTTGAGAAGCCAATTGAAAAAATAAATACAAGAAGCATGATGCTCCATAGTACTATTCCTTTAATTTGGTTTGTATTGATCTTCATATCAAACCTCCTTTATATTTTTTTTCAAGTGAATTTTTGATTTCAGATACCAGTGTATCGATATCACCGGCACCTAAAGTGAGAATGGTTTCGTTTTCAAATCCAAATAATAGATCTATAGCTTCAGATTTCTCGCATTGTATCCTGATCTTTCCTGTTTCATTTGAGGGAAAGATCATAGTTGAGCTTACTCCCTCAATTGGCAATTCTCTTGCAGGGTATATATCTAGCAGGATTAGGATATCCAGCTTAGCCAGACTCTCTTTAAATTCTGAAGCAAAATCACGTGTACGTGAATACAGATGTGGTTGGAATATTCCGGTTATTTTTTTTCCCGGAAATAATTCTTTGGCAGAATTAATTGCAGAATTTAACTCAGTTGGATGATGTGCGTAATCATCTATGTAGGTTATTTCAGTCGATTTGAAAATGGTTTCAAATCTCCTTTTTACACCCCTGTAATTTGCAACTCCGGAAGTAATTTCTTCTTCATTCAGACCCAATGCAACAGATACTGCACAAGCTGCAACTGCATTTTCAACATTATGTCTTCCTCCCAAACCACATCTTAAATTGTTGATATTTAAGTCGGGACTGAAAAAATCAAATACATAAGATCCATTTTCTACGCGAATATTCTCAGCTCTAAAATCGGCTTTTGGATTTATTCCATAGGTATAATATTTATTTTTTGGATCCAGATCTAATCCATATTTTAAGAAGAGAATGCCATCATCCTGCAGCCTGTCAGCAAATAGTTTGTATGCATTCTCAAGTTCCTTTCCATCATGATAAATATCAAGATGATCGGCATCCATGGATGTAATTACTGATATTGCCGGACTCAATGTGAGAAAAGAACGATCATATTCGTCTGCTTCTAAAACGATGCAAGCCTTATTATTGATTGCCTTTTGATCGCCGGCAATGAAGTTAGAATTGAAGTTTGTGGCGATGCCTCCTAAAAAGGAAGTACATTTTCTTCCTGCATTATGCAACATCCATGTGATCATAGATGATGTAGTAGTTTTGCCATGAGTACCGGCAACAGCCACCGTAAATTCTTCTGAACTGATCTCACCAAGAACAGTCGATCTTTTTTTCAACGTAAAACCATTTGAAAGCAAATGATTCATTTGTTTATGATCTTTAGGAATTGCAGGTGTATAAATGATAAGAATTTCCTCTTTGGGAAGTGTTTCAATCTCTGAAGGAAGTGATTCAATTTCATCCACGTAATGGATTTTCATGTCTTGTTTTTCAAGTTCTGAAGTCAAGTTGGTTGGTGTCTTATCATACCCATAAACTGATTTCCCCAAAGATTTAAAATACCGAGCTAATGCTGACATCCCAATGCCACCAATACCAAGTAGGTAAACCATTTTTATTTGGGATGAATTGATCATTTTCCGGATAGTTTTATTACTTCTTCCGCAATGATATCGGCAGAATTTCCGATACCAAATTCAATCATATTATTGCTGAGCTCAGTCATCATTTCTGAATTATCCAGAATGCTTTGAGCGATGCCTGCGATTTTTTCAATTGCTTCTTTATCCGCTATGTGAATTGCTGCATATTTATCTGCAAGCATCATCGCATTCGCGGTCTGATGATCTTCTGACGCGAATGGGAATGGCACCAATATGCTCGGCTTCCTGACCAGGCATAATTCCGAAACCGTACTTGCTCCTGCCCTTGAGACAACTAAGTCAGCAGCAGCATAGGCCAGGTCCATTTCTTTAATAAATGCAAAAGGCTTGATGAAATCATGACATTCATTGTTAGTAGCTTCAATTGCTCTTTCCAGAAATGAAGGGCCGGTTTGCCATATCACTTGTATTTTATTTTGAGAAAGCATCAGTGCTGCTTTTTCAATAGCAAGATTCAAGGTTCTTGCACCCTGACTTCCCCCAACAACAAGTATTGTTTTATTTTCAGGATTGAGCCCAAAGTGCTTAAGTGCAATTTCTCTTTTCCCTTCTATCTTCACAATATCTTTTCTGACAGGATTACCGGTGATCATAATCTTTGCTTCCGGAAAAAATTTTTCCATACCCGGGAATGCTACACAGATCTTTGAAGCTCGCTTGCCTAAAATTCTGTTTGTAATTCCTGCAAAGGAATTTTGTTCCTGAATCAATGTAGGAATCCCCTCCAAAGATGCAGCAAATAATAAAGGCCCGCTTGCATATCCACCAACACCAACTGCAACGTCAGGTTTAAATGATTTGATAATCTTTCTGGCTTTGGCAAGAGAAGTCAATAGACGGAAAGGGAATGCCAGATTTGAACGTGACAATGAACGTGAGATTCCGGTGATGTTTAATCCTACAATATCATATCCTGAAGCCGGAACTTTTTCCATTTCCATTTTTCCTTTTGCCCCAACAAATAAAAACTCCGTATCCGGACGTTTTTCTTTTATTGCATTTGCAATGGCAACTGCAGGGAAAATATGCCCTCCGGTTCCACCACCACTTATGATTATTCTAAGGTTAGATTGTAGCAACTTTGCCTCCTTCCTCTTGTGTTTCTCTACTGACACTTAATATTATTCCAATCGAAATACTTGTGAACCAAATTGAAGTTCCACCCATACTTACTAGTGGTAAAGGTTGACCTGTAACCGGGAATAAATTGACAGCTACAGCCATATTTATAAGTGCCTGAAAAACCAAACTGAAGCTGCATCCTATAGCCAATAGTGTAGCAAAGGCACGAGGATTTTTCTTTACGATCAATACGGCTCGATAGAATAACAGAATGTAAAGCATCACAATGGTTATCCCACCGGCAAGACCGTATTCTTCAATTATTATAGCGAAAATAAAATCGGAATAGGGGTGAGGAAGAAAATTTCTTTGTGTACTGTTTCCAGGTCCTTTTCCAAATAAACCACCACTGGCAATTGCGATCTTACCTTGTTGTGTTTGATAGTTTCCGGAGTCTTCACCATTCATGAAATTTTCAACACGTGCTTTCCAGGTTCCAACTCTGCCTTGATTCTTAGAGTATAGAGCTATTGTAATAAAAATACTTAATAAGAATACTCCCGACAGAATTAGAATTGTAATGTATTTCATATTCACACGTCCGATGAACATCAGGAATAGACATGTTGTAAAGAGAACTGCTGCTGTACTCAAGTTTGCGGGTAGAATCAAACCACAAACAATAATTACCGGTACCATTAATGGTACAAATGCAGATTTAAAGTCTTTAATATTCTCTTGTTTCTTAGAAAGACTTCTTGCAAGGAAGATTAGCAACGCTAATTTTGCAAAATCGGAAGTTTGGAAACTTAAGTTAACTATTGGTAAAGTTAACCAGCGACTCGCTTCGTTAAGATTAGTACCACCTAATAGCGTAAGAGCAAGAAGAGGGATTGCAATAATGATCCCGATCTTCGAGATCTTTGAGTAAAAAGTATATCTAACAAGATGCGCAAAATACATGATCATGAACCCTAATGCGAGAATTATCGAGTGCTTGAAAAGATAATATTCTGTGTTTCCTGATTGATATTTATAGGCAAGAGTTCCGGTAGAACTGTACACTGCAAGCATTGAGAAAAAGGAAAGCAGGATAACAACGAGCCACAGCACGCTGTCGCCCTTGAAATATGTATCCAGCCAGGTTTTATTCATTTTTCTTTAGTCTTAAAGTGCTCTTACAGCATTCTTAAATTGTCTTCCGCGATCTTCATAATTTTCGAACAGGTCGAAACTTGCACATGCAGGAGAAAGTAGAACTACATCACCTTTTTTTCCTAAATAATATGCTGCCTTTACTGCTTCATCAGCTGATGTTGCATCAACAATATTTTCAATGATACCACCAAATGCTTCGTGGATTTTGGCATTGTCTTTACCCAGGCAGATGATAGCTTTCACTTTATCCTTTATCATTTCATCCAACATGTGATAGTCATTTCCTTTGTCTACTCCACCCAGGATAAGTACAACTTGTTTTGACATGCTTTCAAGAGCATACCAAGTTGAATTAATATTTGTTGCTTTGGAATCATTGATAAATTCAATTCCGTGAACCATGGCCACATGTTCCAATCGGTGTTCAATATTTTGGAAATCACTCAGGCTTTCACGGATGGAATCTTTACGTAATTCGAGAGTCCTTGATGCGATCGCTGACGCCATTGAATTGTACACATTGTGTTTTCCTTGTAATGCTAGTTCTTGTATGGACATGGTAAATGGTTTTTCGTTTGGTTTGGTTACTATATGGATCTCTTCATTTTCAATGAAAGCTCCGCGCTCAACTTTTTGCTTGATAGAGAATGGAAATTGCTGTGCTGCGATTATTTTTTCTTTAACCATTCTTGAAACAACCTCATCATCCGCACAATAGATGAAAATATCTTTCTCTGTTTGGTTTTGTATGATCCTGAATTTCGAATCAGCGTATTTTTCCATTTGGTATTCATACCTGTCAAGATGATCAGGTGTGATGTTCAGTAGAATTGCGATATCAGCTTTGAAATCAAACATGCCATCCAGTTGGAAACTGCTTAATTCAACTACGTAATAATCATGTGGATCAAAGGCAACCATTCGAGCCAAACTGAATCCAACATTTCCTGCAAGACCTACATCCATGCCTGCTTTCTTCAGAATATGGTGAGTTAATAATGTTGTGGTGGTTTTACCATTACTTCCGGTGATACAGATCATTTTGCTATCTGTATAGTAACCTGCGAACTCAATTTCAGAGATAATGCGAATACCTTTTTCTTTTGCTGTTTTGATCAATGCTACTTTTTCAGGTATTCCCGGACTCTTTATTATAAGATCAGCTTTTAATATTCTGTCCGTATTATGGCCACCCTCTTCGAAGTTGATTCCTGCCTGTGTTAATTCAACCTTGAAATTTTCTTTGATAGAACCTGAATCTGAAACAAATACATCGTGCCCCTTGAATTGTGCTAACAAGGCAGCACCGGTGCCGCTTTCGCCAGCCCCAAGAATTACAATATTTTGTCCTTCCTTTAACATTATCGGATCTTTAAAGTGATAATTGTTAATACTGAAAGCATAATTCCAACGATCCAGAAACGAGTGACTATTTTAGATTCGTGATACCCCAATTTTTGATAGTGATGATGAAGAGGCGACATCTTAAAGATCCTTTTCCCTTCACCGTATTTATGTTTGGTATATTTGAAATAGCTGACCTGAATTATTACCGATAAATTCTCCACAAGGAAAATTCCACATATGATAGGGATCAGAAGTTCTTTGCGAATAGCAATTGCGAAAACTGCGATTATGCCTCCTAAAGCAAGTGATCCCGTGTCGCCCATAAACACTTGAGCAGGGTAGGAGTTAAACCATAGAAAACCGATACAGGCGCCAATAAATGCACTCATAAATATTACGAGTTCACCTGAATTCGGGATATACATTATATTCAAATAATTAGCAAAGACCGTATTACCCGATACGTATGCCAGTATTCCCAGTGTAGCACCAATGATGGCGGAAGTGCCCGTTGCTAACCCATCTATTCCATCTGTTATATTGGCTCCATTGGATACAGCCGTAACTATCAATATCACTACAGGAATAAAAATTAGCCAAGCGAAATCCCTGTAATTTTCACCTGTCCACGCTATGAGCTTGGCATAATCAAGCTCATTGTTTTTGAAAAATGGGATCGATGTTTTAGTAGATTTTGTTTCTTCAGATTTGTATAATGCAGATGAGTTTGATTGCAATTCATCGATCACATTGCCTTGATTGGTAACTACAACATTTGTTGAATTAGTTTTTTCTCTTACCAATACATCATCACTGAAGTAAAGGATAGATCCAACAATAATACCTAGTCCAATTTGACCAATAACTTTGAACTTACCTGCCAGACCTTTTTTATCCTTCTTGAATACTTTAATGTAATCATCCAAAAATCCAATAGCACCCAACCACAATGTTGAGATGATCATTAGGATTATATATACATTATGCAGTTTTGCAAAAAGTAGAGTAGGGATAAGTAGTGCTGCTATAATAATTAAGCCTCCCATAGTTGGAGTACCTTGCTTTTCCTTCTGACCTTCCAATCCAAGATCCCTGATAGATTCTCCAACTTGTTTTGACAATAAATATCTAATGATCTTTTTTCCCAATAAGAATGAAAATAAAAGCGAGAAAATAATTGCCATACCGGCTCTGAACGAAATGTATTGAAACACTCCCGCTCCCGGTATATCAAATTGTTTGTCCAAATAATCAAAGAGGTAGTACAGCATATCTATTGGGGGTCTTTGAGGTTGAACATTTCTTTGATCACTTGCTTATCATCAAAAGGATGTTTTACACCCTGTATCTCTTGATAATTTTCATGACCTTTTCCTGCTACTAGAATTATATCTCCGGGTTGAGCAAGACTACAAGCAGTCCTGATAGCTTCTCTTCTATCACTTATGGATAGTGTATTAATCCTTTTGTTGGCAGAAATTCCTTTCTCCATTTGCTCGATAATTTCAATCGGATTTTCTGATCTTGGATTATCGGAAGTGAGAATTGTTTTATCACTCAGATCTACAGCGATCCTTGCCATCACAGGTCTTTTATCTACATCTCTATCACCACCACAACCAATAACTGTAATGATCCTCTCCTTTTCATTTCGAATATCACGAATAGTTTCTAATACATTCTGTAGTGCATCAGGTGTATGTGCATAATCAACGATTGCAGTTATATTATTTTCGGATCTTATATATTCAAATCTCCCTTCAACAGCACTCAAACTGCTCAATGCTGTTAAAGCATATAAGGAGTCTTCACCCGCCATGATTGCTGCGCCATAAACTGCAAGCAGATTATAGGCATTGAATGAACCAATCAATCTGAAACTCACATCATGACCATCAACATTTAATTCAAGTCCTTCAAAAGTGTTTTCCAGAATTCTACATTTGAAATCACTGGAACTGTGAAGAGAATATGTTTGTACCAATGCCTTCGTGTCTGAAACTATAGCCAATCCTTTTGGATCATCAACATTGGTCAATGCAAATGCTGTCGATGGAAGCATATCAAAAAATGCTTTCTTGGCATTGAAATAAGCTTCAATTGTTTTATGATAATCTAAATGATCATGACTTAGATTGGTGAATATTCCACCGGAAAAGTCAACTCCTGCAACACGTTGTTGGTCTATTGCGTGAGAACTTACCTCCATAAAACAATAGCTACAACCTTCATCCAGCATAGCGCTCAATAAAGCTTGAAGTGCTAATGGGTCAGGTGTTGTATGTGTAGATGGAATAGTTTGATCATTTATTCTGTTTCGGACTGTTGAAAGTAGTCCGCAAGAATAACCCAGTTTTCTGAAGAGATTATAAAGGAGAGTTGCTACAGTAGTTTTTCCGTTTGTTCCTGTGACACCAATGACCTTGATTTTTTCTGAAGGATTGTCGTAATAGTTTGCGGCCATTTGGCCCAAAGAAGCTGCGCTATTTTTAACTCTTATATAAGTAACTCCTTTAATTATTTTCTTCGGAAGGATCTGACAAACAATACTGGTTGCTCCGGATTTTATAGCAGCTTCAATATAGGTATGACCATCATTTTGCGTTCCTTTTATGGCAACGAATAAGGCACCTGAAATGATCTTTGAGGAGTTCGCACTAATGATACTCACCGTAATGGAAGTATTTCCATGCAGCTCTTCAATACCGGCTTTATACAATATGTCTTTAAGCAGTTTCATTAGCTTAATTCTATCAGAATTTTATCTCCTTTAATTATTCTTTGTCCCGGACTAAGACTTTGTCGTGTAACCATTCCTCTGCCATTCGGGTTAACTTGCAAACCGGCAGATTCAAGAATATAGATTGCATCTCTTAATCCCATACCAATTACATTTGGTACTAAACCACGAATCAAAGTTCTATCGTTGATCTCTATTACGGTGTCTCTTCTGGAAGCACTCACCCATTCCGTTGTTGCGTTTACAAGTGAATGGTAACCCAATGTTTTGTAGATAATATCAAGTGGTTTTTTATATCCTGATTTGGTGTTTGGCAGATCTTCGTTCGCAATAAATTGAACCGGTTCAATTTCCTTATGCATATCTATTCGTGTCGAATACACTTTATCTGCGATCTCTTTGAAGATGGGTCCTGCAACCAGGTTACCGTAATAGACTGAATTTGAAGGAGCGTAAACAACAACAATGCAGGAATAAAGTGGATTTTCCGCAGGGAAATATCCGGCAAATGATGCTTGATAACTTTTTACTTTATACCCCAGTTTACCGGAGGCTATTTGTGCAGTTCCTGTTTTACCGGCAATTTTAAATTCTGCATTTTTTAGATTTTGGGCCGTGCCGCGTTCAACAACTCCTTCCATCATTATTTTTAATTTCTTGATGGTCTCCATTGAACATATTGACGGATTCAACACAGTTGTATCAAATTTCTTTATTACTTTCCCGCGGGTTTGAACCTCCTTTACAAGCATTGGTTTTACCATCACTCCATCGTTGGCAACTGCATTGTATAAAGCCAAAACTTGAAGCGGGGTCATTTGTACTTCATAACCAATACTCATCCAGGGTAATGTTACTCTCGACCAACTTTTATCAGATGCACTTTTTATTGTTGGATTGGTTTCACCGGCTATTTGAAGACCCAATGGTTTATCCAAACCAACTTCTTTTAATCGTTCAGAAAATCTTCCCGGATTTTTTGCATAACTCTGAGTAAGTAATTTGGAAATGGCAACATTGGAAGAATATTCAAAAGCTTGTTGAACAGTTATCTTACCATAACCTCCTTCTTTTGAATCTCTCATTATTTGATCCGCAAAACGAAAAGTTCCATTTTCTGTATCAACGCTATCTGTAATGTCGATGAGTTTATCCTCAAGTGCGATCATGAGGGAAGCCAATTTGAAAGTTGAACCCGGCTCGGTACTTTCTCCTATTGCATGATTATATATCTCATCATAATTTCCTGCATTGTTCTTGGCAAGATTTGCGATTGCTTTTATCTCACCGGTCTTCACTTCCATCAATACCACACAACCTTTGTTTGCGTTGTGTTTGACAAGTTGTGTCATCAATGCATTTTGCGCTACATCCTGGATATTTATATCAATCGTAGTTATAATATCGTCACCGTCTTTTGGCTCAATTTCGTTTTCATCATTGATCGGTTTCCAAACACCACCACTGATCTTTTGCATCAGTCTTTTACCACTCGTGCCTTCGAGGAATTGATTATATGCACCTTCAATGCCCACAGGTTGGATACCATCACGGTCATATCCAATGGTACGTCTGGCCAATAATCGGAATGGTACTTCTCTCTTGTTTTTTGGAACCAGAATGAGTCCGCCTTTATATCTTCCCATTCTGAATATTGGAAAGTTTCTGAGTTTTTTTACTTCAACAAAATTTGCATTCTTCTGTATTAGCAAATATTTGTTTTTGTCTCTTCGAGCTTCTCTTAATTCTCTGCGATATTCGGTCTTGCTTTTATCTTTGAAAAGCATTGACAAAGCAAGTGCTAGTGAATCAACCTGCTTATTGAAAACTTCATTGCTTAAACCATTTGCATGTGTATCCATGCGGATATCAAAGATCGGCACCGATGTTGCGAGAAGGCTTCCATCTGCTGCGAAAATATTTCCTCTTACAGCATCTATTTTTTTATAATCTGTTTGTAGACTATCTGCTTTCGCTACCCAATAATCACCCTCAATAAATTGCAAACGAATTATCTGCCCTATGATAGCAAGTGCAAACAACACCATGATACCATAGATCAAATAAACTCTCCACATTATGTCTTTACGGGCGTCCAATTAATCTTCTTTTTTTACAATTATTTTTCTTGGTGGAGTAGTAGCTTCTTTCACTCCAAGTATTTCTACATCTTTTGCAACTTCACTTTGCTTCGACCTGAACATCAATTCTGATTTTGTTGAAATGTATTCGGATCTCAATTCTTTCAGTTCTTTGTTCATGGCATCCAACTCCCGGATCGTTTTTTCTGCGTAATAACTATTTGCGATATAGATGATCGCAAGAAATACCCAGAAGACGATGAATGGCATCAATCTTACTACTACGTCTTTATCAAGCAAGCCTGCCGGATTAATTGCGATCCTTAGATTTTTAAATCTTTCGGATTTGGCTTTTTGCTCTCGGGCTTCAACCTTTTCTTTTTCTCTGAATTGATTCCCCCCGCTCATCTTTTTTCAGCTATTCTTAGTTTAGCACTTCTGGATCTTGTATTTCTTTTCAGCTCAGCTTCCGTTGGAATTATTGGTTTTCTTGAAACTGCAGTAAATGGCAAATCAGGAATATTCCCATAAATGTCCTTCTCAGGTTCTCCTTCGAATTGCCCTTTTAAAATGAAATTCTTTACCAACCTATCTTCAAGACTGTGATAAGAGATCACCGCTAGTCTGCCTCCTTTTGCCAATACTTCAGCACTTTGTGTAAGCAGATCTTTCAATGCTGCCATCTCATCGTTTACTTCTATTCGAAGAGCTTGAAATACCTGTGCTAAATATTTATGTTCAATTTTTTTTGGAACCAGACCGGCAATAGTTTTTTTGAATTCTTCAATTGTTGAGAAGGGTTTTTCAACTCTTGCTTTTACTATGAGTTGAGCCAGGCTTTTTGCATTTCTCACTTCGCCATATGCAGAAAATATTTCCTGTAATTGAGTCACTGAATACGTATTTAAAATATCTGCAGCACTCTTTCCACTTCCCTGATCCATCCGCATATCTAAGTCTGCATCAAATCTTGTTGAGAAACCACGCTCCGGTGTATCTATTTGATGAGAAGAGATACCCAGGTCAGCCAGTATGCCATCAACCGGAACCGCATTATGAAAACGCAAGAAGCGCTTCATATGCCTGAAATTCTGTTTGATAAGTGTAAAGCCCGGTTCTTGTATCATATTCTCAATAGCATCGGGATCCTGATCGAATCCAAATAATTTCCCTCCACTTAATTTCTCCAGTATCTTCTTCGAGTGCCCACCTCCACCAAATGTCACATCTACATATGTCCCACCGGATTTTATGTCAAGCGCTTCCATGCACTCATTCAGCAGGACAGGGTCATGATACATCGTCATTGTTTTTCTCTGAACGGTTTTTACCCATTACTTCCTCAGCCAGCTGTGCGAAATCATCCGGCTCATTACCCAATAGATTTTCGTAAGTATTCTTATCCCAAACTTCTATTCTGTTTGAATACGCGAAAAGGATCAATTCTTTCGTGATCCCGGCATATTCCAATAAGCGTTTTGGGAAGAGCAAACGAGAATTGTTGTCAAGACCCATTTCAGTTGCACCTCTGTAGAAGTATCGCACAAACTCTCTGTTCTTTCTGTTGTACAGATTCAGCTGGTTTACCTCTTCACTGATCTTCTGCCATTCATCCTGAGGATATAAAACCAGACACTTTTCAAACCCTCTGTTCATGACAAACTTCTCCTGCGCTGCTGGTGAAAGCTGCTTTTTTAGACTCGAGGGCAACATTATTCTGCCTTTCGAGTCCATCTTGCATTCGAATTCTCCTAAGAAGTTGGCCATGGACGTGGTTTTCCGCTTTACGACCGTAAAATTATGCAAAAATTTCCCACAAACTCCCACTTTTTACCACTTTGTTGATAACTTTTGGGGTCCAAAATTTTATTATCGATATAAATCATTGATAAACAGCGAATAATGATTGGGCTTTTGGGTCGGGAATTGAGGAAATTGACAAAAAGAAGAGTTTTGGAAAATTCCATAAACATCAGAAAACCAGTGCTTATAGATCTTGCTCAATTCTGTTGTTTTCTGATTTAAAGGGTAAGTGGGAGGATTTGAATCCGTGTCCAAATAAATTGAGAAATGAACTCAAATATTATTTCATTCGGAGATCGATCTAAAATTGAATCCCTAAAAGGAAAAATGGTATTTTTGGCAAAACTGATTTTATGGAATACGAACTCAAGAAGGCAGACGGATATACTTATATTGATGAAGGAGAGGGGCATCCCCTTGTATTGCTGCATGGATTATTTGGAGCATTGAGTAATTGGATGGATGTCATTGAGAGATTTAAAACTGAATACCGTGTCATTATCCCTATGATGCCTATTTATGATATGCCTGTGATCTCAACAGGAGTAAAATCACTTGCTGAATTTGTTCATGATTTCGTCCAGTACATAAAACTGGAAGATTTTTCTTTGATTGGTAATAGTCTGGGAGGACATGTTGCTTTAGTTTACCTAAGCCGCCATCCTGAGAATGTAAAACATTTGATACTCACCGGTAGTAGTGGTTTGTACGAAAATGCAATGGGAGGATCATTTCCAAGAAGGGAAGATTATGATTTCATAAAAAATAAGGTCGAGTTGACATTTTATGACCCCAAGTCAGCATCAAAAGAACTTGTAGATGAGGTATTTGAGATTGTAAATAATAAACACAAACTGATACGTATTCTTGCTTTGGCGAAATCAGCTATCAGACATAATATGGCAGATGAGATCTCCAAAATAAAACAGCCAACCTGTCTTATTTGGGGCAAGAATGACACCATCACACCTCCGGAAGTTGGGGAAGAGTTTAAACGACTTATTGGTAATTCTGAATTGAATATAATTGATCAATGTGGTCATGCACCTATGATGGAAAAACCGATAGAGTTCAATGATCTTTTGAGCTCTTGGTTGGCAAAACACCCATAATGATTACAGAATTCTTAAAAAGTAGTAAAGGTCTAAAGGATTGTCCACCTGCAGATAAAGCAGAATTTGCTTTTATTGGCAGGTCTAATGTTGGAAAATCTTCCCTTATCAACATGCTTACCGGCATTAAAGGTTTAGCTAAAACCTCAGGTACTCCCGGAAAGACCCGACTTTTAAATCACTATGTAGTGGATGATGTCTGGTATTTGGTTGATCTTCCGGGATATGGCTATGCAAAAGTATCGAAAACTGAGCGAGAGACATGGGGGCATAACTTGCGTGAATACCTTAGAGGCCGGACAAATTTGATCAATGTTTTTATTCTGATTGACTCAAGGCTGGAAGCACAAGCTAATGACCTGGAATTCATGAGATGGCTAGGAGAAAATGGTATCCCTTTCATGATCACCTTCACAAAATGTGATAAGCAAACCACCAATAAAACGAGTGCTTCAGTTGCAGCCTTCAAAAGGAAAGTAATGCAGGAATGGGAAGAGATGCCCCCTTATATCCTGACATCCGCGGAAAAAGGAGCAGGCCGCGATGAATTATTGGAATATATTTCCAGTTGCTCTACGATCTTCAAAAAGTAATTTTACTGCCTGGCTCTTATTTTTTTGATAAGATCATTACTGAAATTTCTCAATTCTTTTGCTGATTCTGCATCTGATGTGGCTCGCTCAAGGGTATCTGCCATCGACATTAGATTTTCATAAATAAATCTTTGCATGTCATCAATACGCATCTTTTTTGTCCAAAGATCTATTCTGTAAGAACTTGTTGTTTTACTGTCCCAGAAAGTAAGCAATGCACCATCGCAGGACTTTAATCCTTCTACTCCGGAATCAGGGGCTTCCCATGATAAGGTCTCAGGTGTTTTGGTCTCATCGAGTTCAACATGAAGTGTTATATTCGATTTGTGTAATTTTGTGTTATCCATTATTATTTAGAGGGTTTGTATTTAGAAATTCGTAGTATTTTTTGTGTGTCAGCTTCATTCATCAATCCTGTCAAACTTACTTCAGGTGAATTATTCATGTAGGCTTTTACTATCTGCCATCCTATCCAGGAACCAAGGATGGGAGGAGCTTCTGCCGGGAATCCATTGGTAGAAGGACCATCATTAATAAACTTTAAAAATTCTATTGCATCCGTTGAATAAAGTAAATTATTCTCAATAAAAAATGACCAGATCATAGCTTCATTTTGCTTACACCAATCGAGTTGACCCGCACTAAATTGTATTACATCATCATCGCTTTTCTCAGGCAACATCGATTTTATAAAATAATACATTTTGCCTTGATAGATCATTTGACTTAAAAATTCTCTGGGAACAGTATCTTGTTGCCATTCGCTTTGAGCCATCCCTTTTACACAATCAACGGCGATATTTTCGGCTATCATTTTATTGATCTTATATTTGGGCAAACCTATACTTTCGTAAGCTTTAAAATCAGGACCCAAATACATATCAAGTCCAATTCCCAGGGTACTGTCAGTTGTAATTATTGCATAATTTAATCCTGAAATAAATGCAATTGGCTTAGGTACGACATTATGTGGGAAATAATGTGCATAATGTTTTAAAGCTAATTCAAGCTCAGCTTCCAGTTGATCAAGATCTTTGAATTTTTCTGAAGTCGCTGCCATAACATCCTTTATTCCCTGATCATTCAGGAATTGTTGAAACCTTTCAGGAGTTGCAGGATGATCCGGTTCACCAATTCCGATTATAAATTTCACGTACAGATCAAAGAAAGCACCATATTTTGATCTTAGATCATCATATCCGGAATTAGAATTTTTTTCTGTATATTCTGAAATATCCAAATCAAGCCTGGAGATCTTTGAGTCTACTTGAATTTCGGAAACATCAACTTTAAATTTGTCGGATTGGCAAGAAAGTATCAAAAGAAAAAATAAAGAACTAATAACTACTGCCTTTGGCCGCTCATTAATTTTCTTTATCATTGTGAATATAAACGGGAACATTATGAAAAAATTAGGAATTACACTGATAATAGGTTTAGCATTTTGTGCACATACAGTTGCTCAGGATTTCCGCTTTGGGCTCAAAGTAGCGCCTGCTTTGGCATGGTTAAAACCGGATACTAAAGGTATAGAAGGCAATGGCTCAAAATTAGGCTTTTCCTATGGAATAATGACAGATTTTAATTTTACTGATAATTATGCATTTGCCACTGGCCTTGACATTACTTACAGAGGTGGAAGTTTGAAATTTGTGACCAATGATACAACTTCTTCAATCAGTGATTTGACACTCCAATACGTTGAGATCCCTTTGACCATGAAGATGAAAACCAATGAGATTGGGTATATGACCTATTTTGCTCAATTTGGTTTTGCACCAGGCGTTTTGATCAAAGCCAGATCCGACAATGAGACGAAAATTGGCAATACCACAACGGTTGCTAAAGACAATGATATCATAAAAGATATTAGCCCGGTAAATATTTCACTTCTGATATCTGTAGGTACTGAATATTCTTTAGGCGGTTCAACCTCTATTCTTGCCGGAGTAACTTTCAATAATGGCTTCATTGATGTTTTAAAAGATAAGGATGGGTTTCAAGGAAAAGCAATTGCTAACTATATTGCTTTGAATGTTGGAGTCTTATTCTAGACAACCCCATTTTTAACTAACTTTACCCGGTCTAAATAGATCGGGTTTTTTTATGAAAATCACTTTAGCACAGATCAATTGCCATGTAGGAAATTTTGAGGGAAATCTTCAAAATATGATTGCTCAGGTCAATAAAGCAAAAGAATCAAATTCTGATCTAATTGTTTTTCCGGAACTAGCAGTTTCAGGTTACCCACCAAGAGATTTTCTTGATTTTGATGATTTTGTGGACCAATGTGTGGAGACCGTCGAACGACTTGCTAAAGAATGTATTGGTATTGCTGTTATCGTGGGAAGCCCATCACATAATCCTAAAATTGAAGGAAAAGACCTTTTCAATTCAGCGTTCTTTTGTGCTGATGGCATGATCAAATATGTAGTGCATAAGTCACTGCTTCCAACCTATGATATCTTTGATGAATACCGTTACTTTGAACCTTGTAAAGAACACAATATCATTGAGTATAAAGGTCAGAGAATAGCACTAACGATTTGTGAAGATCTTTGGAATATCGATCAGAATCCGTTGTATACAGATTGTCCGATGGATACGCTTATTCAGCAGAGACCGGATCTTATGATCAACATTGCCGCTTCACCCTTTTCATATCAGCAAGCCCGTGAAAGAGACCATGTGCTTTCAGAAAATTCCAGGAATTATAAAATTCCCTTGATCTATGTAAACCATGTTGGAGCACAAACTGAACTTATTTTTGATGGGGGATCTTGTATTTATGATCTGAATGGGAAAAAGAAAGTAGCTCTTGAATATTTCAAAGAAAAAACACTGACAATAGACCTCTCAAAAATAAATGAGCTACCAACTATTTCAGATTATCCGGAAGAAATAGAATTGATTCATGATGGGTTGGTACTTGGTATCAAAGATTATTTTAGAAAACTTGGTTTTGAAAGAGCTATTTTGGGTCTGTCAGGTGGAATAGACTCTGCTTTGGTAGCGGTTTTAGCTTGCAAAGCACTTGGACCTGAAAATGTAAAATTAGTAATGATGCCAAGTCCGTTTTCCAGCGATCATTCTGTAAACGATGCGAAAAAACTAGCTGAGAACTTGGGCGCGATTCAAAATTTGATTCCAATACATCAAGTCTACAATTCATTCCTTGATACTCTTAAACCCGTGTTTGGAGATCGGCCTTTTGATATTACAGAAGAAAATATTCAGGCCAGGGTTCGGGGTGTTATATTGATGGCGCTTTCCAATAAATTTGGGAGCATAGTACTCAACACTTCCAACAAAAGTGAAGCAGCTGTTGGGTATGGAACTTTGTATGGTGATATGTGTGGAGGCATTAGTGTTATTGGGGATCTTTATAAAACCAAAGTGTATTCACTTTGTAATTTCATAAATAGAGATGCTGAAATTATTCCTCAAAATACATTAACTAAACCACCTTCAGCGGAACTTAGGCCAGATCAAAAAGATTCAGATTCATTACCTCCATATGATATTCTTGATGAGATCCTTTTTCAATATATTGAAATGACGCAAAGTCCTAAAGATATCATCGATATGGGATATGATGAATCTCTCGTCAAGAGAATTTTAAGAATGGTTAATGTGAATGAATATAAGAGATATCAAACTCCTCCCATATTGAGGGTTACGACCAAAGCTTTTGGAATGGGAAGAAGAATGCCTATAGTTGCTAAATATTTGAGTTAATTCTATATTAACATTTCATGTTTGAAAACTTGAAAAGATTTTTCATTTTTCAAGGTAGAGGTTAATTACATTTGTTATCAAATCTTTAGTTATGAAACGCATACTTTTTTATTTTATCTGCTTTCTTTTTTCTTTTTCTATTTCTGCTCAGTCATTTCAGAAAGATACGAATGTTATTGGAGCCGGTCTTGGAATAGGTGGATCCTATGGAAGTTATACTTATAATTCTCAAACCCCTGCTATAAGTATGTTTTACGAACGAGGAGTTTGGGATGGGGTAGGTCCTGGAACAATTAGTTTAGGAGGTTATTTTGGTTTTAAAAGTTATAAATATCATGGTTCAGATTTTTTTGGCACCTACGATTATAAGTGGAATTATTCCATTTTCGGATTAAGGTCTGCATACCATTGGAACTTTACGGAAGATCAAAAATTTGATCCTTATGCGGGAGTTATGTTAGGATTGTATTCTTTGAATTTTCGCAGTAAATATTCTTATTCAGGTACACCTTTTTCTCAACCAAATTATGGAGGGACGACCTTAACTTCATCAGTCTATTTGGGGGCTAGATACTACATCTCTGACAATATGGGTATTTACGGAGAGGTTGGCTATGGCGTTTCCTACTTAACACTGGGCGCCCAAATAAAGTTTTAAGAATCTATATTAATTTTTCATAATGTTATATCTCTATTTAAATGATAGCTATATAACATGAAAAACATTCTTATTTTTTCTGTGAAAGAAGATCTGATCCAAGTATTGTTCTGTCATTATTAAGGGATAGATTTTTTTTTGAACCGCTTTATCCTTATATTATTTAAATGAAGGGGAAGTATTTTTTATTTGGATTTATTTCTATTGCAATTTTCTTCTTTATCTGGCTTTATATTCCGGCTACATATCCAAAAGTTGAGACAGATATTGACTTAAAATTTAAGGATCCTGTTGATATACGTGAGCTTCCGGGCATTTGGTTGGAAAGGCTCAAAAATAATTCTTCTGAATTTGGGATTCGTGATACTTTATGCAGACTGCAAGAAAATGAACTCTTCGAAGTACTTTCTGATGAGAGTATCAGGAAAACATTTTTGATCAATTTGTATAATGCATATATCATATCAGAGCTTAAGAACTTCAAAGGTGACTATGAAAGTCTGGTTGATCGAACAGCATTTTTTAGTGGATCAAACTTATGTCTTGCAGGCAATAAATTATCAGCGAATGATATAGAACATGACTTATTGAGAAACGGAAGGATTTGGTGGTCCTTTGGATGGTTCAAAAAGATAAGTAAGAATAAAGTTGAAAGAAAACTGTCAACACATTTAGATCCCAGAATACATTTTGCATTAAACTGTGGTGCCGCATCTTGTCCACCTTTAAAGATCTATGATCAAGAGAATATAGATCTGCAATTAGAAGAATCAACAATAAATTTTTTACGCAACAACAGTCATTTGGATACGACTGTAAATAGTCTTGAAATAATTGAATTATTGAATTGGTTCATAAAAGATTTTGATGGACAATCGGGTTTGATCTTATTCATGAAGGATAGAAATTTAATACCCCGTAATTCTAATCCTCAGATTAAATTTACGGGGTATGATTGGTCTTTGAAACCCGGTGTCTGGGCTGATTAGTGAATTTCCCAGGTATCTCTGCCTTGTAATAAAGCATCTAAATCACCTTCGCCTTTTTTGTCTTTTGCTTCCTTTAATTGTGCTGCTAAAGCATCCTCATAACAATATCTTTCTTCCTGAAAATATACACCAAATGGTCTTGGAAAAACATGATGTTCAGATCTTGGATTATCAAAGAATCGAGACAAAATATTAGCCTTCAATCTGTCTTTTTCATCATGAACCCAAAGAGCATCTGTAGAAACTGTTCCTTCTTCTAAGTTCACGATCTTCGGAGTAAACCCATCGAGCATCACTCCAAATTGATTAGAGGATCCAAATATAAGTGGCTTACCTTGTTCAAGAAACAATGTTGAATCAGCTTTACTCTCTTTATCTGTGTATCTGAAGAAAGCACCGTCATTAAATACATTACAATTCTGATAGATCTCAAGTAAAGAAGTTCCTTTATGTGCGTGCGATCTTCTTAACATCTCCTGAAGATGTTTTGGGTCTCTGTCCATAGACCTTGCAACAAAAGTGGCATCTGCTCCCAAACTCA
The DNA here is from genome assembly GCA_037969175.1 of Bacteroidia bacterium. Classification (GTDB taxonomy): domain Bacteria; phylum Bacteroidota; class Bacteroidia; order AKYH767-A; family JBBKVM01; genus JBBKWX01. The sequence goes on along the minus strand of JBBKWX010000105.1, from coordinate 21,684 downwards.
ATGCGATAGGATTAAATGGATGATCAATGGATCCCATTGGGGTCGATTTAGTCACTTTTCCCATTTCAGAAGTAGGAGAGTATTGACCTTTAGTTAGACCATAAATTTCATTGTTGAATAACAGGATATTTACATTGAAATTTCTTCTCAACAGGTGGATGAAATGATTCCCACCAATAGACATTGAGTCTCCATCTCCGGTAACGATCCAAACACTTAGATCAGGTCTTGTTGCTTTAAGTCCGCTGGCAACTGCAGTAGCTCTTCCATGAATGCTATGCATGCCATATGTTTCCATGTAATACGGAAACCTGGAAGAACAACCTATACCGGAAATGAAAACGATATTTTCCCTGGGAATATTTAATTCCGGCAATACAGTTTGTACTTGTTTCAATATGGAATAATCACCACAACCCGGACACCATCTTATATCCTGATCTGTTTGAAGATCTTTGGAAGTGAGTGTTGCACTGCCATTTCCTCCTGCTGTTTCTACCGAAAATTTTGGATTGAAAATATGCTTCATGATCAAGAATTTTTAAAATAGTCGACTATGTGATTGTATAATTCGCCTGATGTAAATGGAAGTCCCTGAACTTTATTAAACCCTTGTGCCGGGATAAGATATTTATCACGAATGATCTTTATTAATTGACCCTCGTTCATTTCAGGAATGATAACATGTTCAAAGCTATTTAAGACCTCACCTAAATTAGATGGAAATGGTCTCATATTTCTTAGATGAGCCTGACTTACATCATAACCTTCTAAAATCGCTCTTTGTACTGCACCTTTGATAGCACCGGCTGTTGAGCCCCATCCAAGGATCAGGAGTTTTCCTTTTTCATTGCCGGTTTCCACTTTTAATTTTGGAATATAATCAGCGATCTTTTCTACCTTTTCTTCTCTTAATTTGATCATGAATTGATGATTGTCAGGATCATAAGAAATGTTTCCGGTCTCGTGTTCTTTTTCTAATCCACCAATGCGATGTTCCATACCTTTCATACCGGGTACAGCCCAGGGGCGGCTTAATTTTTCATCTCTTTTGTAAGGAAGAAATTTTTCTCCATCTGCAGGAGCCTTTGCAAAAACCGGTTTGATCTCATTTAGATCTTCAGATTTTGGAAATCTCCAGGGTTCAGCTCCATTGGCAATATAACCATCTGTCAAGAGCATAACCGGAATCATATGTTCCAATGCGATCTTGCATGCTTCGAAAGCTGCGAAAAAACAATCTGCAGGACTAGATGCAGCTATGATGGGCATAGGAGCTTCTCCGTTTCTGCCATAATAAGCTTGCATCAAATCACTTTGTTCAGTCTTAGTAGGAAGTCCGGTTGAAGGACCACCTCTTTGAACGTTTAATATCACCAAAGGGATCTCAAGCATAATAGCTAATCCAATGGCTTCAGTCTTCAAAGCTATACCCGGGCCGGATGATGCAGTTATTCCAAGATGCCCTCCAAAGGACGCACCTATTGATGAGCATATTGCTGCTATTTCATCTTCCGCTTGAAATGTACGAACCCCAAAATGTTTATGTTTTGAAAGTTCATGTAAAACGTCTGAGGCAGGAGTGATAGGGTAGGAGCCATAAAAAAGATCGAGTCCTGATTTTTTTGAAGCTGCTATGAAACCCAGAGCCGTGGCTTGATTTCCCATAATATTACGATAAACACCTGCCGGCATTTTCGCCGGGTTTACAATAAACCTGGTTCCAAATTCTTCGCTCGTTTCACCATAATGGTATCCCGCTTTAAGAATTTTTATGTTGGCATCTAAGATCTCTGGTTTCTTGCTGAATTTATCCGTTAAGAATTTTACACTGTTGTCTATTGATCTATTGTACATCCAATATAAAAATCCAAGAACGAACATGTTCTTTGAACGGTCTATTTCTTTAATCCCAAGTCCGGAATCAACCAAAGCCGTACGTGTCATTTTAGTAACATCGACCTTGATAACTTTGTATCCTTCTAAAGAATTATCTTCAATAGGATTAACCCCTTCCGGATATTTAGAAAGCCTTAGATTTTTTGGATCAAAACCATCAGTATTTGCTATGATAATTCCTCCGGGCCTTAGGTTTCTCAAATTAGCCTTAAGTCCGGCAGCATTCATCACAACCAATACATCACATTGATCACCGGGAGTATGGATCTCTACACTTCCAAAATGAAGCTGATATCCAGAAACACCTGCGAGTGTGCCAAGAGGAGCACGAATCTCCGCCGGAAAATCTGGGAATGTACTTAGGTCATTTCCTAAAAGGGCTGCTGTATTTGTAAACTGTGTGCCGGTGAGCTGCATCCCGTCACCGGAATCACCGGCAAACTTGATGATCACATGATCGAGCACATCCGAAGTGCGGTTCATAATAGGATGGGATTTAATCTATGAGAGTACAAATGTACTACATATAGTGCATAATGCCATATCTGCAAAATTTGATTGCTTGATACTAACATTTGTATAAATTGCATCGCCAAAACTACTTTTATGAGAAAGATCTTTTTTTGTTTACTAATTGCAGCAAATTGCATTACATATGTTAATGCTCAGGTATTTTGTGATGGGATAAGATATAATTCAACAATATTTTCGAGTGTTGATACGATAAAGGATGTTGTATACGGCAATAGCATTACAAATACGGGCGCAAACCTGATCCTTAAAATGGATATCTATCAACCGGCCGGTGATACTGCTCAATTGCGTCCATTGCTCATTTTTGCCCACGGGGGTAGTTTTGTAACCGGCACAAGGAAAGATGCTGATGTGGTCACAATTTGCAACAAGTTTGCAAAAATGGGATATATAACAGCTTCTATCGAATATCGATTAGGCATCACCAGTCCGTTCAATCAGGCGAATACTACTTTATCAGTGATGCGGGCAGTTCAAGACATGAAGGCTTCAGTTAGGTATTTTTATATGACCGCCCAGACTGGCAATGCATATAAAATTGATACTACCCAGATCTGGATCGGTGGTAGTTCCGCAGGAGCCATTACAGCACTTCACATGGCTTATTTAGATAAGACCTTAGAAGTACCAGTATATATTGACACTGCTGCAGTAGGTGGCTTTGAGGGACTCAGTGGGAATCCCGGATTTAGTGTTAGTACAAAAGGTGTGATTAATCTTTGTGGAGCACTGGGTGAAAAAAGATGGTTAGAGAATAATGACCTCCCACTTGTAAGTGTGCATGGTACCAATGATAATGTCGTACCCTATGGCACAGCAACACTGTATCTTTTAAATGTATTTCCAATTATGCCGGTAGATGGCTCCGGAGCACTGGATCTGTATGCAGATTCCATTCAGACAGAATCAGATCTAAAGACCTTCATTGGAGCCGGACACGTGCCATATGCAGGAAGTGCAGCATATATGGATAGTACAGTAACCCACGTAAAGAATTTTCTTTTTGATCACTTGAGTTGTAATTTAATAAGTTCTATCCCTCAAATCGAAATAGAAGAAATCTTGGCCTTCCCCCAGCCCTCTTCCGGATTAGTTAGGTTTTCCGGTATAAATGAAAAAGAAGTGAGTTCAATCCGGGTCTATGATCTAAAAGGACAGCTGATCATAGATGAAGTTCAGAAAGGAAATTTGGAGATCACTATACCCCGGTCAGGCAGCTATGTTGCTGAGTTAGTTCTGCGAAATGGAACTTCCAGGCGGATAAAATTAATGATCAGTAAGTAGGTTGTTAATAAATAAAGAAAATTCAAGGCAATAGATTCGCCTTGTCTTTGTTATTTTTGGATAATAATAATCCGCAAAATTCAGATTCATGAAATTCAGTTTAAGTTCAATTGTGTTAGTAATATTGATTTGCATTTTTTCATCGAATGCAAATGCCTTGAATCCGGTAAAAGAATACAAGGTCACTCCGGATAAATTTGGAATGAAATACAAAGAAGAAAAAGTTCCTACTTCAGATGGAGCTACATTAAATGCGTGGTTTTTCGAAACAACAAAAAAGACTACTAATTGGATGGTAATAAGTGGTAGTGGAGACGGAAATATGGCAGACAATCTGGAACAAATAAATAGTTTTTTATCTGCAGGTTATAATGTAGCAGCTTATGATTACAGAGGTTATGGAGCCAGTTCAGAATTCCAGATCGATCCTGAAATTTATATTTACCCGCAGTTCCTGACGGATCTCAGCAGTGTTCTTGATTACCTGAGAAAAAGCAGAGCAATTACAAAATTCAATCTTTATGGAACCAACATAGGAGCAGGCATTTCTTTAGGAGTTGGAGCGAATAGAGTGGAGACACAAAAGATCGTAGCAGATGGTCCATTTCTTAGTCTTGAAACAATGAAGAACAAGATCAAAGAACGTCGTCAAAAAGAAGTAATGATGCCTTTTGGATTTGATAAAAACTATGAACCTCTTTATGCCTACGGCAAAACTCCTGCACACTTGAAAGGAGTACTAGTGATTGTTTCAGCGAATGATGATCTTATTACCCCTGCTGATACCAAATTATTAAAAGGCATAACCAAAACATACATAGTTAAAGGAAGTCCTTCAAACGATAAGAATTTTACTTCTGATAAAAATAAATACTTCGAAGAGATTTCAAACTTTTTGAATAACTGATCAATTTTTATCATATAAAACAAAGCCCCGCAATTCAAATGAAATGCGGGGCTTTGTTTTAATAATAGAGATCATAACTCCATTGCTTCATCTACTGAAGAAACAGATTCAACAGATACGATCTCAGGTATAGCTTTTAATACTGCTTGTTCAATTCCTGCTTTTAAGGTCATCATACTCATCGAACAAGATGAGCATGCACCTAACAGTTTTAATTTTACGATCATTCCATCTGTTACTTCAACTAACGAAACGTCTCCTCCATCAGTTCTAAGATAGGGTCTGAGAGAATCTAATGTAGATTCTATTCGTGCTAAAAATTTTGGATCTTTATTTAGTTTCATTAATGAACAGCTTGAATAGTTTGAGTAGGAGCTAAGGTTGCATTTCTTATAGCAACCTGCTGTGCAACCTGAGCTGCAAGATTTTCAAATGCGAGTCCTGAAGGTGTGGATGAATCCAATGCTACAGGTACTCCTTGATCTCCGCCTTCACGGATACTTTGTACAATAGGTATTTCACCCAGGAAAGGTAATTCAAGTCTGGATGCAAGATTCTTACATCCTTCTTTTCCGAAAATATAATATTTGTTTTCAGGTAATTCAGCAGGAGTAAAGTATGCCATGTTTTCAACCAAGCCCAGGATGGGTACCTTCACCGAATCCATTCTAAACATATCAACTCCTTTGATCGCATCAGCCAATGCAATATCCTGTGGAGTAGAAACGATGATTGCTCCTGTGACAGGCACAGCAGAGACTAATGTCAAATGGATATCACCTGTTCCCGGAGGCAGATCAACGATCATATAATCTAATTCTCCCCATTCTGCATCGGACAGTAATTGTCTCAAAGCTTTTGATGCCATTGGACCTCTCCATACAATCGCTTTCTCAGGGTCTGCAAGAAATCCCATTGAAAGAAGTTTTACACCATGCCTTTCAATTGGCACGATCACACTTTTTCCTTCAGCGGTTTCCTTGACAAATAATTTTTCGTTTGCTACTCCGAACATGATAGGTGCTGATGGACCGTAAATATCTGCATCAATCAAACCCACTTTCGCACCTAACTGAGCAAGAGCTACAGCCAGATTCACTGCTACTGTCGATTTTCCTACTCCACCTTTTCCTGATGCTACAGCAATGATGTTTTTTACTTGCGGTAGCAATGCCTCCTGGTTAGGACGACCAGATGTGACGCGCGCAGTTAGATTAACTTTTACTTGGGCATCCTTGTCAACGTAATGTATGATAGCGTTAACACAAGCTCTTTCTATCAATTCCTTCAAAGGGCATGCTGGTGTTGTTAATACAACAGTGAAACTCACTGACTTACCATCTACTTCTACATTTTCAATCATGTTTAACGTAACCAGATCTTTTTTCAGATCGGGCTCTTCAACATAACTCAATGCTTCCAGTACTTGTTCTTTTGTGATCATTTGATGCAAATTTACGAAAAAGCCTTACTTATCACTTTTTAAATACACCAAAGGGTCCCAGAATTTCTCATTAAAATCAATGATCTGATCATTTTTTACATTAATTCCTTCATTCTCCAACAGTTCTTGCATTAGATTCGGACTGCCAAAATGATTCTTACCTGTTAGAACTCCATTTCGATTCACTACCCTGTGCGCAGGAATGAAAAGTTTACTGCTATGTGATGCATTCATTGCCCAACCAACCATGCGAGACGAACGGCTTGTTCCCAGGTATCTCGCAATGGCACCATAGCTTGTTACTTTGCCTTCAGGGATTTGTCTCACTACTTCAAAGACTCTTGAAAAAAAATCCGTGTCCTTTACCATTCAATGTAATTTACTGCCATTCTGCAATTTCTGATCAACAGTGGCGAGAACGATATTTCCATTTGGATCTGAAAAACCGGTTACCAATACTTCAGAGATCCAATTTGCGATTTGTTTTGGAGGGAAATTGCAAACACAAATAACTTGTTTTCCCTTCAATTCTTCAACTGTGTATAAATTAGTAATTTGTGCGCTGGATTTTTTTGTGCCCAAATCTCCCAGATCGATCAATAACTTGTAAGCTGGTTTCCTTGCTTCCGGAAATTCCATCACTGAAATTATAGTACCTATCCTTATATCAACTTTTTCAAAATCTTGCCAACTGATCTCGTGAATTATCATTCAGCAATTTAAACATTTTTGTTCTTCTCCATAAAATGATCAACTGAATAAGGACCGGATCCATAAAACAAGAAAAATACGAGTAAGACAAAAACCAATATGGAAAAACCCAATTCACTTTGCATGCTGAAAAAACCATGCTGAGCATTTACAAAGATAATTGCTCCGAGTAATACCGGAAGCTGGAAAGAGATTGCTATCCGGGTAATTAAACCAATGGTGATTAATATTCCTCCCAGAAGGTGAGCCATAGCGACATAATGAGCGATCATAAATGTTCCCCAGGCTAGTTTACTATTGGAAAGCATCGTATTTATCTCTTCGGTATTTTGGATAAAAAATACCCCTTTGAAGAAAATGATCAATCCCAAAACTATTCTTAATATTTCAAGCGATCTAGAAGGATGAGATTCACCCCAATTATCTATTTTAGATAATGTATCCATGACATTAGATTTTACATAAATTACGAAAATTTGATGTTGAAATCAAGTCCTTTGAACACAAAAAGCCCTGCAGAAATAAATCCTGCAGGGCTTTCTAATTATTAAACAGAAATTACATCATTCCGTCCATACCGCCCATTCCGGCCGGCATAGCAGGTCTATCTTCTTTGATGTCAGCTAACACACATTCTGTGGTCAATAACATTCCGGCAATAGATGCTGCATTTTCCAAAGCAATACGGGTCACTTTTGTTGGATCAATTACACCTGCAGCATGCAGATTTTCATACTTTTCTGTACGAGCATTGTATCCAAAATCAGCTTTACCTTCTTTTACTTTCTGAACTACAATAGAACCTTCTCCACCGCAGTTAGCAACTATCTGTCTCAATGGCTCTTCTAAAGAACGCTTGATGATAGCGATTCCTGTTACTTCATCTTCATTCAAACCTGTAAGTTTGTCCAATGCAGAAATAGCACGAATATAAGCTACACCACCACCCGGTACGATTCCTTCTTCAACAGCAGCACGGGTTGCATGCAATGCATCATCAACACGATCTTTCTTCTCTTTCATTTCAACTTCAGTAGCTGCACCAATATAAAGTACTGCAACACCGCCAGCTAACTTTGCAAGACGTTCCTGTAGTTTTTCCTTATCATAATCCGATGTAGTAGTTTCAATCTGAGCTTTGATTTGTTTAACACGAGCCTGGATATCCGTCTTCTTACCTCCACCATTTACAATTGTCGTATTGTCTTTATCGATAGTGATCTTTTCAGCAGTACCCAACATGGTAATATCTGCATTCTCAAGTTTGAATCCACGCTCTTCTGAGATCAATGTACCACCCGTAAGAATAGCAATATCTTCCATCATCGCTTTTCTGCGATCTCCGAATCCCGGAGCTTTAACAGCAGCGATCTTCAATGAACCACGGATTTTATTTACTACCAATGTAGCCAATGCTTCTCCGTCGATATCTTCTGCGATGATCAACATTGGACGTCCTGATTGAACAACCTTTTCCAAAACAGGAAGAAGTTCTTTCATACTTGAAACCTTCTTGTCGTAAATAAGAATGTATGGATTCTCCATCACGGTCTCCATTTTGTCAGCATTCGTAACGAAATAGGGAGAAATGTATCCTCTGTCAAATTGCATTCCTTCAACAACTTCAACAGTTGTTTCAGTTCCTTTTGCTTCTTCTACAGTGATAACGCCTTCTTTCTTTACACGCTTCATTGCTTCTGCGATAAGTTTACCGATTTCAGGATCATTATTACCAGAGATAGTAGCAACTTGTTCTATCTTCTGATTATCATCACCAACAGATTTACTTTGTTTACGTAAGTTTTCGATTACAGCAACTACAGCTTTATCAATACCTCGTTTTAGATCCATCGGATTTGCGCCGGCTGCAACATTCTTCAATCCTGCAGTAACAATGGCCTGAGCCAATACAGTAGCAGTTGTAGTTCCATCACCTGCAACATCTGCAGTCTTAGAAGCAACTTCTTTTACCATCTGAGCACCCATATTTTCGATAGGGTCAGCCAATTCTATTTCTTTTGCTACCGTTACACCATCTTTTGTAATGATAGGTGCACCGTATTTTTTATCGATAATAACATTACGTCCTTTAGGACCCAAAGTAACCTTTACAGCGTTTGCTAAAGCGTCAACTCCTCTTTTCAGAGCATCACGAGCTTCAAGGTCAAATGTGATTTGTTTTGCCATTTTTTTATTCTTTTAATAAATTATTGGTTAATTCCTGGTTATATAACTGCAAAGATGTCTGATTCACGCATGATAAGGTATTCTTTTCCTTCATGCATTATTTCAGTGCCTGCATACTTTCCATAAAGTACACGATCACCAACTTTTACAGTCATTGGTTCATCAGGTTTGCCACCACCAACAGCAACAATAGTCCCTTGTTGTGGTTTCTCTTTTGCAGTATCAGGAATTATGATACCGCTTGCGGTCTTCTCTTCTGCCGGAGATACAGATACGAGTACTCTGTCGGCAAGTGGTTTAATTTTTACGTTTTTCATGAATAAATGAAATTGAATGATTGCTGAAAATTTTCTTTGCGCTCAGCCTAAAGCGATGATTATGCCAAGATGAATAAGTAGAAATAATGACAGATTAAATCAAAAATGCCTGTCTTGTTAGACAGGCATTGTGACATCGTGTCATTTTATTTTAGTTGGCCGGCTCTTCTGTAGTTCCTTCAGAACCGTCAGCAGGAGCGGGTGCAAATGGAGCACCTTCTGCTGGTGCAGCTGTATTATCTATTTTTTCCTGGATCGCTGAATTATCTTGAACCCCTGAATGCTTTGGTAATGAAAATGTAGCTAAAACCGAAAGTGCAAAAAGTGCAATTGCTAATCCCCAGGTCATTTTTTCAAGGAAATCAGATGTCTTGCGAACACCCATGATCTGTCCTGAAGATGCAAATCCTGAAGCCAGTCCTCCGCCTTTTGAATTTTGAACCAAAACTACCAGTATCATTAATACTGAGGCTACTACGATTAGAATTGAGATTAAAGTATACATTTATATGTCTTTCTATTAATTATCTTGTGATTCAATGAGGCTTCTTAAGCGCGTAATTTGGGCTGCAAAGGAAGTACTTTTTTCCGGATATTTCAAACGTAATTTTTCATACATCTTTAGGGCTCTTAAATAGTTACCCTGCTTGTCATAGATCTTGGCAAGTGTCTCAGAATAAATATCATCATGCTCTACAACGCTCTTTCTTGCCATATTCATTGGCGAAAAGAAACTGGTTTTACCTTGTTCAATTCGGGGCTCCTCCTGAATAAATTTATCAATGATCTTTGTTCTTTCTGCTTTGTTCGCAGGAAGAATAGGAGCTTTCATGTTTGAAATATCCAAATCCTCTTCAACTTGATCTTCATCATTTTCTGATTTTGATCTAATATTTATCAATTCAGTATTTTCATCATCAGCTGACCTTTTGGATAATTTCAACCAATCCGAAAAAGAATGTGTCTCAGAATGATGATCTGTAATTCTTTCTTCTTCAACTGGTTCATCTTTTGTTATCAAGGAACTCACCGGCATTGTAACCGGTAATTCCTCCAGAATGGTCTGTTCCAGCTCTGGTATCAGATCTTCCTCTTCAATTTGTTCGGAAGCTTCTGCAGATAAATCAGTATCAGGAATTAATTCCTCAGGTTTCTCAAATGCCTCAATTTCTACTTCTGCTCTTTCTTCGTCTGTAATTTCAATTCTATCTTCAACTGTCTTGAAATCTTCATTTGAAACATCAGTATCGGTCTTTGACTTAAACTCATCAATTACAGGAAGTGTAGTTTCAAGTGATTCCTTATCTATTGGATCCTTAAAAGCAACTTCCGTCCTTTCCCGATTTTCAGGTGTTTCTATTGGATCGGATGATCTTTGTATTCCGGTTGTTGGATTCAATACATTAGTCAAATCTGGATCCGGCTTTGATTTATCTCTTACTTCACTTGAAGTGTCTGTGGCTCTTTGTTCATCTCTTCCACCGGTAATCTCTCTTAATCTGTTTTCTATGATCTCTCTGGGTGAAAGCGGGGATACCGATGTTGTATCGTTTTCCGACATTTCCTCCTTTGACACCTCTTCATCAGATATATTTGGATTGAATGTTTTTTCTGCTTCAGTAACTACAATGAAGGATTCAGATAATTTAGAATCAACTACTTTTTCTTCAATTAATTCTTCTTCTACTTTGGGTACCGGCACTTCCTGCAATTCGGCAACTGAAAGTTCCTGTTCAACGGTTTTATTATTTTCATCAAATTTCGATTCCGCCACTTCAACTTCTAAGGGTGCTTTATCATTTTCCATGATAACTGAATACAGAAGTTTTCTATCAAAACTGTATGCGGATGCAAGCTTTAATTGTTTGTTATAATGAACACTTTCCAGATTATGAAAATTTTTAGCCAGAAGGATCTGTGCGGCAGAAAAATATGGAAATTGTCTCACCAATTCTTGCAATTCTGCAAGACTACTACCATTTAAGGTAGCCGGATCATCAAGATATTTCAGAAGCTTCTGTCTGTCCATTTTTCAAATATAATTGGCTTCTACCAGTTAATTACTGCTTTATTAAAAATATCATCGATCAATTGATCACTGATCTTGGTAATTAGTTCATCTTCAACAGAAATTAGATTGCTGTTGCTATCATAATCTGCATATCTGGAGAATGAGGTTTCAAAATTATTCTTTGGTTCTGATTTATTGACAAATTTTACCTGGATGGCAATGGTCAACCTGTTTTGAGCAGCAGTCTCATTTCCTTGAATATTTATAGGGTTTGTCGTATAATTGGTGATACGCCCTTCAAAATCAAGATCTCCATCTGTATCTATTACCCGTAGTCCGCTCTGACTTATGAATTTTTCTTTTAACTTTTCAGTGATTATCTGGCTTAAGGATGGTTGTACAATTGATGCATGATTTGGGAAATAGCTAACACTGATAGTTTTTATTTCAGGCGAAATAGATGCACCGGTGAACGAATAAACTTTACATCCGCAAATTGTAAAAATGAGAATGTAATTCAAAAGCAGAAAGCGGTTTTTAAGTAAGTTCATACTCCTTGATCTTTCTATATAAAGTTCTTTCAGAAATGCCCAGCTCTCTCGCAGCATATTTTCTTTTTCCTTTGTGTTTTTCAAGCGCTTTACGAATCAATTCCACTTCCTTAACTTCCAAAGAAAGACTTTCTTCTTCATAATCTTCAATATCTGAAGCAGCAGATTCAAATTTTTCACGATCAAGAATACTGACATGCCCTTCAGTTTTTGGAATTTCTCGGTCGGCACTCTGATATAATTTCCTGATCAACCCCGCTTGTTCTTCCTGAAGTTGATTTGTATTGCCTTCAGTTTGTATGATTCCCATAACAAGTTTTCTCAGATCATTCAGATCTTTTTTCATGTCAAACAACACCTTATACAATATGTCCCTTTCTGAAAATTCTCCGGATGAAGATCCCTGTTCCTTGAATAAAACGGGCAATTGATTTCCATTCTCGGAAGGGATATAATTCAATAAAACTTTACCTGATATTTCTTTTTTGCTCTCAAGAATAGATACTTGCTCAGTAATATTCTTTAATTGGCGAATATTCCCTGGCCATCGATATTCCTCAAGCATAGTTCTGGCATCACTATCCAAACTAATTGCAGGCATCCTGTATCTGTCGGCAAAATCTGCAGCAAACTTTCTAAGTAATAAATAAATATCTTCTTTTCTGTTTCTCAAAGGAGGTACATGAATGGGAACAGTATTGAGACGATAATAAAGATCTTCCCGAAATTTATTTTTAGCAATTGTTTCAGCCATGTTTACATTGGTTGCTGCAACCACTCTGACATCCGTCTTCAATGCTTTTGAAGATCCGACCTTGAAAAATTCACCTGTTTCTAAAACACGTAACAATCTTACCTGAGTTGATAAAGGAAGTTCAGCTACTTCATCCAGAAAAATTGTTCCTCCATTTGCAACTTCGAAATAACCTTTTCTTGCCTCATGCGCTCCGGTGAAACTCCCTTTTTCATGTCCGAATAACTCAGAGTCTATAGTTCCTTCAGGTATAGCACCGCAATTTACAGCTATATAAGGACCATGTTTTCTGGAACTGAGTTGATGTATGATTTGAGGGAATACTTCTTTACCAACGCCACTTTCTCCGGTAATAAGTACAGTAATATCAGTAGGGGCTACTTGTCTGGCGGTATCAATAGCAATATTCAGAGAAGTCGAACTTCCAATGATACCGTATCTCTGTTTTATCTCCTGGGTAGTCATGAGTTCAAATTAATTCACGATCACGCCTTTTAGCGTAGCTGATGTACAATCGGTAACCAATACATTAACATAATCACCCGGAACATGAGTTGATTTTGGAAAAACAACCATTTTGTTTTGGTCATTTCTACCACAATATTGATCCGCTGATTTCTTGGAATCTCTTTCAATTAATACTCTGTGTATCTTATTTAGATCCCTCTGATTACTTATATATGATAATCCTTTTTGAGTCGCTATTATATCATCCAAACGTTTTGCTTTTATTTCTTCCGGAATATCGTCAGCATATTTTCTGGCAGCAAGTGTTCCGGGTCGTTCGGAATATTTGAACATATATGAAAAATCAAAATTGGAAATTTCCATGATGCTCAATGTATCCTTATGTTCTTCTTCAGTTTCTGAACAAAATCCGGTAATGACATCGGTAGACAGACCACAACCGGGTATAATTCTCCTTATTGCCTCAACTCTTTCCAGATACCATTCCCGGGTATAAGTTCGGTTCATCAATTCAAGAACTCTGCTGTTACCCGATTGTACAGGAAGATGTATATAGTTACAGATATTTGGAGTATTAGCTATGATATGTAATACCTCATCAGTAATATCTTTTGGATGAGATGTAGAAAAGCGGACCCTTAGATCAGGACTCACATCTGCAACCATTTTTAATAATGATGCAAAATTTACTTTGGTATTCCCGTCATCGCTTTCAAAGCAATAAGAATCTACATTTTGACCTAATAAGGTCACTTCTTTATAACCTCTTTCAAAAAGATCAACTGCTTCTAACACGATACTCTGAGAATCTCTACTTCTTTCGCGTCCTCTGGTAAAAGGCACTACACAAAATGAGCACATATTATTACATCCTCTTGTGATTGAGATAAATGCACTTATTCCATTACTTCCCAACCTTACAGGACTAATTCCTGCATAAGTTTCTTCTCTGCTCAATAATACATTCACAGCTTTCTGGCCACCATCTACTTGTTCTAAGAGATTCGGAAGATCTCTATATGCATCCGGACCAACAACCAGATCAACCAGCTGTTCTTCTTCAAGCAATTTGGACTTTAGCCTCTCGGCCATACAGCCCAAAACTCCGACGATCAAAGATGGATTTGCTTTCTTTTTTTGTCTGAAATCTTTAAGCCTTGCCCAGATCCTTAATTCGGCATTATCACGTATTGCACATGTATTTAAAAAAATAACGTCTGCATCTTCGGCAGTATCTGTAGTGCAAAATCCTTTCTCAATCATGATGGATGCAATGATTTCACTATCTGAAAAATTCATTGCACAACCATAACTTTCAAGGTATAACTTTCTGCCCTGATTCCCAGTTGGAGAAGGCATCATGGTTGCTTCACCCTGACGTTTTTCGTCAATCTCTTTAATATCTGTTTGCATGCTTTAATTATTGACGCAAAGGTATGAATTTTTACCAATGACAAAATGTCATATTAATCTTCCTTCACATAAAAATTGGTTTGTGAGAAATGAATTTGTTTATTTTGTGCGCCCTGAGGTTAATTTTTTCTTCAGGGAACAATCCTTTATAAATGACAAAGAACCTCCTAATAGTTGAGTCACCGGCAAAAGCCAAGACAATTGAAGGGTTTCTGGGTAAAGACTTTGTGGTCAAATCCAGTTACGGACATGTACGTGATCTTATGAAAAGTGATAAAGCCATTGACGTTGAGAATGGTTTTGCCCCGACTTACGAGGTTAGCCAAGACAAGAAAGCGGTCATCTCAGAATTGATGAAACTAGCTAAAGCAGCAGAAACGGTATGGTTGGCAACGGATGAGGACCGGGAAGGTGAAGCTATATCCTGGCATTTGTTTGAGACATTGAAACTAAAAGAAAGTTCCACAAAACGTATTGTGTTTCATGAAATTACAAAAGAGGCAATTCTGAATTCCATTCAGAATCCAAGGACAATTGATAAGCATTTAGTTGATGCACAGCAGGCCAGAAGGATACTTGACAGATTGGTTGGTTTTGAGTTATCTCCCATACTATGGAAGAAGATCAAACCTTCCTTATCAGCAGGAAGAGTACAATCTGTTTCAGTGCGATTGATTGTTGAAAGAGAAAGGGAAGTTGATGCACATGAAGCTAAGTCGGCATTCAGGGTTGTTGCATTATTCGATATCGATAAACAAGGAATGAAAGCGATTCTGAAAGCGGAATTGCCTAAAAGATTTGATACAGAGCCGGAAGCACAGGCGTTTCTGGATGCGTGTAATGGAGCCATTTTCACCATAAATGACCTGGAGACCAAGCCGGCAAAGAAGAGTCCGGCAGCACCGTTTACAACATCAACGCTTCAACAGGAAGCCAGTAGAAAGCTAGGTTTTTCGGTTTCGCAAACCATGGTCATAGCGCAAAAGCTTTATGAAAGTGGAAAGATCACTTATATGAGGACAGATTCTTTGAATCTTTCTGATACTGCTTTAAGGCTTGCTGAAACGGAAGTAAACAGGTCTTTTGGAAAAGAGTACCATCTTGAACGAAAATTTACAACCAAGAGCAAAGGTGCCCAGGAAGCTCACGAAGCAATCAGACCTACTTATATGAATGAAACTTCAGTTGATGGTGAATCTTCTGAAAAGCGACTTTATGATCTTATTTGGAAACGAACTATTGCGTCTCAGATGGCGGATGCTCTTCTTGAGAAAACAACTGCCAGGATCTCTATTTCAGGAATGAAAGATGAATTAGTAGCCCAGGGAGAAGTAATAAAGTTTGAAGGTTTTCTGAAAGTTTATCTGGAGTCTACTGATGATGAAGATGATGAAAAACAAGATGGAATGCTGCCACCATTGGAAGTTGGTGAAAAACTGAAATTGAATAATATTACGGCTACTCAGCGTTTCACGCATCATCCTCCAAGATATACCGAAGCTTCATTAGTGAAAAAGCTTGAAGAACTAGGTATTGGACGGCCGTCAACATATGCCCCAACCATTTCTACTATTCAGAAAAGAGGATATGTAGTTAAAGAAGAGAGACAAGGAAAAGAAAGACACTATGTTCTATTGACTTTGGAAAATGCAAAAGTGGCGAAAGAAGATAAAACGGAAATCACCGGTGCTGAAAAAAATAAATTATTTCCTACTGACATTGGTACTGTTGTTAATGATTTCTTAGTAGAAAATTTCGTTAAGATCATGGACTTTAACTTTACGGCGAAAGTTGAAAAAGAATTCGATGAGATAGCTCAGGGAGAAAAAGTCTGGAACGAAATGATCAGAGAATTCTATGAACCATTTCATAAGAATGTTGAATTCACGGAGAAGAATACGGAGAGGGCTTCAGGAGAACGTCATTTGGGAGTGCATCCTAAGAATGGAAGAAGAATCATTGCCCGAATTGGCCGTTTCGGACCTATCGTTCAAATTGGAGGAGGAGAAGAAGATGATAAGCCGGAATATGCAAGTCTAAAAGCTGATCAGAGATTGGAAACAATTACTCTGGAAGATGCATTGGAGCTGTTTAAGTTACCACGGACTCTTGGACAATTTGAAGACGAGGATGTGGTTGTAGCACTTGGTCGTTTTGGTCCTTATGTGAGACACAAAGGAGCGTTTTTCTCAATTCCAAAGGGTACAGACCCTCTCGAAATTGAGTTGAAAGCCTCTACTGAATTGATTGAAGCAAAACGAAAAGCGGACAAAGAAAAGATCATCAAAACATTTAAAGAAAGAGAGGATGTTATCATTCAAAATGGAAGATATGGTCCTTATATAGCTGTTGGAAAACAAAATGTAAGGATCCCAAAAGGAACTGATCCGGCTTCTCTTTCACTTGAAGATTGCCTGGATCTTGCCTCCAAGCAGGAGCCTGCAAAAGGCAGGTTCAAAAAGAGTTCAAAAAGTGATACTAAAGAACCGGCAAAGAAAGTTACTAAGAAAGCCACAAAGAAAAAGCCGGCAAGCAAAGCCAAAAAGACAAAATAATTTATGGAATTACAGGATTATTTTGAGCCTATGCCTGCCGGATGGGAAGATGTGATGCCGGATGAAGATCCATTTTATCTGGGCCGTGTATTCCGTATTCATACCCAGTTTGCTTTTCCAGATCTGGAAGGAGTAAAAGTGGCGATCTTAGGTGCACCTGAGGAAAGGGGTTCCAAAGGAAATTTTGGTTGTTCGGAAGCTCCATTGGAGGTAATGAAGCAATTATTTCAACTCAAGCAAGGCGGGTTCAAAATTGAAACTGCTTTCCTTGGTAATTTGAAACCGGGTGAGTCATTAAATGACACTTATGTTGCGCTTTCCGAAATTATTGCCACTTTAATTAAGAAAGATATTATTCCTTTGATCTTAGGAGGTAGTCAGGATTTGACTTATGCCCAGTATACAGCGTATAAGAATCTGGAACAAACTGTAAATATTGTAAGTATTGACTCTAAATTCGATTTAGGGAATATTGAAGAAGAAATAAGTTCGGATAGTTATTTGGGAAAAATAATCCTTCATCAACCAAGCTTTTTGTTCAATTACAGCAATATTGGATACCAAAGTTATTATGTAGGTGCAGAAGCAACTGCATTTATGGATAGGCTATATTTTGATACATACAGAGTAGGGCAGGTAAGGGCTTCTATTGATGAAACAGAGCCAATTATCAGAAATGCTGATATGTTGACTTTTGATCTGGGATCAGTTAGGCATTCGGATGCCCCGGGAAATAAACATGTTTCACCAAATGGATTTTATGGTGAGGAAGTATGCCAGATAATGAGATATGCAGGTTTGAGTGATAAGTTGTCTTGTGTTGGATTTTATGAATTGAATCCAACTATAGATCGTTATGGACAAAGCTCTGCTCTGGTAGCTCAAATGATCTGGTATTTTCTGGAAGGTGTATTTAATAGAAAAAATGATCTGCCTTTAAAAAGCAAATCTAATTTTATAAGGTATACAGTTAACATTCGTAATTCCGGTCACGAGTTAATATTTTATAAAAGTAAGAAGACGGATAGATGGTGGATGGAAGTACCTTACCATGATAATAACAGTAAGTATAAAAGGCATCATTTGGTTCCATGCAGCTATCATGATTATGTAACTGCTTGTGACGAGGAGATTCCTGAAAGATGGTGGCAAGCATTTCACAAGCTTTCCTGACGTTTTTTTATCCCTTTATTGAATAAAAATTACTTTGAATTTACCGGTTTATTTTTATTTGATTGGGAATCAGAATATGTATTAATTTCTATTATAATTTATGGTTTTGTATTTCATCTTTTTTTTTACTTACTTTACCCGCTCAATAACTGTTTTTGCGGGTTGAGTCCCCGCTTACCTAACCTAGATTCCTTTTATATGTGGACGAGAAAGATCTCTACCCTGGTTTGTATAATAACTCTTGGATTTGCTGCAAATGCTCAGCAAGATCCTCAGTTTAGCCAGAACATGTTCCTTAAGCTTCCTGTTAACCCGGCTTTTGCAGGTAGTAATGACGCTATATGCGCTACTGTTGCTTATAGAAACCAGTGGGTTAATTTTGATGGAGCCCCCAAAACAGGATTATTCACACTTGATGCACCTATCAGGGCGATCAATAGTGGAATAGGCTTGACTTTGGTCACTGACAAAATCGGCTTTGATGAGACTTTTGGGGTGAAGCTAGCTTATGCTTATAGAGCTAAACTTGGAAGCGGAAACCTGGGGATAGGTGTCGAAGGTGGTATTCAACAGAAATCATTAAGTGGTAATTTTATTTACAATGATCCGAATGATCCTAATATCCCTTTGGGAGGTGTTAGTGCTACAGTTCCAGATTTCGGTGCAGGTATTTATTTTAACACAGAAAAATTTTATATAGGTGCATCATCCAGTCACCTAACAGAGGGCGATATCGACTATGGTCAGATAAAAACCAGCCTTGCGAGACATTATTATGGAATGATCGGCTATACTTTTGATTTAACACCTTCATTAGCCTTGAAACCATCTGTATTTGTAAAATCTGATGAAGCATCAACTCAAATTGATGCTAATATGCTATTGGCATACAATAATCGTTTTTGGGGTGGCGTTTCCTATAGGTTGGAAGATGCCATTGTTGCAATGGTTGGAATGAATATCACCAATGATCTTAAATTGGGATATTCATACGATATTACAACTTCGTCCTTGAATGGCTTTAGTAATGGAACTCATGAAATATTGCTGGGCTATTGCTTTAATGTTAAGAGTACGAAGTCATTCTACATGAATAGAAACGTGAGGTTCCTCTAAAAAAACATTCAGGAAATAAATACTGTAACTAATTAGCGGGAGTAGCGTTAAAGACTCCATTTAAAAATAACCATTTACTCATCTGAGTAAGCGAGATCATTGTAAATAAAGAGAATGCAAAAGACCAGCATCACTCCGTCCTTTTTTATTAATAAAGGAGTATATATGAAAAGACTATTGTTCTTTGGCCTAGCAGCTTTGATGTTATCAAGCTGTGGTAAAGGTGACCGTGGACAGTTGATCGGTGTTCAAAACCGTGAAAAATGGTTCCAGGCTGATCCTTATGGTATGGTATTTATTCCATCAGGCCACTACATGATGGGGCCGAGTGACCAAGATGTGCCTTATGCCATTGTAAGTCAATCAAAATCTGTTTCAGTTCATGCCATGTATATGGATAACACTGAAATAACAAATAATGAATACAGACAATTTGTTTATTGGGTTCGTGATTCATTGGCTCACAGGCTGATTGGTGGTGACCATCTGATCGAAGAGGGAGAATACGGAGAAAGAATCAATTGGAAAAAGAAGATCAAATGGGATGATGAGGAAAACCTCGAACCTTTGGCTGAACTTTTCTTGCCTGAAAGCGAAAGATTTTATCGCCGTAAGGAGATAGACACCCGCAAGATGAATTTTGAATACTATTGGGTTGATCTTCGTGAAGCGGCTCAACGTTCAAATCGTGAACAAGGGATGAGAGATCGTTCGGTTTTCATTAAGAAAGATATCATTAATGTTTATCCTGATACTTTAGCCTGGATACATGATTATTCTTATTCATTCAATGACCCAATGACTCAGATGTATTTCTGGCACCCGGCTTATGATGAGTACCCGGTGGTTGGAGTTAATTGGAAACAAGCACGTGCATTTTGTATCTGGAGAAGTAATTATTTAAATAGTTATTTGATAGACATGGGTCAAGCCTATGTTCAGGATTTCAGATTACCTACTGAATCGGAATGGGAATATGCTTCTCGTGGAGGTATGGAACTTTCTCCTTACCCATGGGGCGGACCATATATTCGTAATAGCAGAGGATGTTTCTTAGGAAACTTTAAGCCAATGCGTGGAGATTATATGGGCGATGGTGGATTTTACACTGTAAAAGCTACTGCTTATTGGCCAAATGATTATGGTTTATATTGTATGTCAGGTAACGTTGCAGAATGGACAAGTAATGCATACGATGAATCTGCATATAGTATGATTCATGATTTGAATCCGGATTACACTTACGACGCAAAGGATGTCGATCCGCCGGCGATGAAGAGAAAAGTAACCCGTGGTGGTTCATGGAAAGATATTGGATATTACCTTCAAACAGGTACTCGTTCATATGAATATCAAGACACAGCCAAATGTTATATCGGATTCCGTACTGTTATGGAGTATCTGGGAAGAGATAAGGCAGATAACTAAGATTAATAATAACCCAACACTCAATTTTTTTCATCACATCAAACAAACAATTCAGAAAATATGGGAATCGGTAAAATAGTACAGGGAAAAGGCTTTAAAAATTTCATGGCCAAGCTCTATGGATGGGGTGCATCACTTGTAATCGTAGGAGCGCTTTTTAAGATCCAACATTGGGAAGGTGCCGGACTGATGCTTACTATAGGACTTTTAGTAGAAGCTGTCATCTTCTTTTTCTCAGCATTTGAACCACCACATGAAGACCTGGATTGGTCATTGGTATATCCTGAATTGGCCGGAATGCATGATGACACCAAAGGAAAAAAAGAAAAGAAAAAAGTAACGGATGGAGTTGCTCAAGAATTGGATAAATTGCTCACTGAAGCTAAAATCGGTCCTGAATTGTTAGAAAGTTTAGGTACCGGATTAAATCGCATGAGCGAAAGCACCAACAAACTTGCTGATCTTTCAGATGCAGGTGTTGCAACAAACGATTATATCAAAGGAGTAGAAGGCGCTACAAATTCGATTAAGGATTTGAGTAATAGCTATACCAAAGCAGCAAATGCTATGAGTGAGCTTAGCACTTCTTCAGATGATATGAAGATCTATACCGACCAAGTTCAATCTGCCAGCAAGAATCTTGCTGCATTAAATGCAGTATACGAACTACAGTTACAGGATTCCAATACTCACCTGAAAGAAACTGCTAAGTTTTATGAAGGTATCAATGGTCTAATGTCAAATCTAAATGATTCTGTAGAAGATACACGTAGATATAAAGAAGAGGTAAATGCTCTGGCCAAGAACCTGTCAGCTCTCAATACAGTTTATGGTAACATGTTGTCTGCCATGAACATCAACAAAAGCTGATTTGTATAGCAATTTTATTAACTAACCTCTAACCGGAATATTACGATATGGCAGGCGGCAAT
>JBBKWX010000104.1:0-9811 GCA_037969175.1 Bacteroidia bacterium | reverse complement strand
CTTTAGTAGTTGAAGTAGGTGTTCCAAGAATTAAAATACTTCCGGTTCCGAATTTGTACAGTTCAGGTCCTGATGCCCGGCTGACCTCGGTAGTTGTTGGTGCATCTAATCATAGTGTTTTGGATGATCATCACCTCCAAATACGCCTGAACAATAATTTATTCGTCGATACTATTTTTGATGGGTATATTTTAGGAAGATATGATAATGTTATTCCCAATTCATGGCTTACAGGTGGGAATGCAAATATACTTTTTACCAGTTTGACAAATAACGGATCATCAACAGATAAGAATTCCGTCTCTTGGTTGAAATTGAGATATCCGCATTCTTATTCATTTGCAGGAGAAACTGACTCAGCTTTTAATATGATCATTCCTTATAATATCAGCCAGGCTAAAACATTGCTAAATATTACCGGATTTTCTCAAACGAATTCTAATGTATTTATCTATGATCTGGATTCCAAGCTGCGTATTCCTTTAGATAATAATGCTGGTACATTAAGAGCTTTGATCCCGAATTCAACTACCGGAGTAGATAATAAAAATGTGTATTTATTTGCTGAGAATTCCATCACGTATTTGAATGCTATCAAACCGGTAAACACGAATCCGGATCCAACAGCTTTTGCAAAATTTACAAACTTTAATTTGCCAAACACCAATTACAATTATATCATCATATCTCATAAAAGTTTAATGACTTCTGCTAATGCATATAAGAACTATCGCAACTCCACAGGTAGGAATACCTTACTGGTTGATGTAGATGAATTATATGATCAATTTGCTTATGGAGTAAACAAACATCCACTTGCGATAAGGAATTTTGGAAAGTTTGCCTACTTCAGCTGGACTGCTCCTCCTAAACATTTGTTTCTTATTGGTAAATCCATTTCTGCGGTCAATACACGAATAAATGGTAATGGTGTCCCGGATGCAGGTACAATTGCGAATTATGCAAATAACCTGGTCCCTACATTCGGTAACCCTGCAGCAGATCCTTTATTTACTATTGGTTATAATGGCAGTTTATATACTCCTGCTTTTTCCGTAGGAAGACTGAGTGCAAGAACAAACAATGATGTAACCATGTACCTGAATAAGGTGATCTCGCATGAGAGTCAACCTACTGCAGAATGGATGAAACATATTTTGCATTTTGGAGGAGGTAGTGATATCAATGAACAGAACTTGCTCAAATCTTATTTGAATATTTACGAAGATATTATTGAAGGACCCGATTTTGGCGGATTTGTAAATTCTTATTTTAAAACAAATTCAGATCCAATCCAGATCAATCAAAGTAATGTGTTGAAAGCAAGGATAGATTCAGGTGTAACCATGATGACATTTTTTGCCCATGCAAATGCAACGAACTTTGATATAAGTACAGATCAGCCTTCCGCTTATACAAACAAAGACAGATATCCTCTTATATTAGCCAATGCATGTTATGCCGGTGATATACATAATCCCGGCCGGAGCCAGAGCGAAGATTTTGTATTGCAGGATCAGAAAGGTGCTATCGGATTTATTGCCCAGGTTTTTCTTGGTTATAGAGAACCCTTGCATGAGTATTCAACTGCATTCTACAAAGTGATCGGTCAGAATGCCTATGGGACAACAGTAGGCGAAGCCATGGTAGCAACAATTGATTCTATTGAAGCACCTTTTGCATCCATTAAAACCGTCTGTCTGGAAATGACTCTCCATGGAGACCCTGCAGTAAGATTGAACCCACAAGCCAAGCCGGATATGGTGATCAAGCAACCCGATATTTATTTTACTCCGGCAAACATCAGCACTGAACTTGATTCATTCGATGTAAATATCGTAATGACAAACATTGGGAGAGCCGTTACTCAACAATTCAATGTAGAATTAAAAAGAACTTTTCCTGATGGAAGTACACATCTTTCCAGAATACCTCATCTCGGTTTGAATTATAAAGATACAATTTCTGTAACGCTACCAGTCGATTTCTTCAAAGGATCAGGATTGAATCGTTTTGATGTGGTATTGGATCCGGATAATCTGGTTGATGAATTTGATAATTTCTTTAATAATAATGCAAGTAATGTATTGAATATTCAAAGTAATGACATCACACCGGCTTACCCTTTTAATTTTGCAATTGTCCCGAGTAATTCAGTAATTCTGAAAGCCAGTACTTCAAACCCATTCGCAACATCCAAACCCTATGTTTTCGAAATTGATACGACGGATAGTTTTAATAGCCCCATAAAACAACGTGCGATTGTAAATCAAAAAGGTGGAGTTGTAAAAACTGCTGCGCTCAATCTAAATTATCAAACCGTTTATTATTGGAGAGTGAGCGTTGATTCGGTCTTAACAGGAAGCTATAAATGGAGACAGAGTTCTTTTATTAGTATTAATGGAGTAAACGGTTGGTCGCAAGCACATTTGCATCAATTTAAGAATGATAAACTCATTAATATGCAATTGGATATCCCGGATAGAAAATTTAATTATGTTACTAATTCTGTAGCCTTAAAGATTCTAAATGCAAAAGATCCTTTCGCTCGCGACCCACAATATAGTTTGAATAACAGTTTGCAAGAAACAGGAAGTTGTCAAACAACTCCTTCCATACATATCGCAGTTCTGGATTCGATCACATTGGAACCCTGGGAGACTTTCCTAGTAGATACAGTGAATTGTTTTCCACCTTGTATTTTTAATCCCCAGAATAATTTTGGGAACGTAAATAATAATGGCGCGTGCAGATACCGGACTGAAAAGTATTTCATTTTTAGGGCAGGAGATCCTGCTCAGAGAGCTGCTATGAAAGATATGATCAATCAGGTTCCTGCCGGAAATTACATTATAGCTTACAGTTCTTTTGGCGGGCAGTTTGAATTTTGGGAGAATGATGTTTATCAAACTTTTGAAGATCTTGGGTCTGATAGTATACGATTAACTTTGAATACCGAACCCTATATTTTATTTGCAAAAAAAGGAGATCCTTCTACTGCAATTGAAGTTATTGGTCACTCACCCAATGATTTTATTGAAGTGAATACACTGATCCAAAATTTCTGGTCCCAAGGTTATGTTCAGAGCCCGCCTATAGGTCCCGCAAAAGATTGGACCAGCATACACTGGCAGCAAAATTCCATTGAACCTGTCAATACAGATTCCGTATCGTTGGATGTCATCGGGATTCGCCCGAATGGTTCCGAGATCTTGCTGCTGCCAAATGTTTCTGCTTCACAAACTGATATTCTAAATCTGAGCTCTATTATCCCTGCAACGGATTATCCCTTTATCCGCTTGAGAATGAATACCCAGGATGAAACAAATTTTACTCCTGCTCAATTAGATCGCTGGCAGGTATACTATCAGGGAGTTCCTGAAGCCGCATTGAATCCAAATGCACATTTTACTTTCAGTAAGGATACCGTACAGCAAGGAGAAAATATTTCTATGTCCATCGCTGTTGAAAACATCAGTCCATTTGATATGGATTCGCTGAAAGTAGATTATTATGTATTCAACAGCAATAAAGTTAGAATTCCAATTTCTTCTGTTCGGCAGAGACCTCTTCCGGCAGGCGATACTTTGATAACAAGAGTAAACTTTAGTACTGAAACTTTACCTTACCTGAATTCACTTTGGGTGGAAGCAAATCCATCCTTTGACCAACCTGAGCAAGCACATTATAATAATCTGGGTGAAGTGAAATTCTTTGCTTCCCGTGATGTTACCAATCCCATTCTCGATGTTACATTCGATGGTGCCCGTATTTTGGATGGTGATATTGTGAGTGCAAGACCTGTGATCGTGATGTCATTGGATGATGAGAACAGATTTTTAGCAATTACCGATCCTGCGAATTTTCTGATCTTCCTTAGAAGTCCGGATGGTGTTAACAGACAATTGTTTTTTGAATCTGCTCCGGGAGTTTCATCAAATGATACCTTGCTGAAATGGTTCCCTGCATCCTTACCAAAAAATGCATTCAGAATAGAATTCAATCCGATATTTTCAAAAGATGGGATCTATGAATTAAAAGTACAGGGTAAAGATGCATCAGAAAATCTGAGTGGAAGAAATGATTATCGTGTTAGTTTTGAAGTGATCAATAAAAGCACCATCACTCAAGTGATGAATTATCCGAATCCATTCAGTACATCCACACGTTTTGTATTTACACTTACAGGTTCAGAAACTCCGGATTATTTCAAGATCCAGATCCTGACAGTTACCGGTAAAATAGTTCGCGAGATAACAGGAGCTGAGCTTGGACCAATCCGTGTTGGGCGTAACATTACGGAATATGCCTGGGATGGAAAAGATGAATTTGGTGATCGTCTTGCCAATGGAGTTTATCTGTATCGTGTGATCACCAAGATCAATAACGGTGGAATTGAACTCCGTCAAACAGCAGCCGATTCCTTTTTCAAAAGCGGTTTCGGAAAGATGTATCTGATGCGCTAAATTTTCTTTGGAAGATTTTCAAGTATCAATCCCTGCATAGCGTTTATCCATGCGGGATGATCATTCAAACTAGGTACCAGATGTATGTATTCAGCTCCTTCATGCTTAGCAAGTTCATCATATTCTACACCTATCTCATAAATGGTTTCTAAACAATCTGCAACAAATGCAGGTGCAAATGCCAGGAACTTTTTTACTCCGCGAAAAGCCAGATCTTTGATCACTTCATCCGAATAGGGCTTGATCCAGGGATCGCTTCCAAGGCGGCTTTGAAAACAAACCGTATAATTATCCGGATGAATGTTCATAGCCTCTGCCATAGCTCTTGCTGTAGCATAACATTGACCTTTATAACAACTTGTATTCTTGTCCGACATGGCTTCGCAACAACCGGGTTTCAAACAATTTCCTGAATTGTCGGCCTTTAGAATTTGCCGCTCCGGTAAACCATGAAAACTAAAAAGTACGTGATCGTATTCTTCGTGTTTAATATCTTTTGCTACTTCTTTCCAACTATTGATAAACAACGGATGATCAAAAAAATCTTTAACGAAACTTATCGATGGTATGACTTGCAGCTTACTTATTTCTTCCATCACATATTGATGAACCGAGCCGGTAGAGGCAGAGGCGTATTGCGGAAACAAAGGAAAGATCTGAATATGATCTACACCTGCATCCATCAATTTTTTGAGACCTTCTTTTATCGAAGGTTTTCTGTAACGCATGGCAAGCTCGATCGTGAAATCAGCACCCATCACAATTCGTAATGCATCACGCAACTTCTCTCCATAGATCAAAAGTGGTGAACCTTTATCAGTCCAGATCTCTTTGTAAAGCTTTGCAGACTTGGGTGAGCGAAAAGGTACGATGATCAAATTGACCAGTAATTTTCGTTTCCACGCAGGTATATCAATTACTCTTGGATCATTTAGGAATTCATCCAGATAAGTTCTTACATCAGATGTTGATGGACTGTCAGGTGTTCCAAGATTTACTATTAAAATTCCGGTTTTCATCAGGATCTACTTAAACATGAATGGCTCTGTTTTCAGTAGCTGCAAGACAAGCTTCTTTCATGGCTTCTGAGTAGGTAGGATGTGCATGCGACATGCGGGATATATCTTCTGCACTAGCTCTGAATTCCATAGCTACAACTGCTTCTGATATCAGATCGGCAGCACGTGGCCCGATGATATGTACACCTAAGATCTCATCTGTTTCTTTATCTGCAAGAACTTTTACAAGTCCATCCAGATCCATACTGGCACGCGCTCTTCCACTGGCCTTAAAAGGGAATGATCCCGTTTTATATGCGCGTCCTTCTGCTTTCAGTTCTTCCTCAGTATAGCCAACTGCCGCTACTTCAGGCCAGGTATAAACAACACCCGGAATCAGTTTATAATTGATATGTGGTTGCTGACCCGCCATCAATTCGGCTACCATCACACCTTCTTCTTCCGCTTTATGAGCAAGCATTGCACCTTTTACTACATCGCCGATCGCATAGATATTTGGAACATTTGTACATAAATGATCATCCGTAATAACTCTTCCGCGATCATCCGTTTTTACTCCGGCTTTATCTAATCCAAGCCCATCAGTATAAGGTTTGCGACCAACACTTACCAGACAATAATCGCCTTTTAGCTCAAGTGCTTTTCCTCCGGAAAGATCTTCTGCCTTTACCTTAACTTCTTTTCCTTTTACAGAAACTGCGGTGACTTTATGATTCAGATAAATATCAAAATTTAATTTCTTCAAGACTTTTTGCAATTCTTTCCCAAGTGTTAGATCCATAGTACCGATTAGAGAACCGGTAAATTCTACAACGCTGACTTTACTTCCAAGACGTGCATAAACAGACCCCAATTCAAGACCAATAACACCACCGCCTATGATCACCATATGTTTCGGGATCTCTGTAAGTGTAAGTGCTTCGGTGCTTGTAATAACTCTTTTTTTATCGATCTCGACCCCGGGTAATCCGGATGGTTTTGAACCTGTTGCTATGATCGTTTTTGCAGCTTCTATGATCTGAGATTTGCCTTTAGCAGGTTTAATTTCAATATGAGTAGCATCTTTGAAACTTCCAACACCAATAAGTACATCAATCTTGTTCTTTTTCATCAAATACGCGATGCCTTCCACATTTTGTTTTACTACATCCGTCTTACGCGCCATCATTATTTTCAGATCCGGCTTCAGGTCTTTTAATTTGATCCCGTGTGCTGCAAAATTATGTTCAGCATTATGGTAATGCTCTTATGAATCCAGAAGTGCTTTGGAAGGTATACAACCTACATTCAGACAAGTCCCGCCCAAAGTATCGTATTTTTCTATCAGGGCTGTTTTCATTCCCAATTGTGCACAGCGTATTGCTGCTACATATCCACCCGGTCCTGATCCAATAATTGCTACGTCGTAATTGCTCATCAATTCTTGTTTTATACTAATTTTTGCGGCACAAAATTACTGCTTTTTTTTCACACCCCCCAGATAGGAGCTGATCATGTACAGCAACATCATTACAGCAAGAAAACTACTCAGTCTTGCTATATAATCGCCCATCTTAACATAAAAAGTCAAATGGTCATTCTTATTTAATTCAGCCTTCAAAGCATCTTCATGCCACCAGCCATTGCTTTGAAGGATATCTCCTCTTTGGTTGATAAAGCCTGATATACCGGTATTAGCAGATCTGGCAACACTTCTGCGGGTTTCAATAGCCCTGAGTCTTGCATATTGGAAATGCTGCCTGTAACCCGGAGTATCACCCCACCAGCCATCATTCGTAATTATAAAAATCAATTGAGCTCCTCTAAAAACATATTCAGCCATGAACTCGCCATAAATACTTTCATAACAGATCGAGGGTGCAATTTTTATTCCTGCCCCATTATCCAGATTCGTTCTTTCCTTTTGTGTGCCCAAACTGCCGGTGGTACCGCCAAGATCAATGGCAAAAGTTTCCAGAAACCCAAGTAATTTTGGCCAGGGCATTTTCTCAACCCCGGGAACCAATTTGCTTTTATGATAGATCTGAATATCCTTACCATTGCTGAGTTGTATGGCTGTATTATAGCTATCGTATTTACCGGGAGAATTCCGAAAATTTCGTGCTGATTCACTGGCTTGAGTTCCTTCAGGGTAGAATTTGTTGCTGCTAATACCAACAACAATATTCAGTTTGGGAAACTGCTCCATGATCCTGCCCATGATCACAATACTACTGTCTGTAGGCAATTCATCTTCCCAGATATTCATGGGCAAAGCGGTTTCAGGTCCTACCAGATAATCTGTTTTCTCATCAACTAATGGGACACCCAGCTTTAAGAATTTGAATAATTGAGCCTCCTGACTCATGCCCCCAAATTTTTCCTTGTAAGGATCAATATTCGGTTGAACTACAATTACATTTACCGGATCAGATTTCTCTTTATATGTTTGAAAAATATAGATCGATAACAGGATAGGAACGAAGAACAGAAAACCTGTAAACAGACCTAATCGGATACTGCCACTTTTGTCTTTGTTTCGAATACGTTTGATAAGATTGTAGAATAATATATTCAAAGAAAGTATCCATAAAGTACCACCAAAGATGCCGGTGTATTCATACCATTGAATCAAACTTGTATAAGCAGCAAATCCATTTCCCAGATTGAGCCAGGTCCAGCTGATGTCCCAGTTAAGATGTAAATATTCAAAAGCAATCCAATAAAAGATCAGCGAAAGATATCCTTTTACATTTCCCAGCTTAGCCCGGGTCTTATGAAAGAGCCAGAAAACCCCGGTCATGAAAAATGTGTTCAATGTAATGGCTGCCACTGCTCCAAAAAAACTTGCATTCTTGACCCACCAGGTACTAAGGATATTCCAAACCAGAAATGCTATGAAAGCATAGATAAAGACACGCCTGCCTTTCCGGTGCTTTTCATCATTTAAGATCTGATCTTCAAGAAATAATAAAGGGATCATTGCAATCCAAAGTAGCGGAGCAAATCCTGCTGCAGGCCACGCCGCCCAGAATAACAAACCGCTGATTATGGCGGGAATTATTGGATTTTGTTTCACGTTGATCATGGCGGTAAAAATACGTTTTTTAGCGCATAGCAAGGGAAACATTTTCTCAGCCAGCTGGCGGAATATGGGTTATTTGATGCGTTTCTGGTACAAATGTATTGTCCCTACGGGACAACATCCGAATAATTGTAATCAATACATCTACCGGGCTACAAATATATTGTCCCTACGGGACAACATCCGAATAATTGTAATCGATACATCTACCGGGCTACAAATATATTGTCCCTACGGGACAACAAATTTGCTTACGCAATAAATTTTAATCTAAACCATTGTCCCGTAGGGACAAGATATATCTAGCTGTGACGCATCCATTCTTGTATAGCGTCCCGTAGGGACGCAACATTTGTAGACGCAATCAATTTCCATCCAAACCATTGTCCGCCAGCTGGCGGACAACATATTTGATCCAATTGATTCAAATAATATTTTTAAATATAAATTTTTCGTCATAAATCACCTCGTATTTATCTAAAAATTCTAGATATTCTGTACAAAATGATTTTTTTTCATGATGCTTTTCTTGATTTTTAATATACCTGCAAACACTGTCAAGATCTGATCTTGAATATGAAAATACACCATAGCCACTTTGCCAAGAGAACTTTTTTGGACATAGCTTATTTTTATTCACCCAAAGAGAAGATGAACCTTTGATGTCCTGTAATAATTCAGGGATCAATTGATTAATATTATAACCAATCAGAATATGAATATGATCGCTGATTCCATTTATAGCTATTAATTTATGATCATTTTTCTGAGTAATTCCAGTGATATATTTATATAAATCAGCTTGCCATTCTTTTTTGATCAAAGATTCTCTATTTGAAACTGCGAAAACAAATTGAAGGTAGATTTGAGAGTAGGTATTTGCCATTGTCTTTTTTTTGGCAAATTATAATTAATTGTTGTTAAAAATGTTGCATAAATGCTGGGAAATGAGACAAATGCGGAATTGGTCTCTATTTATTGCATTTGTGTAAATTGCGATTAATAAATGTCTTGTCCGCCAGCTGGCGGACATCAGGTATTACGATGTTTCTTTTTTTTGTCCCATCGGGACAAAATATTTGTAGCCCGATGCGTAAACCGATTATTTGGCGCCCCATCGGGATGCAAAAAAAAACCTACATGTCAATCGACATGCAGGTTTTCAAAATTATTATTTGATATTAATACACCAGTTTGCGACTGATGGATTTTTGAGAATTGTATAAGGAGATGAAGTAAACACCTTTGCTCAATGAACCGGC
>JBBKWX010000103.1:0-4427 GCA_037969175.1 Bacteroidia bacterium | reverse complement strand
ATCCTGTGCTTTTACAACAAGATGCATAAAGGATAGAAAAAAGAAAAGTATATTTTTTTTGAGCATAAGATTATATCAATAATTGAAAAATAAACTCACTGCCTTCTCCTTCTTTAGTTTCCACCTTCAACTCACCACCATGTGCTTTTACAATATCATAACTCAAACTCAATCCCAAACCTGTTCCTTGTCCTGTTGGTTTGGTGGTAAAGAAGGGTTCAAATATTTTATCCAATACTTTCTGAGGAATGCCGTTGCCGTTATCAGCTACACTCACTTCCAACTTCCCATTTATTTTCTTTGTTGAAACAGTTACAATTGGCTCATATTCATCAACACCTGTTTTCTTCTTTTCGTTCACCACATAAAATGCATTAGTAATTAAATTCAAAATCACTCTTCCAATGTCCTGCGGAATAATGCTGATGTTGCCTATCGTTTCATCAAACTCCGTT
Source organism: Bacteroidia bacterium (assembly GCA_037969175.1). GTDB lineage: Bacteria > Bacteroidota > Bacteroidia > AKYH767-A > JBBKVM01 > JBBKWX01. The sequence continues at coordinate 3,972 of JBBKWX010000103.1, read as the reverse complement.
TTCATAGTGGCGTTGAACGATTTGTCTTTTGCCCGCAAACCATGATAGGCCAATCGTAAATATTCATCAGCCAATGCATTGATGTCTGTTGGTTCTTTTGTGCCGCTGCTGCTACGGCTGTGTTGTAACATTCCTTTTACAATATCACCAGCCCGTTTACCATGATGATTTATTTTTTCGAGGTTTTGTTTCAGGTCTCCTGCAATCTCTTTAGCATCGTCTAAGTTTCCTTTGGCTATTTCTTCATTCATTTCATCCACCAGTTCCGTACTTACATCCGAAAAATTATTGACAAAATTCAACGGGTTTTGAATTTCATGCGCAATACCGGCGGTTAATTCTCCGAGAGATGCCATTTTTTCGGATTGGATCAGTTGCGCCTGGGTGTTACGTAAATCCAATAGCGCATGTTCTAATTCTTCTTTTTGCTTTGTAAGTTCTAAAGTTCTTTGTGCCACTATTTTTTCTAATTCGGCATTTTTTTGCTTCCAGTCTTCTATTCCGAAAGTGTCCGCTTCGCTGAGTACATTTTCGGGCTTTGAACCATGAAAATGCACCAGCACCCATTTGTTATCCTGAAATTCAAAAACAAGCGTAAACCGCATTTCCATTTTAATGGTCTCGTTGTTAACTGTAAAGCTTGCGGATACATCATTGGCAAATAAGGCGACATTACCATCTACTGATAACCGATGATGTACAGGGACAAAAATCCAGTCCATTTCAATACCCTCGCTTTGTTCTCTCTGTATTTTTATCAGGTTACGGAAATCTGATAGCGAAAGTATTTTTTCGTCTATGGTAGTACCATATCCCATTACATCTTCAGCAACAATCTCGTCAAGAATATTTATAGGTTGAATTGATCTTAGTGCCACATCCAAAACCTTCTGGTATGTATCTTTGAGTGATTTTTCTTTTACTTCATGCATCGCTACTATATTTAAACAGGTAATTGAATAATAAATCTTGAACCTTCACCCTCTTTCGTTTCCACCTTTAGCTCTCCACCATGTGCTTTTACAATATCGTAACTCAAACTCAATCCTAAACCTGTTCCTTGCCCTGTTGGCTTAGTAGTGAAGAAGGGTTGAAATATTTTATCCAGTACCTTTTGAGGAATACCTGTTCCATTATCTTTTACAATTATCTCGATCTTGTTACTTATTTTTTTTGTTGACACTGAAACTACCGGCTCGAAATCTGACTCGCTATACTTTTTCCTATCATTAACTGCATAAAATGCATTGGTGATCAAATTCAGAATGACACGGCCAATATCCTGTGGCATAATTTTTATCAACCCAATACTTTCATCGTAATCAGTTTTCATAGCGGCATTAAATGTTTTGTCTTTTGCCCTTAATCCATGATAGGCTAATCTCAAGTATTCGTCTGCTAATGCATTAATATCTGCCAATTCTTTATGTCCTGAGCTACTCCGGCTGTGTTGCAACATTCCTTTTACAATACCATCGGCTCTTTTGCCATGATGTAATATTTTTTCAAGATTCTGAATTACATCTCCAGCAATATCTTTTGCATCATCCATATTCCCATTATCAATCTCCTCTTTCATTTCTTCCAGCAATTCTTTACTTACTTCAGAAAAGTTGTTGACGAAGTTTAAGGGGTTTTGAATTTCATGGGCAATGCCTGCTGTAAGTTCACCCAATGAAGCCATTTTTTCTGATTGTATCAACTGTGTTTGTGTGGATTTTAGTTCCGCTAATGCATCATCTGTTTTTTTCTTGGCAGCAATTAAATTCTCCAGATCAATTTGTGCCTGCCTGGCTAACTGTTCTGCCTGTTGCAAATCTGCATACCGCTTGTATGTCAAGCTTAATACCGATGTAAAACGGCGGAAAATCTTCAGCTCATCATCATCCATCTCTTTATCGGTCCAGGCATATACTCCTCCTTCTTTGAAGTAAAAGAAATAACCGAACTGAACCGCATCCTGATCATAATCGGGAAAATTGATCTGCGGCCGTATTAGCTGGTAATATTCTTTTATTTCATTACCCCGTAATACGGGATGATACTCATTTTTCGATAACCAGTTTTCATAAATATTTTCAAGGATGTGGTGGCCTTCTAATTTTATTATACCCACCAGTTCCAGGCTTTCACCTTTTTCAGTAGTATTCCAAGTGAAGATCTTTGCGTCTTTGCTTTCCTCATTTAGTAATCCAACACCACATCTTCTCGGTGTGATGCTGAATGATAGCAGTTCTTTATAAAAAACTCCAATCGTATCTGCGAGGTCCTGTGAGTTATGCATAGCCATTGCTTTACTTCTCACCCTTTCCAAAGCTGCTTCAATTTGCGCTTCCCTTGCCTGGGCTTCTGCTTTTTCTAGATCCAGGAATCGGATAAATGATTGCTCAAAAACTTTGGCAAAACGAATCAGGATTTCTTTTTCTTCTTTAGAGGGCAAGTCACCCTGGATGGAGGGGATCATAATAGCAGAGTTTTTCGACCAGGCCCATGCAAGCCCATGGCATTTACTCTCTAATATTATCTTTTTGTATTCGTCGGGTAGTTGTCGGTAATCGGAATGCTCAAAGGCATAGTTGAAGAATGCGTTCTTCACATCATAAGAAAACACTTTTGCGAAATATTCGTCTCCTTTGTTTTTTGATGCCCATGCTTCATCAAATAGTTCATCTTTAAAATAGGGTAGCAAAAAAGGAACGGAGGCATGAGTAGGATCTTCAGTGGCTGCCCAGTGTATAACGTCTTTCGAATCCTGAAAATACGTACAGATAACTGCCCCCCCTTTATCAAGAATGACACCCGTATTTTTCAACTCTTCTGCTACTACCCGCACCACCTCTTGCAGCTCCTCTGTCTTGTGCATTGCTATGGTTTTACTTCTTACCCTTTCCAGTGCAGCTTCTATCTGTGCTTCTCTCGCCTGTGCTTCAGCCTGTTTCAAATCATTGAAACGTGTATAAGTGAGATCAAATACTTTAGCAAAGCGAAGCAGTATATCAAAATGTTCATTTGATAAAGGTTCAAGACTAGCAAGGTTCAAACAACCGAAATTATTAAAGGAGGCAGATAAGTACACCCGGTCAGGACCTTTCATTCCTGCAATTACAAAATCCGGTAACTGTGCAAGCTCTGTTTCAGTGAATAAAAAATCATCCCAATTTTTTTTATCTTCTCCTTCCAGGATGTATTGCCATTTTATTTTTCGTTCCTGCCATGATTTCGTATATGCTGAGTACGGAGAATGTTCATGAAATTTTATATACAAGCCAATAGGATGAGACGGCGCTTCAGAATTAGCCATCCACCATGTCGATCCCTTTGATACAGGATCAAAAATCATAATAACACAACGGGTGAGCACTAAATCAAGTCTGGTCAATTCAATAAATACAGTTCCTATCAACTCTTTTAACTCATCTGAATTTTGCATGGCCATCGCTCTTGCTCTCACTCTTTCAAGGCCTAATTCTATTTGCGACTCTCTTGCTTGTACTTCGGCTTTTGTAATATCAATATATCTTTTGTAGGCCAGGTCAAAGACATTACGGAAACGTCTCAACAAATTTTGTTTCTCCGTACTGATTGCACTAAAAGTGGAAATTCCAATATCACCTTCTCCTACAGAATAATGGTAATAGAAAAGTTCCCGGGTATTCAGCAGCCTGGGATCATCAGCTTCGTCGTTTGCTTTTCTGAATGCTTTCCAGTCTTCCAGTTCTGGGCCGGTAACCACCGTTTCAACAAATGTGTCATTATTCTTCCTGATGTTTTGTATAAATTTTTCAATCACAGGATGACCGGTATAAGGAATACGGGAAATCCATCCCCCGGTAACATCAGAAAAATCGTAATCATTTAAATATTTATTTTCATCAACAAACGTTTGAATGATGGCATTTCTTAATTCAGTGAAGCCAAGTAACTGTAACTCTTTAAAAAGTATTTCGCAAATATTCAGCAAGTCATCAGGCT
>JBBKWX010000102.1:0-7551 GCA_037969175.1 Bacteroidia bacterium | reverse complement strand
TAGAATTTCTTCTGCACAGACAAATTCGAATAATCAAGATTAATTTAGAAATACTATTCTGTGAGATCTGTGGGAAAAAAGAAGGTTTCTTAAAGCACAAATAAAACACCGAAGCTATGCAGTTTTTCTACTTTAATAAAACAGCATAAAAGAAAAGGAATTCTCCAAAATTTCAATATATCTTACAACCCCTAATATTTTACCGGAATCAATCCTGTTTAACCGGTTTTATTATACGAATGAATTTACAATCACTCAACACTTTATGAACCTGACAGCAGAACAACAAAAAATAATAGAATCTCAAGGAAACATTAAGATCAATGCTGTAGCCGGATCGGGGAAGACCACAACAGTTATTGAATACGCCAATACAAGACCTGCTAACAGTAAGATTTTGTATATAGCTTTTAATAAATCGGTAAAACTGGAGGCGATAGAGAAATTCAGACTAAAGGGATTAACGAATGTTAAAGTTGAAACCGCTCATTCTCTAGCCTACCAATACATAGTGCGTAAGTACAATTATTCTGTCAGGAATCAAAGCTACAGGATCAGCGAAGTAGCAGACATTTTAAATCTGCAGGGTGTTGGAGAAAAACACACAGAATATATGATAGCCAATCATATAAATAAATTTGTCAGTTATTTTTTAAATAGCGATAAAAGGTATGTTTCAGAATTAGATTACCGGAAAATAGTTAGCAGCAAAAATGCTAAGACTTTCGTGAGTAACAATTATAAATATATTGCCAGACAAACTCAATTATTTTTGAGTAGAATGGACAAAGGCGAAATTGAAATTATTCATGACTTCTATTTAAAGAAATTTCAATTATCAAATCCAAAACTAAATTTTGATTACATTTTGTTTGACGAGGGTCAGGACTCATCAGCGGTAATGCTTGATATATTCTTAAATCAGGAAGCCACAAAAGTAATTGTTGGAGACACCCATCAGCAGATCTACACATGGAGGCATGCAGTAAATTCACTTGAAAAAGCCGACTTCAAAACATTTAATTTATCAACCAGTTTTCGTTTTTCTGAGGATATTGCAAATCTTGCCAACAAAACAATACAGCTAAAATCAAAATTGAATCTCGCGAGCGATGTGAAGATTATCGGGAAAGGAAGTAATTCTAAACTCGAGACAAAAGCAATAATAGCAAGAACCAATCTTGGTCTTTTAGTAAAAGCCATCAAATATATTTCAGATAGAAAAAATCCTAAGCCTATTTACTTCGAAGGAAATATAAACTCATATACCTATGCTGATGACGGCGCTTCGCTGTATGATGTCCTTGCTTTATACAACAATGAGAAGAGCCGAATCAAGGATACGGTTATTAGATCGATGCCTGACTTGGATGAGTTAGAGGATTATATCGAAAAGACAGAAGATATACAGTTAAGCATGATGGTTCAGATAGTTAAGGAGTATGGAAACCAGATACCAAAGCTTATCAACACATTGAAGTCGTGGCAAGTTGAGAACGATGAAAAACAAAATGCAAAGATCATATTTTCTACTGTCCACAAATGCAAAGGAATGGAGTATGATTCAATTCAACTGGCAAGTGATTTTATATCCGATGAAAGACTATCTAAACTAATTGAAACAAAAAAACCTGAAGATTTAGATTATGCTAAATTAAATGAAGAAATAAACTTGTTGTATGTAGCTATAACGCGAACCAAAAATAGATTAATTATTCCTGAAGAGCTCTTGCCTAAAGATTTCCCGGTTTCTAAAAATATAGAAGTTATAAGAGAACAAGTCGACACGGATAACCCCAAAGCCAGAAGTATCATTCCGAAACCATCCGCCGGAAAACCAAATATTGAAAAGGAAAAAGCATATTCCGTTGCCGAAATAAGAACCCGTCACAAGGCAGCATTTATGCCCTGGACAGGAGACCTGGATGATGAGCTTACGGTTATGTTTTGTGAAGGTGTAAGTGTCGAAAATTTAATGGCTCATTTTGGCAGAGCCAAAGGGGGCATTCTATCAAGAATAAAGAAATTAGAGTTGGAAGAATTGTATGGAAGAGAATCCTAAAACAGTAATCGCTACATTCCCCTGTAGGGGTAAAAGAAGTGCGATAGTGCAGAGAAACAGTGCGATTTTACTCAATACTTAATACTCAATAAATTAATCATTGAATTTCTAATTTCTCATTCATCATTTAATTTCACATTCCTCATTTACCATTTCTCATTCCTTCCCTCTACCGCTGTTCCGCTCTATCGCTATCCCCTACAACACGCTCTCGTCTGTATTCTCCAAACGGGCGCCCTTCGGACGCCCCTACAATGCTCTCTAATTATTCTCTAGTACCTTCAGCAACTCATCCAGCTTAGGCGTAAGAATGATCTCCGTTCTGCGGTTCTTTTTTCTTGCATCAGCAGTCTTTCCTGTATCAAGCGGCAGGTACTCACCACGACCGGCAGCTGTGATACGGGTTGGATTAAGATTAGCACTTTTTGTGATGATCTTCAATACCGAAGTAGCTCTCAAAACACTCAGATCCCAATTGTCTTTGATGGCGCCACCTGAAATAGGAACATCATCAGTATGTCCTTCAACCATTACATTGATATCCGGATTTTTCTCAAGCACTTTTGCTAATTGCTTCAAGGCTTCTTCGCCTTTCTTATCGACGATCGTACTGCCCGAAGCAAACAATAATTGCTCTTCCATGGATACATAAACTTTTCCATTGCGCTCTTCAACAGTTAGACCTTTGCCGGTAAATCCGGTAAGCGCATTTGCAACCATGTTTTTGAGTGCGGTAACTGTCGAATCTTTCTTGGCTAAAATAGATTCCAATTCTCTTACCCTTGCTTCCCTTTCCAGAAACTTCGAATTCAATTCCTCAAATTTTGATTTCTTCTCATTCAGATCACGCTCCATACGCTTTACCTCATCTTCTTTTTTCTGAAGATTTTCCTGCGCAGTTTGCATCTCTATAATCGCCTTACGGGTTTCTTCCGCCTTGCCCGACAACATCTTTTCATTGTTGGCCAAAAGCTTGTCGTATGATCCTGTCAACTCTTCATAAAGAGCCTTTGTCCTTCTCAGGCCATTTCCTAAGCTGGCAGTGTCAAGATCCAACCCCCGGATAGTACGTTCCATATCCGTGATCTTTCCCATCAATTCTGCCGTCTTCACCGTCACATCCTGATTCTCTGTCTTGATAACTTTCAGGCGCTCTTCACAATCCTTGTTCTTGGCTTTCAATTCATCATACTGCCTTGAGGGAACGCATGAAAACAACCCGCTGATAACTATGAAAAATGCAATGCCTGATCTTAAATATGTCTTGTTCATTTTCTTATGCTTTGTTGTAAAGATACATAAAGCTAAAATGTATTGATTCATCCATCTATTCACTTATCAACAAGCAATATTGAATAAGATAATGTAACAAAATGCCTTTCCATGGCGTTTATGCTGCATAATCCATCGCTTATGAAAGGACTTAATGAAAATTGGATAACCGATGATCACATCGATTTTGAATACAAGAAGTATATCCTCCTTGCTTATCTGCAAGAAGTCAGCAAAAATTTCGACAAAGAATTGCTCTATCCTTTCCTGCGTGAATTGATAGATCATCACAAAGCCCTGGTAGATTTAAAGCATCTTCAGCAAAAGATGCATAAGAGTTTTAAAGAAGAACTTGTAGATCTTGATCTGGAGCGATTAAAATTGATCTATGAAAAAGTATCTGAAGATTCATGGATGATGGAGGAGGTAATGCGTATCATTGATTTTTCAATACCGAAGTTTGAACAATACATGGAAGAAGGCAGCCGAAAATTTGATCAGATCGCAAAGAGTTTTAAACTACGGACCATCGGCCTCGAATCACTGAGACCTTTTGAAGGATACTTGATGCTGGAAGATTCATCTGATGATTTTACCAAAGTGTATGAATATCAGCTTAGTTTTTTCGAAAGACCCGATGCCACCTATCGCGGAATCAATATGGAATTTATTTCTGAATATCGCCGTACAATTACAACTACTTACGAAGCAATAAAAATTGATGTATTGAAAACGTATGGAAAATATTCCAACCCCGGGACTTATCTGATATCAACTGAAATGGCTTTACCTTTTGAAGAAACATTTCTTCCTATCGCCAAAAGAAAATTGATGTGGTATCTTGGAAATACGATACGGACTTAAAAATTTATTTTCAATTTTACCGGACAGTGATCACTATGTTTTATCTCTTCAAAGATATCTGCATCTAAAATTGCACCCGCAAGTTTTTCGCTTACCATATTGTAATCAATTCTCCATCCCAGATTTTTTGCTCTCGCATTTGATCTGAAGCTCCACCAGGAATAACGATGTGGTTCTTGATGAATTTCCCGAAAAGAATCTACAAAACCACTCTGAACATAACTCTCCAGCCAGGCTCTTTCTTCAGGAAGAAATCCGGATGATTTGGCATTGCCTTTAGGGTTATGAATGTCAATGGGTTTATGACAAATATTATAATCACCGCTAACTACAATTTTCGGTCTATGTGTTTTTACACCATCCATATAGGCCTGAAAATCATCCAGCCATTTCATCTTGAATGCCTGTCTTTCTTCACCACTTGAGCCTGATGGATGATACACACTCATCACCGAAATATCCCCGTAATCTGCGCGGATCACACGACCTTCTCTATCATAATTTTCCATGCCACATCCGTACTCAACATGGTCAGGTTGCTCCTTGCTGAGTATCGCAACCCCGCTGTAGCCCTTCTTCTCAGCCGGATACCAATACTGCATATAACCCAGATCAGAAAACAGTTTTAAATCGAGCTGATCCGGATGTGCTTTCAACTCCTGTAAACAAATGATATCCGGATCCTCTTCCTTTACCCATTCGAGCAATCCTTTGCTCATGGCAGATCGTATTCCGTTCAGGTTATATGAGATGATGGTTTTTGCAGACATGTTTTTGAAATTTCTCTGCGTGAAAATAAGGATATAATTTCAATTGGAGTTTTTCAAAAATTTATCTCTGCATCTCCTATGTTTACTCCATGATAGGTTTCTTCTTTTAACGCAAAGAAGCAATTGTCATCCCGAACCTTAGGGTCTGTAGTTTCTTATTAAAACTTTATTCAATGCCTCAAACTTTGCAATATGTAACAAACGTTCTTTCTGGCCACAAATTGATTTGCATCTTTGTGTTAAAATATTTTGTCAGATAAGAATGCAACATCTGAAAAATGTCTGCATCTCTGCGGTAAAAAATACAAGCCTCTATTTATCCTTAAACCCCAGTGAAGCAGAATTAACACAATATCGCATACCGGTTGGATTAGGCCCATCATCAAACACATGCCCCAGATGCGCATCACAACGTGAACACCTTACCTCTGTACGGATCATACCCATGCTTTTATCTTTGATCTCAGCAATATTCTCTTCACCCAAAGGTTGGAAAAAACTGGGCCATCCACTGCCTGATTCAAATTTGGTCGCTGAATCAAATAAGGGTTGTCCGCAATTCGAACAAACATAAACGCCTTCTTTGTGATTGTTTAACAACTCACCGGTAAAGGCCCTTTCGGTACCTCCTTTGCGGGTGATCTCATATACATCTTGAGGAAGAATAGCTTTCCATTCTTCATCGGTCTTTTTAATTTTTTCACTCATTGGTTTTTCCTCTATGGATTTTTTAATTGCTTCGGGATTTAACATTACTTTCTGATCCGGACTCTGTTGCGAACAAGCAGAAAAACTTATCAATAAGAATGTGGATATAAACAAATGTCTTAAATTATTCATGATTAAAGGGTCTTTAAATCATAAACGAAAAATATTCGGTTCTGGTTTTTATTAGGTTTGATTTATTAATCAGAATTTATATTTTATATGGTTAAAATAAGCAATTTACGCTGATAATCAAAATGTTACAACGCATCTTGCAGACTATCAGTTCAATGCAAATAAATAGAAAGCTTGATGTTGAAAAGAACAGACGATTGTTAATAAATCCTTGACTTGCCATCTTGATAGTCGATAAAGTCGGGGCTATATTGCAGGACCGACAATCGTCAAACAATAAATGGCTTTTAATAAGTTTTAAGCATATAGGATAATGGAAGAAGTAGCAGAAAAAATGGAAAATGCCATCAATACGTATGAAGATGTGCTCGCAAGCAGCATCAAATATTTTAATGGAGATGAGCTGGCGGCTACAACGTGGATGAATAAATATGCCATGAAGGATGCTAATGGTAACTATCTGGAGAAGAGTCCGGATGATATGCATAAAAGGATGGCGCTGGAATTTGCCAGGATAGAACATACCTATCCTGACAGAGCAGCACTCAACGGTCAAGCGAAATTGCTTTCAGAATACGGGCAACAGCGGAAACCCTTAAACCTGAATCGGATTTATGAACTTTTTAAGGAGTTTAAATACGTAATCCCTCAGGGAAGCGTAATGGCAACCCTGGGTAACAAGAAAGTTATAGCTTCGCTTTCCAATTGTGTAGTGCTTCCGGAGATCTACGATTCTTATGGAGGAATTTTTTACACCGATCAACAGTTGGCTCAATTATTTAAACGCCGTTGTGGTGTCGGTATTGATCTGAGTACCCTTCGCCCATCCGGAGCACAAGTTTCTAATTCAGCAGGAACAACTACCGGTGCTGTATCTTACATGGATCGCTTCTCGAACACAACTCGCGAGGTTGCACAGAACGGAAGACGCGGAGCGTTGATGATCACCATCGATATAGCGCATCCCGATTCTGAAACATTCATTACAAGCAAACAAGATCTGAGTAAAGTTACCGGAGCTAACATTTCTGTAAGGTTGAGCGACGAGTTCATGGAAGCCGTAAGAGAAGACAAACCTTTTACTCAACGCTGGCCGATTGATGCGCCGAATCCAAAATACACAAAAACCATTCAGGCGCGTGATCTTTGGGATACCATCATTAAATGTGCACACAATACCGCTGAGCCGGGCTTGATCTTTTGGGATAAACAACATAACTATTCTACCTCTTCTATCTACCCCGGTTTTAAAAACACATCTACGAATCCTTGTTCGGAGATTGCCATGCAGGGAGGCGATAGCTGTCGTCTGATAGCGTTGAATTTATTCAGCTTTGTAGAAAATCCTTTTAGTGTTGATGCGAAATTTGATTTTGAAAAGCTGTACGAAGTAACCTATGAAGCTCAGCGATTGATGGATGATCTGGTGGATCTGGAGCTGGAGGCGATCGATAGAATTCTTGCGAAAGTAGAAAGCGATAAAGAGCCGGATTATATAAAAGATGTAGAGGTTAGTACCTGGAAACTCTTGTATGAATCAGGTAAAAAAGGCCGTCGTACAGGGCTAGGCTTTACAGCCTTAGGCGATGTGATCGCTGCTCTTGGACATAAGTTTGATTCAAAAGAAAGTATCGCCATCATTGAATCGATTAGCAAACTAAAGTGTGAAGCAGAATTTGATAGTTCAATAGACATGGCTATCGAAAGAGGAAAATTCGAAGACTTTGATCCGGAGATCGAGAA
>JBBKWX010000101.1:0-26205 GCA_037969175.1 Bacteroidia bacterium | reverse complement strand
ATAAGTACTTATCTACAAGTGGAATCTGTGCTATTTTTACCACAGAGGTCTCAGAGATTTACACAGAGTTCTCAGAGATTGAAGTGAAATTTTCTTTCAATGGACTTTATTTGGTGTTTGATCTCATTTTTCTCTGTATACCAGTGGTTTTCCAAGAAAATGGAATCACATCATAAGAGCCTAGATCAATATGGAAGTATAACTCTGAGGCCCCTGTGGTTAAAAAAAAGCCTTAAATAAAGAACTAAAATTTATTCCGGACAACAATGATTAAAAAACGGTAATTAAATTAACGAATCTCATGCGTATCGTCAATCCGAAAGATATTTTAATCCTGCAAAAAAAAGATAAACTTTTCAGACACATATATGATCTGTATGGGGTTCCACCTGACTGGCAAAATATACCGGGTTTTATATCCTTGTCGAAGATCATACTTGGACAACAAGTGAGTCTTGCTTCAGCACAAGCTCATTTTAATAAATTGAACGAATATCTGCCTGAATTTAGTCCATCCCATATTACGGCTCTTAGCGATGAGGAATTCAGGAGAGCCCAGATCAGCAGACAGAAAGCAAAATATTTAAAGGAACTCTCGTCTGCAATATTAGATAAGAGGTTAGATCTTGAAAAATTGTCTGATCTTAATCCCATTGAAATTCGTGGGAAACTAATATCCATAAAGGGTATTGGTAATTGGACAGCTGATATTTATTTGATGTTTTGTATGCAAGCAAAGGACATTTTTCCTGTCGGGGATATTGCTATTGTAAACACAGTATTTGAATTAACAGATGTGAGAACCAAAGATGAAATATTGCTGCGTTCAGAAAAATGGAAACCGCTTCGGTCTTTAGCAAGTTATTTCCTTTGGCATTATTATTTGAAAAAAAGAAATAGAGTTGCTGTTTGATGTTTTAAAAAAATAATTCTTCCTTTTAGCTATAATAATTTTTCATCTAATCTAACTTTTTTTATGCTAAACATCTTGACATAATATACACATTGTGTTATATTTATAAAAATAAACCATGAATCATGAAAAACATTTTGAATTATTTCTACACGGCTTCAATATTTTCTATAGCACTAATTACATTTGGTGGATGTACTCATGAGAAAGCCGAATCTGAGGAAACTCCAAAAGAAATGAGCCAAGCGGAAAAAGTGGAAAGAGGTCGATATTTGGTTTCAACAATCGGATGTAACGACTGCCATACTCCAAAAGTTTTTGTAGATGGTGCAATGAAATTTAATGAGGAGTTATTACTATCTGGCCATCCTCAGGATGAAGCCTTGCCCGAGATCGATGAAACAGAAGTGACTCCGGGAAAATGGTATCTGGCAAGTAGCGGTCTTACAGCATGGGTAGGTCCATGGGGTGTCTCATATGCAGCTAATCTTACACCTGACAATGCAACAGGAAGTGGCATGTGGACAGAAGAGTTATTCCTGAAAATGTTAAGAACCGGTAAGTTCATGGGACTTGATGCAGGAAGAAACATCATGCCTCCGATGCCTTGGGAAGTTTATGGACAAATGACAGATGATGATCTAAAGTCTATTTTTGCTTATATCCAAACAATAAAACCAATCAGCAATAATGTCCCTGCATATGTTCCACCAAATGAAATTGCTTCTTTAAAATCCACTAAATAATAGACGGGTTATATATTACTCTCTTTTTCTACCTCTATCTCTTCAACCCAATAAGCGTAGCGGGTAGGCTTGATACGTCGTCCTGTGAAACGAACATAGGTCTGGGTTAACTCAGCACCGAAATAAAGTACTATAGCTGTATAATACACCCAAAACAAAAGTATGATCACAGAGCTCGCAGCTCCATAAGCAGATATACTCGCGCTATTTGTTAGATAATAACCAATTGCAAATTTTCCTCCGAGAAAAAGCACTGCACTAACAACAGATCCCATAAATACATCGCTCCATCTCACATGCGCGTCAGGGAGAACTTTGATGATCGTAGCAAAAAGAAAAGTGATCACTCCAAATATCAATACCTGATCAAACATAAATAAGAATTTCACTGTGAATTCCGGGAGCCATTCACTAAGCCAGTCAATGAAGATATTCATGCCGGCGTTTACGATAAGGGATACCATCAATATAAATCCCAATACAATGATCATTGAAAATGAAACTACACGATTCTTTATAAACTTCAACCAACTTTTTTCAGGCCTTACCTTCAATCCCCAAATATGATTTATAGAATCCTGGATCTCTGTGAAGATCCCGGTAGCACTGAAAAGCAAGACACCAACACCAAAGACGGCCATCCAGAAATTATCATAATCAAGATGAACATTTTTTAGAATATCTTGAATCTGTAAAGCAACAACAGGACCTACAAAATCTTTGATCTGATAAAATAATTTACCTGTCACAGCATCTTCACCAAATACAATTCCAGAAATACTTATAAAAACGATCAGTGCAGCAGGTAAAGAAAACACAGTAAAAAAAGCAAGTGCGGCACTTTCCTTCAAGACCTTATCACGCATAAATTCCTCACCACTAATTTTTAGTATCGACAAAATATTTCTGAGTGTTTGCATAACAGAAAATCAAATTGAAATGGGAAATATGGAATGCGTAAATTAATTAAAAATTAGGTAATTGTAATTAAGATAGGCATTAACCCTGTAAAGCCTGATTCCTGGGTTAAAGATAACAATGAAAAACACTTAGGAATCAAGCGTTATTTAGGAGAATTATTTTGACTCTTTCTTTTCCAACTCTTCTTTTTTCTGTTGATCTCTGGCTTTTCGCTTAAAGTATCCACGAAGTAGAATATTATCTTTAGCGGCTTCCATATTCTCATCTAATCCTTTGCTTCCTGATCGCAAATTTCGCATGGTTCTACTTAAGTTATCTGCAATGGTAGTATCTTGAATCAGCCTGCCAATGGTACCTTTACCACTATTAATATTTGCGACTATATTGGCCAGATCATTTGTGATATTTTCCGCATTTAATGCTGTAACTTCAATACTCTCTATGATGGCGTCGGTCTCTATGGGTTCGGTGGATGTCAGATACCCTCCTCCTTTTACCATTGCTGACTTGCCACCTCCTTGAGAAATAATCAAAATACGATCACCAATGATTCCTTCTGATCCAATGGCTACTTCAGAGTCTGATTTAATAAACCGTTGCACATCTTGCTTGATCAACATATCAACCTGAACGGTAGAGTCATTGACAATTTTGATATTATCTACCGTACCCACATTTATACCGGAAAACCGGACATTATTCCCAACCTGCAATCCACTTACATTATAAAATTTGGTAGAAAGCACAAAGACCGGATCGAAAAGATTCTTTTGTCTTCCGATAATAAAAATAGCAACTACAAATAGCAATGTGCCTATCAAAACGAATAAGCCCAATTTAATTTTAAATCTCTCTTTATCTGTACTCATAATGGTAAGAATTACGTTTATTTATGATCTCCGGTTTGCCTTTCTAAATGGTTTGAAAAAATGAACTAATGATTTCATCATCTGAATTTTCAAAATCATTTAACTCTCCTTCTTTATATATTTTTCCATCTTTTAACATCACTAGTCTGTCGCCCACTTTACGTGCACAGGCTATGTCATGAGTAATAATGATTGATGCGGTTTTGTACTTTTTCCGGACATCCATAATTAATGTGCTTATTTCATCTGATGTTGCCGGGTCAAGTCCTGTTGTAGGCTCATCGTACAGCATAATAAGTGGATCGACAACAATGGTGCGAGCCAATCCTATTCTCTTGCGCATTCCTCCTGAAAGTTCAGATGGCATCTTATTTAATGCATCCGACAATCCTACATTTTCAAGCACCTCTTCAATCTTTGCATCAATCTCTTTTTTTGTAAGTTCTTTTCTAATCCTTAGAAGGGGAAATTCCAGATTCTGTTTTACCGACATGGAATCGTACAATGCGGCACTTTGAAACAAAAATCCAATCTTTTGTCGAAGCTCATCTAATTTACTGCGTTGCAAATTGGTCACATCCGTATCAAAAACTTGAATGGTTCCACTATCCGCTCCAAGCAAACCCACAATTAATTTGATCAAGACTGATTTACCCGAACCGGATCTGCCTAACAACACAAGATTCTCTTCCGGATAAAGCATAAGATTGATATCATCCAATACCCGATCAGATCCAAAAGACTTTTGGATATTTTCTATTTTAATCACCGGGTTTGATGATGCCTTATCTTTGATTATCGTCTTCATGAAATGATCATATCAGTAATTTGAACTGCTACCATATCTACCAGGATCACCAGCAGGGAAGCTAATACAACAGAAGAATTTGCAGCCACTCCAACACTCTCTGTACCCCGCCCTGCATTAAATCCTTTGTAACTGCCAACGATCCCTATCACCGCTCCAAAAAAGAAAGTCTTTATTACAGCGGGAAAAAAATCTATAAATTCTACAACACTAAATGCCTGTGAAAAAAATAAAACAAAGGAAACATCACCCTTTATATTTGCACCAGCCCAACTACCCAGTATACCTAACAAATCTGCATATAATACCAGTAAAGGTATCATCAGTATTGCGGCCCATACTCGGGTGACCACTAAAAATCTCATTGGATTTGTAGATGAAACTTCCATAGCGTCGATTTGTTCTGTAACACGCATAGATCCTAATTCCGCTCCTATCCCTGATCCCACTTTCCCTGCACAAATAAGTGCTGTTATAACAGGTCCCATTTCTCTGATCAGAGATACTGCTACCATGCCGGGAAGCATAGATACTGCCCCAAAATCCACCAACACCGGACGTGATTGAATTGTAAGCACTATCCCAATTATAGCTCCGGTCACAGAAATTAAGGGCAATGACTTATATCCAATTTTATAACATTGATGGAGAAATTCTCTGAATTCAAAATCTCTTGAAAATGTTTGGCGGAACAATTCTGTAATGAAAAGTACTACGTTCCCAACGTCCAAAAACATCGACCTGAAGTAATGCGCTATCCCGAGCGTCTTTTCACCAATAATTGCGATTTGCCCTTTTCCACCCTTCTTTACTTGTACTTTATAATTCTCATCATTCATAAAATTTGGTTTTTTAATACCAATCCCTTGACTGAATTTACCTTAGTTTGAATACTGTTTGCGTTTTGTTAATTTACTTTAACTAAAAGTAAATTATGCAAGTCTATTCAAGATAATAAGATACGAACCTACAGCTTTGAATTCGTTTTTTCTTACTCAAAATTCAACTTAATAGACTCTTCTACAGCCCTGGGATGACATCAGACAATCAGTCATACAGTTATAAAGATATTCTTTATTGCTGACAATAAGTTATACAATTCGGTGAAAATCTTTCATAATTACCTCCCATATAAGACCAGGAAAAAAATTAAACACCTAATTTGGATACTCCCAATGGTCCTTAGGAAGGATACCCGGTAACGATAGCTAAAGATGTACATGATGGAATTACTTTTGGGATCTTAGCGTTACCTGCGGCAGGTTTTGCTCCCGAGTATTTGCGTCAAGCTAAATTATCAATTTTGGGTAATTTTGGAAGCCTAAGGCTTGTTGTACTGGATTATTATTACAGTTCTTTTTCTTAAATTCTATGTTTTCTTTACCACTAAGAGAACACAAGTACACTTAGTTTCACTAAGTATTCAAGGTATATTCCATGGGTGTATATTTGTTTGACTCTATAGAAAAACGGGTTGAATGATGATGTCTGCCAGCTGGCGGAGAGAGGCCCGCAATACAAATCACGAATTTGAAGTGATGTTATCCTGAAAATCTTTTAGTGAAACTTGTGATCTACGTGTATTCGTGGTTTTATTTAATTTATTAGCTTGACGTGTATGCGAGGCTTCGGGGATTAGTAAGCCTGAGAAAGTCTCAAGCTTGCTTCTTCACAAAAAATGCAATCCAGATCGATCTTGAAAGAAGAAAAAGGTAAGGTGATGCAAGTAAGATGGCAACGATCACTGCGAGCAAATAAACCAAAGGTCTAACGGGGTCAAAAAGCACATAGGTGGCAACAACAACGGCTACAAACAAAGCAACGGTAAGTCCATAGCTCACGTATGCAGCACCAAAATAAAAGCCGGGTTCAAGGCTGAAAGGCTGGCCGCAATGGGCACAGTTTGCAGGCATCTTACCCACATTCTTAAATCTATATGGATTTGGATTGATAAACAGATTGCCTTGTTCACAACGCGGACATTTGAGTGCTAAAACTTTCCCAAGTCTTTCGGTTGTCCTTTTAAAATTCATGCTAAAACTTCAACCGGAGTATCTACTATCTGACGCACGGCTTCAATGATAGCCTGCGCATCAAAATTACATTCACGATACAATTCAGATTGTTCACCGTGTTCAATAAATTCATCCGGCATTCCAAGGCGGGTGATGCGGGAATTGTATCCATTATCAGCCATAAACTCGATGATTGCTGATCCGAATCCCCCTTGCAAACACCCATCTTCTACCGTGATGATCTTGCTAAATTTGCGGAAAATCTTGTGCAATAATTTTGCATCCAAAGGCTTTGCATAACGCATATCATAATGCGCCGGATCGAAACCTTCTTTCTTCAATTTCTCACAAGCTTCAACAGCAAAATTTCCGGGGTGCCCCAATGATAATATGGCAACATTCTCACCCTCTTTTATTACTCTTCCGGTACCAACCGGCACTTCTTTGAATGGGGTTTTCCAATCGACCATAACTCCGTTACCACGCGGGTATCGGATAGAGAATGGTCCGTAATGTTTTTCAGCAGCCGTATACATCAGATTTCGCAACTCCTCCTCATTCATAGGTGCAGATACAACCATATTGGGAATACATCTGAAATAGGCGATATCAAAAGCACCATGATGCGTTGGTCCATCGGCGCCGGCAATACCACCGCGATCCAGACAAAACACAACATGCAAATTTTGCAAGGCAACATCATGTACCACCTGATCATAAGCGCGTTGCATGAAAGAAGAATAGATATTACAAAAAGGGATCAATCCCTGAGTAGCTAATCCTGCACTAAATGTTACCGCATGCTGCTCGGCTATCCCCACATCGAAAGCTCTGTTGGGCATAGCTTTCATCATTATATTCAATGAACATCCCGATGGCATAGCCGGCGTGATACCCATGATCTTATCATTCTTCTCTGCCAATTCAACCATGCTATGTCCAAATACATCCTGATATTTTGGAGGCTTGGGAGAATTGTCAGTCGATTTTACGATCTCACCAGTGATCTTATCAAACAATCCGGGAGCATGCCATTTTGTTTGATCTTTCTCAGCCAGATCAAATCCTTTTCCCTTCACGGTTACACAATGCAGGATCTTAGGACCGGGGATCTTTTTCAGATCATTAAGCACCTTTACCAGATGATTCACATCATGCCCGTCGATGGGTCCGAAATAACGGAAACTAAGCGACTCGAACATATTGCTTTGGCTTAGAACTGCAGACTTCATCCCATTCTCAACTTTCTGCACGATGGCTCTTGCGTCCGGACCAAATTTGCTGATTCCGCCTAACAACTTCCATACTTCATCCTTTACCTTGTTATAGGTTCTAGATGTGGTGATGTCTGTTAGATATTCCTTTAGTGCGCCTACATTGGGATCGATAGACATACAATTGTCATTCAGGATGACCAACAGATTGCTATTCTCAACGCCCGCATGGTTTAACCCTTCAAAAGCCAATCCAGCTGTCATGGCTCCATCACCAATGATGGCGACATGTTGTCTGTCTTTCTCGTTTTTATAGGCTGATGCTACAGCCATCCCCAAAGCACCTGATATAGAAGTAGATGAATGTCCAACACCAAATGTATCATATTCGCTTTCAGTCCTCTTTGGAAATCCGCTAAGACCTTGATAAACCCGGTTGGTATGGAACTGATTTCTGCGGCCTGTAAGGATCTTATGCCCGTATGCCTGATGTCCAACATCCCAGACCAATTGATCATAAGGAGTATTAAAAACATAATGCATTGCAACTGTAAGCTCCACTACACCAAGGCTTGCACCAAAATGACCTCCGTTCACCGAGACCGTTTCAATGATGAAATCTCTCAATTCTTTACATACCTGTAACAACTCGTCTTCCTTTAGTTTCCTAAGGTCGGCGGGGAATGTTATCTGGTTTAAAAGGGGGCCTGGGGTGATCTTCTTCATCATTTCGCTGTTGGGCGGCTACAAAGATATGAAATCGGGAGCAAACAATCTTTGAAGGCGAAAAAGCTGTTTGTTTTCATAAACGGATGAACCGGGAGAAAGTTTTACAAGCTATCTGAAAATTACGTTCATATAGCATGCTGAGTATGTAGTGCAGTCCTACTTATTGGAACACGGATGACACGGATTAAACGGATTTCCACGGATTTTTTTTATGTGATAAGTCGAATCTCTTGGCCCTTAGTGAAACTCAGTGCCCTACGTGACCTAAGTGGTATAATTATCTTAACGCAAAGGTTATAAATTAAGCATAAGTGCATATTCAGTAAATTCAAGAAGAAAAAGTTAATAAGCAAAGAAGCAACGAACGGAATTTGATTTTTTGCTTCTTTGCTAAATGCCAATTAAAAATATAAGATCAGTGTAAATTGAAATTCCATTAAATAGCAGTCTTCAATTCTTTGCGTTAAAATTTTTCTTTTGTATTTCCAAGCAGCAACGCAATCCCTATCGTTAAAAAACAACCCAAAACATTCAACCATAAAAAAGCCATTACATCAAATGCATAACAGGAAATAACAACAGCTTCTGAGATCAGGGCTGCATAAAAGATCCTTCCACCCTGGATGCGTTTAAAATAAAATCCGGCGAGGAAAATACCGAGTATGGTTCCATAAAATAATGAACCCAACACATTCACAGCTTCGATCAAGGAGCCGAGTTGACTGGCAAACATAGCTACTCCGATCGCATATACTCCCCAAATCACTGTGATGTTTTTGGAAGCACGCAGATAACTTTCTTCTGTCCCTGTTTTCTTGAAGGAGCGTTTATAAATATCTACCACGGTTGTTGATGATAATGCATTTAATTCAGAAGATGTGCTGGACATGCTTGCGGAAAATATCACCGCGATCAGCAATCCTATCAATCCATGCGGCAGATAATTCAATACAAAAGACAAGAAGATATAATTGGTATCATTGGTATCACTGAGCGGATCATTCGCCTTCATCATCTTCCTGCTTTGCTCCCGGATATCCTGTCTTACCTTTTCTCCTTGCAACAGCTCTGCACTTAACGAATTTACATTCGACTCATCTTCGACTTTCATGGCATTGACCAGATCCAGCGTCTTCACTTTTTGCGAAGCAGAAAGTTCAGCATGCCTTTCTTCCAAAGTACTAAACTGATCTGCATATTCACTGCGTTTCAATTTATCTGTTTCTACTTTATTAAAGAAAATCGGTGGTGCCATCAACAAATGAAACGTAAAAAGCAGAGCACCTATCAGCAGAATAAAAAACTGCATCGGGATCTTTACCATTCCATTGAACAACAATCCCAGCCTGCTCTGGCCAACAGACTTAGCTGCAAGATATCTTCCAACCTGACTCTGATCCGTTCCGAAATAGGAAAGTGCGAGGAAAAATCCTCCCAACAAACCTGTCCACATATTATATTTATTGTTGAGATCGAAGGAGGTATCCAAAATATTCATCTTCCCCATCTTCCCTGCAACTTTTACTGCATCCGTAAAACCAATATTTTCCGGCAGAAGATGAACTACCATATATCCGGCAAGCAACATCCCTACAAAGATGATACTCATCTGCCCCAGCTGCGTATAGCTCACTGCCTTGCTTCCTCCGCTTACTGTGTATAAAACAACCAATCCTCCAATAATAACATTGGTCAGATAAATATTCCATCCCAACAAAGAAGATAAAATAATGGAGGGAGCATAAATGGTAAGTCCGGCAGCCAATCCACGTTGTGTAAGAAATAGCAATGCTGTCAGACTTCGTGTTTTCAGATCAAATCTTCCTTCCAGATATTCGTAGGCTGTGAAGATCTTCAGTCGGTGAAAGATAGGAACGAATGTCACACTCAACACGATCATAGCAAGAGGCAAACCGAAATAGAATTGTACAAAACGCATCCCATCCGTGAAGGCTTGACCGGGTGCAGAAAGAAAAGTGATTGCACTTGCCTGTGTAGCCATGATGCTTAAACCAACTGCATACCAGGGCATACTTTGACTTGCAAGGTGGTAGCTGTTCATGTCCTTGCTTCCTCTACTCTTCCACATTCCATAGATCACAATGAATGCTAAAGCACTTCCCAGAACTATCCAATCAATCCAATTCATGAAAGACTCTCAGTTAAATAGTAAAACAAGATGATCAGCAAAAGCAATTCAGCTAAAACAATTGCATACAAAGTCTTCCAGGAGGATGCAAAAGGAGGTAATTCGGGGTCACGTTCTTTCAATTTATCCATCTCAAAAAATTATTTTGCTTCGATAAGATTTACAAATAACCGGTAGGATCCGGGAATGCCATTGGGAAGATGTCTGAAAAAACTTATACCGGAATAAATGAATCTTCCTTTTCCATATTTACATTCTATCAAACTTCCTCTTGACTCTTTTTCATCCGGATCATTCATTGCAAAAACTGCATTGTATTTTTCATCCCATTCAGCTGCAAAATATAAACCTCTTTCCTGATTCCAGTCTTCATAGTCATGACGGTTCAAGAGGTTTGGATAAATGAGTAGATTTGAAATGGGTTCCAGTGGCGCCACCGGACTCTCCTCCACAGTTACTCGTTCTCTTCCCAACTTCATTGGGTATGGGCCAAGATCTTTGGTGACCAAGGCATGCGCAGTGTTGTACTGCATCAAAAGTGTTCCTCCATTCTCTACATATTCCATCAAACGCTTTTGCCAGATCGCAAGTGCATCACGTGTATTGTAAGCACGGATTCCGGTAACGATCGTTTCGTAACGAGAAAGATTTGCTGAAGCCAAAGAATCATCCGTTAGAAAAGTTACTTCGTAACCCAGCTGTCGCAATGCTTTTGGCACTTCATCTCCTGCACCTTCAATATATGCTATCCGTTTTTTGAAGCGCTTTATATCAGCTCTCACAAGATCTATCTCTGCAGCATGTATCCAAACCTGCTGAGGAATATGATCATACTTAACATGAATAACTTGTTGAGAATAATTTTTATTATCTGCAGTAACACTGAATGTCATTGTAGCAGAAGACACGCCATTCAAGGGTTTCACAAGAAATGAAAATTCTTTTTTCTCACCGGCTTTATCAAAATTAAAATCATATTGCGAAGGTGTACATACCCAGCCCTTAGGCAAAACAGGTTTCAAAGTTCCACTGATCTTATCTTTCCACGCCTGCACATTCACTAAAACTTTCTTTTCATTTGCATCCGGAAAAACAACAACCGCATCAACCGGTTCTATACTACAAGCAGGAAGAATTTCAAAGGGTTTATAATTTTCTCCGGTTACCGGATCATTCCAATAACAAAGGACGGGACGACGAACACTGACATTTGTATTTCCAAATTTCAGTGTACAGAAAAACTCCAGATCAGGTTCACCAACTGGTCGTATATTCCAATAGGGTCCCGGTGTTCGATAGATCCCTTTACCTGCTTCTTGCTGCAGCCAAACCGGATTACTGTAAGGTTGATTATCCGGAACAGCTATGCTGAGTTCCTTATTCCATTCTACATTATTCTTCAATGCCTCCTCATTCATTTGAGGCAATGAACCGATAGAAAAACCGTAGTTGAGCAGCGAAGGCGTTGTCCCATTTCTGCTGATAACACTCACCGAGATCTTTAAGGAATCACCCGGAACTACGTTAGCCGCTTTTGTATTTGCCTGTACAAAAATTCCTGCACAGGATAGAATCAGATCATCAACAATTCTTAATTTCTCCGCTTTCCAAAACGGATCCATTTTTCCGGAAGTCATTAAATTTTTCAATTTTAATAAAGACTCAATTGATTTCTCCGGATGTTTTGCATCAAACGTGGATCGGATCTGTGTTGCTAACGTAATTATCTCCGGACTGGCTTTTGATCTTTGCCAATTTGTAGCGACTCCTTCGAAAATATCTTCTTTAAAATCATCTCCCATAACGAGACGTAAAAAATCTGTCTGCTCTCCTCTGCTGCCTGTAGAACCAAAACCCTGACTGCGATGCTGACTTCTGCTTTGGGCTGCTATTTCGGTATAACTTTTTCCCAATACCGGATTAAAATCTCCGATACGTATTCTTGCCATATTTTTCTCACCCGCTACATCTTCTTCTTTCAATCTCCATGCATTCCAAAAGATTCGTTTAGGCTGCCAAACGCTGATTACAGTTAATTGATCCGGAAATATTTTTGGATCTGCAGCAATTTTAAATGCTTCTTCGGCAAGCAATGCAGATGCTGTATGATGGCCATGACCGCCATCACCATTATTCGGGAAACGGCAAATGATAACATCCGGTTTAAATTCTCGGATCGCCCAAACCAGATCATACAGAACGGAGTCGTGATTCCAAACAGCCATGGTCTCTTCCGGATTTTTTGAATATCCAAAATCAACAGCTCTGCTAAAAAATTGTTTTGCTCCATCTATTCGTCTTGCTGCAAGCAATTCCTGAGTACGGATCACACCCAGCATTTCACTTTGTTCGGTGCCGATAAGATTCTGTCCACCGTCACCACGCGTAAAACTGAAGTAGGCAGTACGCGCTTTGCGTTCCTGAGAAAACCAGGTAAGCAAACGGGTATTTTCATCATCCGGATGAGCAGCAACATACATCACCGATTCGAAATTATGAAGAGCTTCCAGGTTGTGAATTATACTCGCAGCATCGGATCTAATACCGTTAGGATCCTGAGCATAACTTGTACTTACTGCAATAAACTGTATGGTAAACAGCACCTTTGCAGTGACTTTTGAAAAGAGGCGCATAAAATTGGGTTTATGCTCAAATATAGTATTCTCATTGGAAAGAGGCAAACATACCTGTGTTCTTTGCTGTTTGTTGCATCTCCTGTGGTGTCAGGAGTATACTCCTGACACATTGATACTGTCGGTTTGAGTATAACTTTTGATGGAACACGGATTTGACGGATGACACGGATTAAAACGGATTTTTTTTTGCACTCAAAGCTTGGATTTGGAACCAATTTCTAATTCACCATTTCTAATTTAATTTCACATTTCTAATTTACCATTTCTAATTGAAACCACGTATCTCGCAATTGTGTCAGGAGTAAACTCCTGACACCACGGATCTCGTAATTATTTTATTTAAACCGCGCAAAGATCTCCTTATCCAACCACTCCCGATGATCGGGATGCGCTATCTGCATCATCGCATTGGCACGCTGTCTCAGGTTCAAACCAAAAAGATATGCTACCCCATACTCCGTCACTACATAATGTACATGAGCTCGTGTAGTTACTACTCCAGCACCTTCTTTCAGGAAAGGAACAATTTTACTTCTTCCATCACGCGTTGTTGAAGGCATGGCAATGATAGGCTTGCCTCCTTCACTCAAAGCGGCTCCACGCATAAAATCCATTTGTCCTCCCACACCGGAATATTGATAAGTACCTATTGAATCAGCACAAACTTGTCCGGTAAGATCAATCTCCATCGCCATGTTTATAGCTACAGTTTTTGGGTTTACACGGATAATCTTTGTATCATTTACATAATCAATATCCAGAAAAGCAACCGCAGGATTATCATCAATAAAATCATAGAGTTTACGAGTACCCATTGCAAATCCGGTAACCACTTTTCCTCTGTGTTTCTTTTTATATTTATTGGTAATAACTCCACTTTCTAACAATGGCAACACTCCATCCGAAAACATTTCGGTATGAATTCCCAGATCTTTATGATTATGTAAGCTAGCCAAAACTGCATCCGGAACGGTCCCTATCCCCATCTGCAAACAAGACCTATCCTCAATCAGTTCAGCACAATATTTACCGATCTGCCTAGCAGTATCATTTATTCCTTCCGCATAATTTACTTCCGGTAATGCTTCGTCTATCTCTACGATCTCATCGATCTGACTGATATGCACGATGCCATCACCGTGGGTTCTGGGCATTTGCTTATTCACCTGAGCAATGACATACTTTGCATTCTTAATTGCCGAACGGGCAATATCAACAGAAGTACCCAATGAACAATATCCATGTTTATCGGGTGGACTTAGATGTATCAATGCAACATCAATGGGCATTAAATTCTTTTCAAAAAGCAATGAGATCTCACTTAAAAAAACCGGTATATAATCGCCATGAGCAGTGTTTACGATCTTTCTCATATTCTCAGAAACAAATAAACAATTGAAAAAGAAACTATCTTCCAGATCCGGATAGTCAAAAAGTTTATCACCAAATGTGCTTATACTTACAAGCTCCACCTGCTTCAATTCCTTCCTTCTTTCCATCAGCGCTTTTATCAAATGGATAGGTGTAGCAGCACTTCCATGAAGAAAAACCCTATCCCCACTTTTAATTTTCTTTACCGCAGCCGGGGCATTCACATATTTAGTTTCCATTATTTTCAATTTGTTCGCAATTTCGTCATGAATTAATTCATATCATATGACAAATGTCAGGTTGCAATTTTTAACTTAGTCATCGAAATTAAAATATTTCTTATTTTATTGTATGCCTTTACGTTTATTTCAAATCAGGATTTTAAAAATTATTCCTACTTCAGGAATGGCAGTGTATCCGTTTATTCTACTAAAGAAAAAAGAATATAAAACGGATGAGATCCTCGTTAATCATGAACGTATCCATTTGAGACAGCAAATCGAAATGTTGATCATCCCTTTTTACATAGCCTACTTTTTTAATTATTTCGTTAATCGGATCAAGGGCATGGATCATGAAAATGCCTATCGGGAGATCATCTTTGAAAAAGAAGCATTCAAACATCAGCATGACATAGAATACCTTAAAAACAGAACTTTCTGGTCTTTTTTGAAGCATTGACACCAACTAATTCAAAAAATTACTATCTTTATTGATGGTACACGGTTTTTTTATTCATTATGATCAACAGATTCTACCTGTACGAATCCGCAATTAATCCCATGCGCATTCTTTCCATTTTCACATTATTCTTAATGCTGGCAATACAAGTCCCGGCACAAATTTCATTAAACGAACAACGCTTCGATCAACTCAGCATTAGAGAAGGGCTTAGTCAAAGCTCGGTGAACTCTATTCTTCATGATAGCAGAGGTTATATCTGGTTCAGTACTCAAGATGGACTTAATCGCTATGATGGGTATACGTTTGTCCATTATAAACATGATCCGTTTGATTCCACTTCAATTTCGGAAAACTTTATTACAGCTCTCGCCGAAGATCAAAAAGGGAATATCTGGATAGGCACTCAAAATGGTTTAAACAGGCTCAATAGAAATACATCAAAGTTTAGCCGATATTATCCTAAAGGCAAAGAAAAGATCAAGGAAGGACCAAACATCGTCAAAAAACTATTCATTGATCAATCAGGAAAATTATGGCTTGCAACCGGTTCCGGACTAATGTATTTTGATACAGAAACTGATCGTATCAAACCTGTGACGAAGAATGAATTTATGACTGACATCCAAGTGAGTTGTGTGTTTGAGTATCCTAAAGGAATATTATGGCTTGCTGCTCCAAATGACCTCATCCGTTTTGATGTCAGAGATGAATCCACAGAGACAATTCCATTAGGCAAAGAAAAATATAAAGTGCATGTTACTTCAATTAAATTGGGGAAAGCGGATGAGCTTTGGCTCTCAACGTATGGATATGGAATGATCCGTTTTAATATACGTGACAGGTCATTAAAAAAATATCTTATTGCTGATGCAGAAAAAAACGAAGGCAATCGAAATATCTTCACATCATTTGATTTTGATGAATCCGGTAGTATCTGGGTTGCAACACTTTTGGATGGTTTGTATACCCTGGATACTCTTTCAGAAAAATGGGTTCAATATAAGCCTCAAAATGATAATGCATGGTCGATGAATTCAAAATCACTGAGTATAATTTACACAGATAATTTTGGAAATAGATGGATAGGAACAAACGATGCCGGAGTTTTCAGCTATTCAGTATCCAGAAATAAATTCATTCATATTAGCAGTGCCAATCTTCAAGACGGATCAAGAAATAAGCTGAATATATTTGCTCTGCGTGCGGGCAAAGATGGTGTAATATGGTGTGGAAGTTTTGGCAATGGAGCTTATTCTTTTGATAGGAAAAATAATATCTGGAAAAACTACACGATAGGTAAAAATGGTATTTCACATAATAGTGTAAAAGACATTTTGATCTCTCAGGATGGTGATGTTTGGATAGGAACAAATTATGGTTTAAACAGAATCAATACTAAAACAGGCAAGATCAAACAACTATTTTTTAAGAAGGATGATCCAACTTCAATCACATCAAACCATATTGCTTCTATGTATGAAGACAAGGATGGATACATATGGCTGGGAACAGGTAATGGATTGAACAAACTTGATCCTAAGACCGAAAAAGTGGTAGCCGTTTGGAAAAAATTCAGTTCAAATAAAGAAGTTGAGGAGGATTATATTGCTGAGATCTATGGTGACGATCTGGGTTTTTTATGGTTGGGTACGTTCACAGGATTAGTAAAATTTGATCCGGCAAAAAATACGTTTAAAACATACGTGCATGATCCATCTGATTTGAACAGTTTGAGAAGTGATATGATATTTTCTGTGCTTCGCGATAAAAAATCCAGAGTTTGGGTTGGAACAAATCAGGGTCTGAGTTTGCTTGATGAGAAGACAGGTAAGTTTACGCATTACACAGAGAAAGAAGGATTGCCCAATAATTACATCTATGGTTTGCTCGAAGATGAGAGTGGCTTGATCTGGATGAGTTCCAATGCAGGTTTAACACGTTTTAATGTTGCCACAAATGAGATTAGAACCTATACTGAAGCAGATGGATTGCAGGGTGATGAATTTAATGGCAATGCTTATTTTAAAACTACTGATGGAGAAATGTTGTTTGGCGGATTGAATGGATTCAATGCATTTTATCCAACACATATAAAAGACAATAAGCAAGTAGGCCCTGTGCTCCTTACGGGTTTCAAGAAATATGATGAAGCTGTTCAGTTTGGAAAACCATTGTCTGATCTGAAAGAAATTAATTTGAAGTACAACGATAATTTTATCTCTTTCGAATTTGCTGCTCTCGATTTTATAAGTACTGCAAATATCCGGTATGCTTATAAACTTGAAGGTGTTGATGCCGACTGGATATACAGCGGAAACAGGAGATTTGCAACTTATACTAATCTAGATCCGGGTGAATATTTTTTCACTGTAAAAGCCACCAATCCTGATGGAATATGGGGTACAGAGCAACTAAGAGTAAAAGTAGTGATCTCTCCACCCTTTTGGAAAACAACCTGGTTCCTGATATTATCGATCTTATTCGTGACAGGAATAGTATATCTGATCTATACCATGCGCGTAAAAGCCAAAGTAGAACGGATCATGGAGCTTGAAAAACTAAAGGCGGTTGAAAAAGAAAAAGTTCGTGAGAAAACTGCCAATGATTTTCATGATGAGATGGGACATCGTCTTACCCGGATCACCATGCTAAGCGAATTGGTAAAGCGCAAACTCAATGGTCATGGAGAGAATGCTGAGTTGACAGATATCATCAATACAATTTCCGAAAACTCCAACAGTTTATATCACGGTACCAAAGATTTTATCTGGTCGCTTGATCCAAAAAATGATTCCTTATATTTATTAGCGATTCGGCTGAAAGATTTTGGTGATGATCTGTTTGACAGAAGCTCGATTGATTTTCAATTTGTAGGTATTCAAGAAGAATTTAAATTGGTTACACTTTCCATGGATTGGAGAAGACATATTGCACTCATCTTTAAAGAAGCGATGCACAATGCATTGAAACATGCGGATTGCAAAAATGTTATCCTTCAATTTCAATTAAATTCTGATCAGCTTGAGATCTCTATAACTGATGATGGTAAAGGGTTTGATCCCTTGTTGAGCAGCAAAGGAAATGGACTGGTAAACATGAGTAACCGTGCTAAAAAATTAGGTGCCGAATTAAATTTGGTGACAGAAGGAGACAGTGGAACCTGCATCATCTTTACAGCAAAAT
This sequence comes from Bacteroidia bacterium, assembly GCA_037969175.1. Classification (GTDB taxonomy): domain Bacteria; phylum Bacteroidota; class Bacteroidia; order AKYH767-A; family JBBKVM01; genus JBBKWX01. Next base: position 7,967 of record JBBKWX010000101.1, on the reverse strand, counting down.
TGAAACAAACTGTCTGATAACTTATGGAAAGAAAAACCGAGATCATTAATGTAAGTTTGGTAGAAGATGATAAACTCATACGCGATAGTTTGGCCAATCTGATCACCGATACGCCCGGATTTTTTGTGAGTTCCACTTTTGGTGATTGTGAAAGCATGCTCAAGGAAATTGAAAAAAATGTTCCTGATGTAATGCTTATGGATATTGAACTTCCGGGAATGTGGGGAACGGAAGGAATTGCAAAAGTGAAAAAGAAAATTCCTGCATTGGATATCATCGTATTCACGGTGCATGAAAATAATGAACTTGTGTTTAAAGCTCTTTGTGCCGGGGCTTGTGGTTACTTGACAAAGAACACACCCCCCGACAGGATCCTGGAATCTATACGTGAGGCAAGGACAGGCGGAGCGCCCATGAGTACACATATTGCAAGAATGGTTGTAGGATCATTCAAGATCAATACGAACACCCCCCTTACCGCAAGAGAAACAGAAGTGCTGGAACAATTGTCAAAAGGACAAAGCTATAAGACCATTGCAGATATTTTATTCATTGATAAGGAAACTGTTCGTTCACATATCAAAAATATTTATTCCAAACTTGAAGTACATTCACGTGCTGCAGCGGTTGAAAAAGCACTCAAAGAAAAATTTATCTGATCTATTTCAAACCCAAGATCTCATCAATGGTATTCGTACTGACACTGTGATAATTTACACGGGCCTTTTCATAGATCATCTTTGCTTTCGCCTTACCATCGGGAGTTCTGGCTAATTCTTTATAGATCGGTTTTAGGAATTTTCTTCTGCCAATATTCATCAGGAAATTTTCAAGTGCTGCATCTGCATGTGCGTATTTACTTCGGATCGTCTTTTCAAACCAGGCAGCAAGCACTTCTGAATTTCCACTATTCGTAAATTTAAATTGCTTATCCAACTCAGTCATTTTTTTCACATCCATGGAATCGGGAAGTTGACGGATAAAACGCAACCATTCATTGCTCGACCATTCGGTAACTTGTAATTTATCTGCAGCAATTCCTTCAGTCCATTTTACGGCTTCGGCATCTACTTTTTCAAAACGTTCCGTGATTACTTTGGGGCAATTCGATGGAATACCGGGAGCGTAAACCCAGGCATTCACATTGATCTTCTCTGCTGATCCGGGATATTTATCAAGTAATTCTTTGTTTAGATAGATCAAAAAATCAGTTGTATTTATAGTTTGAAAAGCATTTGATTCAAAATAAGTTTTCAGGAAATTATCAAAATTTTCACGACCTATTGTTTCTTCAATCAAACGCAACAAGAAATAGCCTTTCTCATAAGCTATATCATTCATGCCATCATCCGGATCTTTTCCTGCCAATTGCAATTTAAGATGCGTAGCTGGACTCGAAGCTCCAAGTTCCGCCACAGTCTTTTCCAGATCCTGAAAGCCAAGCAAGGCCTGCATTTCAGCAAATGATTTTCCATATACCTCTTCTATGATCCGTCGCTCGAAATACACTGTGAATCCTTCATTCAACCAGAAATCATCCCAGGTAGAATTCGTCACCAGGTTGCCCGACCAGGAATGTGCAAGTTCATGTGCTACCAGAGAAGTTAGAGAACGGTCACCCGCTATCACTGTTGGAGTAACAAATGTCAGTCTTGGATTTTCCATACCACCAAAAGGAAAACTCGGAGGCAGAACCAGCAGATCATATCTCTCCCATCGATAAGGTCCATACATCGTTTCTGCCACTTCAAGCATCTTGGGTGTGTCTGCAAATTCCCACTCACTCTTCTTTATCATACTGGGTTCAGCATACACGCCACAACGATCGTTGTATGCACGAAACTCAAGCTCGCCAACAGCTAATGCCATCAGATAAGACGGAACAGGCTGATCCATCACGAAATCATAATCACCGCTTTCATTGATCTTTTGTGGATTCGATGCGCTCATCAATGCGATCATGCCCTTGGGTACACGCACATGTGCATTATACGTAAAGCGCACTCCCGGCTGATCCTGACACGGGATCCAGGTCCGCCCAAGGATAGCCTGACTTTGTGTAAACAAGAAAGGCAGCTTTTTCCCGGCTGTCTGTGATGGCTCTAACCATTGAGTACCTGCTGCATCCGGTGAGGTGATATATTCTATATAAACGATGCTATCATCGGGGCCAAGGGGAACTTCCAAAGCAGACCCGAATATGGGATGATCATTCTCCAATGAGTAATCGGCGTCCTTGCCCGAAGGAAAAACTTTTACAGCCCGAATATCCAATCCATGTGCATCGAATATAACTACACTAGCATCAGAACCTGATCTGTCTATGGTCCAGGAAGCAGCGCCCAACAATCTTTTTTTATCAAACTCCACAATCAAATCGAGATTGAGGTGTTTTACCTTCAAAGGAGATTTTTCTGAATAGGAATGCGGATAAATATCTGGCGTTTCGTTCATTTCATTTTTGGATTTACAGGCTGAAAGCCCTATCAGTGAAAGAAAAAAAAATAAAAAGGCTATTTGTCTCATGTGTATGTAAAATTCCGGGTCTGCAATATCCTAAATAAAGCTTAAACAAAGAAAAACTGTATCTTCGTAACAATAGTTATTTATGAATTTTTTAGCGCATTTATATCTTTCGGGAGAACAAGACGAAGTGATGATTGGTAATTTTATCGGTGATCACGTGAAAGGTGCTGCATTACACAGCTATCCCAGTGAAGTAGTCAAAGGCATTATCCTGCATCGTGAGATCGATTCATTTACGGATGCACATCCGACAGTGATGAAAAGCAAGATCAGACTGCGACCAAAATATCATAAGTATTCGCCGGTGATCGTTGATATTTTTTATGATTACTGTTTAGCTAAGAACTGGAAATCCTTTTGCACTACTCCACTTGAAGAATTCGCAGATCGTACCTATTACCTGATGAACCGGAATTTCGGGATGCTGCCTGAACGGGTAAAACATTTTCTGCCTTACATGATACAGGACAACTGGCTGGTTGCCTATTCCAGTCTGGAAGGGATAGAAAAGACCTTACAGGGTTTATCCAAAAGATCGAAGTACGAAAACAACATGGCTGAATCCGTGAAAGATCTTGAAGAATTTTATGATGATTTTAATGCGGAGTTTCAGGAATTTTTTCCGGATATCATTCGTAATATTTACATGAGCCGTTACGCCAGCAGCCTCATCAGGGGTTAACCGATTTCACAAATTTCTTGGTAAATAATTCACCATTTGCTACAGCTACCACCAGATAAACTCCGTGGTAATATCCATTCACATTTATTTCTTGCCTTAGAATATCTCCTTCTTTCCCGATATAAGATTGTCTGAACATGGTTCCCCCAAAGGCATCATAGATAAATATGGTAACGCTGGATCTGATACGGGTATAAAAAGACATGTACAAAAGATCAGTGACGGGATTAGGTACAATATCGATATCAAATAATCCGCAAGATCCATCCTGGAAAGAGTTTATGGCTCCTTTATTATATGCTGCACATTCATTCCTGTAAGTGATCCCGTCACATCCGCATTTAGGACTGTACTGATCATAACATTGATAATACTCATTAGGCTGGCGTAGTGTATCCAGACAATAAGCCGTATTTTGTGCAATAAGGTCTTGCCCGAAGCAGGATGTAAAGAAAAGTAGTAAAAGTATTCTCATGTGGCGTCTAATACACAAATATATCAAAACCTACGTAATTCATGGGTTTGTTGCTATGAACTTTCCTATTAAATTTGTAAAAAAATAAGATCATGAAATCAAACGTAAAATTCCTAGCATTTAGTATAGTGTTATTAGCAGCATTCAGTTCATGTGTACCTACCAAGAAATGGAAAGACGCAGAAGCCCGGAACGCTGCTTGTGAATTACGCAAGTCGGAATTGATGATGCAGGTGAATCAACTTGCAGTAGATTCTACTGAGTATGGCAAACGCTACCGAATTCTTGAAAGACAGAAAAGAGAACTCGAAGCCACTACTTCATCCGAATTGCAAAAGTTGAATGATAATCTGAAAACGAAAGAAGCGGAGCTCAACAAGAAAGAAGGTATGCTGTCCGACAGAGAAAAAACTGTACGTGATCTGCAGGCTGCAATAGCTCGTAAGGACAGTTTGGTAACTGCTCTTCGCAATAAGGTTGCTGATGCATTGGTTGGCTTCCCTAAAGACCAGTTGAGCGTAGAGATGCGCGATGGCAAAGTTTATGTTTCTCTTTCCGATAAATTACTTTTCAAATCGGGATCAACGATCGTAGATCCTGCCGGACAGGATGCATTGAAAAAGCTGGGCGAAGTACTTGCCAAGAATTCAGAGATCGATGTTCAGATCGAGGGGCATACGGATAATGTGCCTATCAAGACTGCACGTTTTGATGATAACTGGGATCTGAGTGTGTTGAGAGGAACGTCTGTAACCCGCATTCTGCTTGCATCAGGTGTGGATGTGAAACGCATAACGCCAAGCGGTAAGGGCGAGTTTTCTCCGGTAGCACCGAACGATTCAGTTGAAGGTAAGAGCCGCAATCGCCGCACCGAGATCATTCTTTCTCCTAAGCTGGATGAGTTGTTCAGGTTGCTGGAGTCAGGGAGCTAAATTTTTGAAACCGCAAAGTCGCAGGAGTTTTTCGCAAAGGTGCAAAGAGCTCTTTGCGGCTTTGCGGTTTTATCTTACCGCCTTTGCGGTTTCAAAAAAAACTACTCCTTCTCCTTCAACTCACGTCTCAGCTCCCTGCTCGTCTTCCTGCTTCCATCATGGCTCCATCCCGGAGGACCAAAAAGATACATGAAACTCGCTTTCCAGCCTATGGGTTTTCTTAGATCCTGAAGGATGCTTTGCCATTCATGAAATACAACTTTCAATGGATGGTGCGTATTGATATTTTCAGTAAGACCGTATTTTACTTATTCTTTTTCTTCTTCAAAAGTTCCGAATAATCTATCCCAAAAAATAAAAACCATTCCCATGTTTTTATCCAGGTATTTGGTATTCGATGCATGATGAACTCGATGATGAGATGGGGTTGCAAAGATCCATTCAATCGGACCTAATTTCCCTACTGATTTGGTATGGATGATGATGCCATAAATTTGAGTGGCTGCATACATAAACAGAATATCCACCGGCTTGAAACCCGCCAGAGCCAAGGGAATGAAATACAAGAACCGATATACCGGCTGAAAAACGGATGAACGAAAACCAACGGTTAAGTTAAATTCTTCGGATGAATGATGCGTAACATGAACTGCCCAGAAAAATCTTACATAATGATCGATATAATGCAGGACATAAAACATAAAATCCTGAGCGATCAATAATGCGATCCAGTATAAAATTGCATGAGAAATATCGAAGCTGTGGAATTGAAAAAAGTATTCTAATACAAACAAACTAAAGACACGCAGGAAAATATCCAGAGAGAAATTTAAAGTGCTCAGATATACATTCGTGAGTGTTCCCTTTACAGAATAATAATGTTTTCCATGAATATAACTGAGTAAAATCTCCAGTCCGATAAGGAAAATATAGATCGGTGTGGTGATCAGAAGTAAGAGCGATTCTCTAACTGTATCCATGAAACTTTATAGAATTATCTGATCAGGAAACGGATGGATAAAGCTCCTGCCCACCAACTTGGTCCGGGATAAACGATGTCAAAAAAGGGTTTCACATCTGCAGATAAACTTACCGGAATTTCTTCAAAAGTATATTCCAAACCGATAATTCCATCAATTCCAATATTCACAAAATTATTAGGATATTCATTCACTAATAATCCTCTTTTGTACTTGTATACATAATAGCGATTTTGATAGAAGCCAACGTGGCCACCAACTCCATAGAACCAATCCAAACCTTTTACTTCACCAAAATCCAACTGCTTTTCATACAGTCCGGTAAATAACAGTCCGCGAAAACGGGTACTCAAAATTCCTTCAAGTGCTGTATTGGAATTTGTAAAATGTTTTACAGTGATCCCGCTTGCCCATCCTCCGCGCAGACCAAGACCGGTCTTATAGGGCTGTGCATTTATCTGTAGTGCAAAACATGCAAATACAAATAGAATAAATAATTTTTTCATGGCAACTTTTTTTAAAACCTAATGTTGATGCCTCAAATTATTACAGCTTTGATCAACCTTTGGCTGCTTTTGCTGCAATAAATTCTCTGTTTAATCTTGCGATATTTTCTATTGAAATTTCTTTAGGACATTCTGCTTCGCAGGCTTCTGTATTTGTACAGTTACCAAAGCCTTCAGCATCCATCTGAGCTACCATGCTCAATACCCTCATTTCACGCTCAGGATGACCCTGTGGTAACAATGCCAATTGGGAAACTTTTGCAGAAACGAATAACATAGCCGAAGCATTCTTACATGCTGCAACACAGGCTCCGCAACCAATACAAGCTGCTGCATCAAACGCATGGTCTGAATCTTCTTTCTTGATCGGAATCGCATTTCCATCAACTGCATTTCCGGTATTCACCGAAACAAATCCGCCTGCTTGTATGATGCGATCAAATGCTGAACGGTCTACTACCAGATCCCGGATCACAGGAAAAGCCTTGGCCCTCCATGGTTCTATCGTAATAGTCTCTCCGTCTTCGAAGAAACGCATATGCAACTGACAAGCTGTAGTGCCTTTGTTTGGCCCATGCGCACGCCCGTTGATATACATACTGCAAGCTCCACAGATTCCCTCGCGGCAATCGTGATCAAATGCAACCGGATCATCTCCGGCACGAACAAGCTTCTCGTTCAACACATCTATCATCTCAAGAAATGACATATGTGTACTTACATTTTCGAGCTTATAGGTTTCGAATTTCCCTTTGTCGGAAGCATTCTTTTGCCTCCAAACTTTCAAGTTCAGATTTATGTTCTCGCTCATTACTTGTAGCTGCGTTGAGTTAATTTAATTACTTCGTATTTCAATTCCTCTTTGTTCAGAATTGCCTTTGTTGGATCGCCGCTAAATTCCCAAGCAGCAACATAAGCAAAGCTATCATCATCACGCATAGCCTCACCTTCTTCGGTCTGACTCTCTTCACGGAAATGACCACCGCAACTTTCTTTACGGTTCAGTGCATCATCCACCATTAATTCACCAAGTTCAAGGAAATCGGCCACACGACCGGCTTTCTCTAATTCAGGATTGAATTCGTCTGCTCCACCCGGCACACGCACATCCTGCCAGAACTCTTCTCTCAGCTTTTGGATCATGCCCTTGGCTTTTATCAAACCTGCTTCGTTACGAGCCATGCCACAGTAGTCCCACATGATCTTTCCCAATTCTTTATGGAAGTCATCAACCGTGCGATTCCCTTTTATGGAAACCAGTTTTACTATTCGCTCTGCTACTTCTTTTTCTGCAGCAACAAAAGCCTCGTGATCTGTAGAGATAGGATTCGTACTGATCTCATCGCTGAGGTATTCTCCAATCGTATAAGGAAGTACAAAATATCCATCTGCCAATCCCTGCATCAAAGCACTTGCTCCCAAACGGTTTGCACCGTGGTCGGAGAAGTTACACTCACCCGTAGCATATAAGCCCGGTAGTGAGGTCATCAGATTATAATCGACCCAAAGGCCACCCATGGTATAGTGAACCGCCGGATAGATTCGCATAGGAGTTTTATAGGGATCATCACCGGTGATCTTTTCATACATCTCGAACAGGTTACCATAACGTTCGCTGATCACATTTCTACCTAATCTAATAATCGCATCTCTGAAATCAAGATATACAGCCAATCCGCTTGGACCCACTCCTCTACCCTCATCACAAGCCTGCTTGGCAGCTCTCGATGCTACATCACGTGGTACCAGGTTTCCAAAAGCCGGATAACGACGCTCCAAATAATAATCTCTTTCTGTATCCGGAATATCTTCAGGTCTGCGTTTGTCCCTTTGTGCTAAAGGAACCCATACACGTCCATCATTACG
>JBBKWX010000100.1:0-3732 GCA_037969175.1 Bacteroidia bacterium | reverse complement strand
CGTTATCGTTTATCATAAAAAAAGGAGTTTAGAATTCAAATCTAAGTATCCAATTATCTGATAACAACCGCATATATGATGGAAAAACTCTGAGTACTCTGTGCATCCTCTGAGAGCTCTGTGGTTAAAAAAAAAGAAACCCCAGCCAAAAACTGACCGGGGCTTATGCTAATAAAAAAGTATCTCAATAATTCCTTACTTTTTTCTTGCCTGTCATCATCTTTAGCATACTCAATTCGATATCTGTAAGATTTCTGAATTTACCGCGTGGAAGATCTTTTTTGGTAAGCCCTGCAAACATGACTCTGTCAAGCTTTACAACCGTATAGCCCAAATGAGAAAATATTCTTCTAACGATGCGGTTTTTGCCCGAATGAATTTCAATTCCGACATGTTTTTTATCGTCAACATTGTACTTTATTTCATCAGGCTTGATGAAACCATCCTCAAGTTCAAATCCGTCATCAATTTTTTGAAGGTCAGCTGTTTTTAGGGGCTTATCCAACTCAACTGCATAGATCTTTGGTGTTTGAAAGCTTGGATGGGTAAGGCGGGTTGTGAGGTCGCCATCATTGGTCAATAACAACAATCCGGTGGTAGTCCGGTCAAGTCGACCTACCGGGTACACTCTTGCCTTGGTCGATTTTGCAATGAGCTGCATCACAGTCTTTCTTTCTTTTGGATCGTCAGTCGTTGTGATATAATCTTTAGGTTTATTCAGCAGGATGTAAACCGGTTTTTCATTCCGAATCACTGATCCATTATAACGTACTACATCGTCGTGCATTACCCGGGTTCCCAACTCAAGAACTACCTGATCATTTACACTGACAATACCTGCCAGGATTAGCTCATCTGCTTCTCTTCTGCTACATACTCCGCTGTTGGCCACATATCTGTTAAGTCTGACTCCTTTTGAAGGATCAGAGGGAGCAGGTGCTTTTGAACCGGATCTTTTTACATAGGGTTTACCTTTCCCATAAGCCGGTCTGTCGCCCTGAAATTTGCGTTCACCCGAATCAGCATATTTTTTATCCGAATCTTTAGAATCTCTGCTTTTTGAATCGCGGGAAGGAGCATCTTTAGAATATCTGCCTGTAGAAGGCTTTGATCCTCGCACCGGACCTTCTTTTGAAAAACGTTCTGTTGTTCCTCTGGGTCTGTATGAATCTTTATTGAATCGTTCGGTGATATCTTTTGAATCTGATCCTTCTGATTTGCTCCTTGTTGGACGTTCAGGTCTGTCTGATTTGTATCTATCTGTACCTTTTGAATCAGCTCTGTCTGACTTGCTTCTTGTTGAACGTTCAGGTCTGTCTGATTTGTATCTGTCTGTGCCTTTTGAATCGGATCTGTCAGTCTTACTTCTGGTTGGACGTTCGTTTCTGTCGGTTTTGAATTTATCTGTACCTTTTGAATCAACTCTGTCTGATTTGCTTCTTGTAGAGCGTTCAGGTCTGCTGGTTTTGAATTTATCTGTGCCTTTTCTGCTATCCGATGCAGAATCATCTTTAGAAAATCCTTCAGATGAACCCTTGTAAGATCTTTTAGAAGTCTCCTTCTTATATCCTTCAGATGAATCCTTTGAAAATCTTTTTTCGCTGTCATTACCATACTTCCCCGGACCTGAACGTGCAGGTTTTGCAGAATCTGATTTCGTTATTCTGCTTTTACCTTCTCTAAGACCAGCACCGGTTTTTTTTGTTGATTTGGAAGGTTTATCGGTATTGCGGGAACTTTTTCTTCCGCCGGAAGATGGACGTTTCATGACTAATTATTTCTGCAAAGATAGCCAATTATCGCAGGGGGGAGTGATAAGCTTCTTCTATATGATTCAATAAGGGATTTTTTCCGGGTTCTAAAACAATAGATATAATATCAAATCGAGCATTGACATCAAGATCTTTTTCTTTTATATAGCGATCGGCTGCAAGCACAAGATGTCGTTGTTTGGTCTTGTTAACTGCCATATAAGGCTGACCTGCAAAGATTCCTGTTCTGGTTTTTACTTCAACAATAGCTAATGTCTCTCCTTTTCTTGCTATAATATCAATTTCCAGTTTGCCCCGGGTCCAATTTCTTTCTTCGATCTTATACCCCTGTTTTACCAAATGAGCTACTGCCATGTTTTCTCCTTCCTTTCCTATGTCATTATGTATTGCCATAGAGCAAATAAAAAGCTTTGAGAATTATGCTGCAAGGCTTTGAAAAGAAAGCCCTATATATGCTGGGACTTATTTAAGGATTTTTCAAATGTTAATAAGATTCGCTGCTTCATTTACTAAATAACTGGTAATCAAATATAATTTGAATTCAAGATAGATTTGAGACGTTCACCCTCGTATGTTGGTAACTTACCAAAAAAGTACCATGCAAGTATTGATATAGGCTGCTTACTTGCTTATTTTTAACATAGTTAATTTTTCTTTATACAAATCGATATGTCATTAAGCAAAGAACATCAGGATCTAATGAACAAACTGAGCAACTCTTTTTCAAAATTTGAGAAGCTTGCGGCTTCATACGGTGAGTCAACGGACGAACTTATGAATTACTACAAGACCGGAGGGTATGCAATTGATTCTTCAAAAGCTCAGGAGATCCCTGCTAAATTGAAAGACAGGAGATCGATCTTTGAAAGATCTCAGGTTTCAAAAACTGCCTTTTAGTCCTTTTTAGGACTCAATTTATAGACTGAAGCTATCTTCTTTATCTGGTAATTTCTTCCGATCACCAAGGGGAAATTGTTTTGGATATGTCCTGCAGGCAATCCAAATAGCTGGGTTCCAACTAAACCCATAGCATGATTTCTTATTATCTGTTCTGCATTTGATCCAAAAGGAACAGAATTATCCTTCATATCTGTTAACCCGCCAACAAGTATAGCTGACAAGCCATTTAAAAATCCGGCTCTTTTCAGACCGATCATCATCCTGTCTATATGATAGAGATATTCATCCAGGTCTTCAAGAAAAAGTATTTTCCCTGTTGGATCGGGTAAAGATCTTGAGCCAAGCATGCTATACAATACAGATAAATTTCCACCGATCAATATACCTTCTGTCTCTAAGCCTTGATTAAAAGGGTGTTCAGGGATCTCTATTTCTACATCTCCGCCGAATAACAATTCTTTTAATGCTGAGACACTCTCTTTGTTTCCTTTTGGCAGCGTAATGGCCATATCACCATGAATGCTTTCGATACCCGGATGAATAGAGATATGGTTTAACAATATGGTCGCATCGCTAAATCCTATGATCCATTTTGGATTTGTGACTAATGCATCCGTATCCAATTGATCTATGATCCTTACATTGCCATATCCACCTCTGGCAAGAAGAATTGCTTTTATATTTTTGTTTTGAATTGCAGCATTGAGATCTTTTGAACGTAATTCATCAGATCCGGCGAATTGATGATCTTCTGCATACAAATTTTCCGACTCTACCGGAACCAGCCCCCATTCGCGTAACAGTTTGATAGCAGGTAGCATTTCCTCACGGGAAATTTTTCTGGCAGTAGCTACCAGGGCAATGTGATCACCTTTTACTAAAGGTAGCGGTCTGAGGAGTTGAGGCATGGGCAAATTCCTATCTTTGCTAAATAATTAACATCAAAGAAAACAATAAAGATTTAAATCTTGGAAAAACCTACAAGACATACAGTAACCGCGGCACTAATTTATGCCAACGGTCCGGTGCATATCGGGCATATTGCAGGTTGCTATTTACC
>JBBKWX010000099.1:0-4640 GCA_037969175.1 Bacteroidia bacterium | reverse complement strand
TCATTGCTCAGGCAAATGTCCTGGATAATTTTCAATACAATGCATGAACAGTATAATTTACAAAACATTAAAAATATCCTGGATAATCATGGATTTGAATGCAATGATTATAGGGAGATCATGGATACCAATACCCTGATCATTGCATCACTTCCACCTGAATAAAATATGCCAACATTCGAGGACATATATAAAGCACATAATAACCGGGTTTATAATCTGGCTTTACAATATGTTCAGAATATAGAAGATGCCCAGGAAATTACCCAGGATGTTTTTATGATCATCCACAATTCCATTGATAAATTTCGGGAAGCATCTTCACTGTCTACATGGATCTATAGGATCACCATAAATAAATCCCTGGATCACATCAAAGCGAAAAAGAGGAAGAAGAGACTTGGTTTTCTGAGCAATCTGTTCTATGATGACAGCAATGATGTCAAGCATGAAAACCCAACCTTTGATCATCCGGGTGTATTAATGGAGCAAAAAGAAGCACTTGAATCCATCTTCAATCAGCTCAACGAGCTACCGCCAAACCAAAGAACTGCTTTGATCCTGAACAAGCTGGAACAAAGATCACATACCGAGATCGCCGATATTATGCAACTGAGTACCAAGGCAGTAGAGTCATTGGTGCAACGTGGAAAAAGCAATTTGTCAAAAAAAATCAATGAAAACGAAGGAAAATAAGATCCTTATCGTCTAATACAACATACGTAACTATGAAAGACCCATTGGACATATTAGATAGTGTACAGAAAGCAGAAACTCCTCCTTTTCTGTATACCCGCATTCTAAATAAGATTCAGGTAAGCAGACAAAACAAACTGACTCCTCAATTTGCTTTGGGATTTGCTCTGTCATTTATCCTGCTCCTGAGTCTTAATATTCAGGTATTCAAATCAAACAAGACAGATACGGCTACAGAAATAGCTCAAACAATGAATTTGTTTTCCAATAATACTTTATACAGATGAACAAGATCAGATTATTAACTATTGCTGTCATCGTTCTTGTTGCTGCGAATCTGTACCTGTTATTTATGTTCAAACCGGGCCATGGTCCCGGACCAGGCCATGGACCCAGAGAGGGGGGACCTAAAAATATAATCATCAAAAAACTTCATTTCAATGAACAACAGATCATAGCATATGAAGTATTGATAGAAAAACATCAGACTGATATCGCTGAAGCTAACAATGAGGTTCGGCAAATAAAAAATGAATTATACCGTAGCCTGGCCTTTGATTCTCCTCAAGAGGAAAATGCAGCTTTGATCCTTTCAATGTCTGAAGCACAGGAAAATATTGAACGTATACATTACAATCATTTTCTGGATCTCAAAGCTCTTTGCAAGGATGAACAAAAGGCAGATTTCGATAAGTTAACTCTGGAAATAGCAGAACTATTTTCAGGGCCTGAAAAAAGGAGACCAAGATAATAATGCGGCTGTCAATCATTCTGCTGTTGCTGTTCAACTCACAGTATATCCATGCACAAGAAGATAATGGAGAGCTAAACTTACAATTCAACATTGTATATAATGATGTACAAGTAAAGGCTGAACAGTTGATCATTCATCCTGAAACCAAAGAACAAATTTATATAGATGTGCTAAAGTTTTATGTCAGCAACATAGAACTCCGTACTGAATCAGCAAGCATTTTGAGAGAACCCGAATCATATCATCTGATCGATATTTCAAATCCGGCTTCTTTAAGAATTCCGATCAAAAATTCTACTGATCATTCCTATCATTCCGTTCGTTTTAATCTGGGAGTAGATAGTCTTACCAGCGTATCCGGTGCCATGGGCGGAGATCTTGACCCAACAACAGGAATGTACTGGACATGGCAAAGTGGGTATATTAATTTCAAAATTGAAGGAAGAAGTTCGCGCGTATCCACACCGAATCAGGAATTCCAATTTCATTTGGGAGGATATCAGTTTCCTTATGATGCACTTCAAGAAATAGAATTAAAAACACAAAGCGGATCTATTATACAGATAAATCTGGATTTGGCTTTTATCCTCGACCGGATCGATCTGTCAGAATCAAATCATATCATGTCTCCCGGAGCTAAAGCAGTTTTGATCTCAGAAAAAGTAGCAAGATCTTTTTATACCATACCTCAATGAAAAGAACCCTGCTCATACTGTTTATCCTGTCTCTTTCCCTGATCGCATTCAAGGAAGGTCAAAAAAGCTTGATCCAAATTCCGCAAAATTGGCCAAAGCCGGTATATGATCTCAACAAGAATCCATTAAGTAAAGAATCGATTGAATTGGGACGGGTACTGTTTTATGATCCTATTCTTTCAAAAGATAATAGTATTTCCTGTGCAAGTTGCCATTCTCAATACAATGCCTTTACACATGTCGATCATGCATTGAGTCATGGTATAAACGACCGTATCGGAACCAGAAACTCACCTGCTTTGATGAACCTTGCCTGGAGCAAAAGTTTTATGTGGGATGGAGCGATCAATCATCTGGATATGCAGAGCCTTGCTCCTATCAGTCATCCCGATGAAATGGATGAAAGCATAGAAAACGTAGTTCGCAAATTACAAAGCTCAAATATCTATCCTGAATTATTCAAAGCTGCTTATGGCGATGAAAAAATAACGGGTGAAAAAACGCTGAAAGCAATCTCCCAATTCATGCTCACTTTGATCAGTGCAAATTCAAAGTACGACAAAGTAATACGCAAGGAAGAAAAATTTACAGCACAGGAAGAGAATGGTTATAACCTCTTTAAACTGAATTGCTCATCCTGTCATAACGAACCTTTATTTACCACCGGAGAATTTGCAAACAATGGATTGAGTGTAGATACTACCTTGAATGATACAGGCCGAATGAAAGTTAGCGGAAGTGTTTCAGATCAATATAAATTTAAGATCCCGACGCTAAGAAACATAGAATTCTCAATGCCCTATATGCATGATGGCAGATACAAGAAACTATCTCAGGTGATAGAGCATTATACAAGTGAGAAATATATAACTGCAACCTTGGCTTATGAATTAAGATCCCCTGTTAAACTGACTTCAAATGAAAAGGTAGATCTGATGGCCTTTCTATTAACCTTATCTGATAAAGAATTTTTATTCAATCCTGAATTCTCATATCCAAAAAATATTCTACTCAGTAACTCGAAGGAAAAAAATTAACACATCGTCTAACACATATAATAAAAAACAAAATTTTGAAAAAATCAATCCTAACTTCTGTATTTCTATTAAGTTTTTACTTGATACATGCACAAACAAATCCTGCCATCACGACTTGGATGCAAAATACAACAGGTATCATGGGCAGACATTATGTGAATGGGAACTCAACCCCTATCAATGATGCAGTATTGGCCAATGTGCAAAAAGTGCAGTATTCAACTAACTGGGCTTATATTACTGCAACCGGTATTCCCGCCTATATCACAGGACCTTTTCTGGATGGAAATCCTTCGTTGGCAACGAATCAAAATGCAATATTTAAGATGCCATTAAATCCGGTTCAGAATACCGGCACTCCTACAGCAAGTAATGCAGGGAATATCGGGATCTTTATAAATGGAGTTGCTTTATTTGATTACCGTGATGGAGTATCCTGGAAAAACTCTACTAACTCATTAGCCGGCGGACCCAGTGGTGGCATGGGAGATGGCGTTTGGAATAGAGATGCCATTCCTGCAGAACGTGCAGGATTTGATTGTGCAAAAGCACATCCTGCCATGGGTAATTATCATCATCATCAAAATCCTTCTGCATTCAATCTTGATCTGGTTGTGATCTCAAACATTTGTGATACCTATGTTGCTGATGGTCTATATGTGATAGACAGCACACAACACTCCCCCCTATTGGGTTTTGCTTACGATGGTTTCCCTATGTACGGAGCCTATGGCTATTTAAATGCCAATGGAACAGGTGGAGTTGTGAGAATAAAATCAAGCTATACCACCCGGAATATTACAGTAAGAAATACATATTCAAACGGTACTTCAGTAACTGCCGGTCCGGCTGTTAGTACTACTTACCCGCTTGGATATTTTAGAGAAGACTATCAGTATAACGCTACTTCAGTTGCTACTCCTGATTATCTGGATGCACACAACGGTCGTTTCTGTGTAACACCTGAGTATCCAAATGGAATCTATGCATACTTTGCAACTGTAGATCAAAATTGGAATTCTGCTTATCCTTATTTGGTTGGTCCTACTTTCTATGGAGTAAAAACTGCAGTAAAAGTTACAACCATATCAGAGCCTGTAACTGTTTACAGTCCTGTATCTACATTCAATAACGCAAACAATGCGGAGACATTTACTGTTTCTGTATTTCCTAATCCTGCAAACGAATTTATATCCATACAGGTAGGTTCTATTGTGAAAGAAAATATCCAGGCATCTCTTTATGACATGAGTGGTAAGTTGATATCGGAAGCTGTTATCAATCAGGGAAGCACGATCACAAATTTTGATACACGTTTGCTTTATTCTGGAGAATATTTGATCCGAATCAATAACGGCAATTCAATAATTACAAAAAAAGTAATAATCAAAAAGGATTAATTTTCCCCCAAATTATCCTGATAGCCGATGATCTGTAAAAGGGTTATCGGCTTTTTTT
>JBBKWX010000098.1:0-5309 GCA_037969175.1 Bacteroidia bacterium | reverse complement strand
GCATCTATAGCTACCGGAATATCCTCAGGATGAACAAATTCAAAAAAATGATGTCCTAATAACCGGGTTGTATCATAACCTGAAATCCTTTCAGCAGATGGACCACAATAAGTTATAGTGCCGTTATGATCAGACATTATAACGCCGTCAATAGAATAATAGCTTAACCTCCTGTAAAACAATTCGCTTTGTTGTAACCTGGTTTCGGCCTTTTTTCTTTCAGTAATATCTTTCCCAACGCCCAACATGCCAATACTTTCCCCATTTTCAGAATACAACATGGATACTGTATGTAATAAGTATACTTTTTCGCCATTTTTTCGAACAAAGGATATCTCTCCACGCCATATTCCATCTTTCATAACAATGGCCGCCACCTGATCATGATTATAAGGAGCATAATTTGTTTCAATTACATCCCTGAATCTTTTTCCAATTGCATCCTGCGCAATAATTCCGGTTAATTTTTCGATGACAATATTCCAGGATGTAATCTTACGGCTTAAATCCGTTGTTACAATTATATCTGTTACATTATTGACAATTGTAGCTTGTTCTTTTAATTTATTTTTACTTTCAATTAAAGCATCTTCCGCATTTTTTCTTAATGTATCATCTGAAAAATAAATAACCATTTTACCGATATACGGGCTTTCCAACATATTATGACCCCGCACAATGCACCATAGCAATTCACCACTTTTTTTTATCAGCCGGATATTAATGAATTTCAGATCCTGCTTGAATTCAACCTCTGCCCTAAACGTACGAATAGCCAATTCAACATCGTCTGAAAATGCGAAATCAAAAAGAGTTTTTCCTAAGACTTCCTCTGAGCTATAACCTAATATTTTTTCAATACTTGGTGAGGCAAAATCTATAACTCCGTTTATATCAGATAAAACAATTCCATCTAAAGACTCAGCAATAAGGTTTTTAAAGAATAGTTCACTTTCCAGTAGTTCTTTTTCTATTCCACTCTTCAATAATTCAACTTCATGTCCGATGCCTTGTAGATAATTAGGAATACCATTTTCATCATTGCATACAGAAAATTCCCATTTAGAATGAAAAATAAGGCCGTCATTGGTCTTAAGATTTAGTTCAATTTCCTTCTTACTATCCTGATATTGCCAACAATATTCACAAGCTTTATTAAATTGAGTTTCTTCATTTTCCTGAAAGAGATCACTAAAGGAACGAAAATCAATATCTTCTTCTTTCATTCCCGACCTTTTTAACAAAAGAGGGTTGACATATTTAATGCTCCCTTGTTGATCCAATACTAAATAATAAAATTTATTTGAATCACTGAAATACTTTGCCAGTATTGATATTTGTTGTGAAAGCTGCATGAATGTTTTCAGATGTCAATTATCCTATTATTCATAAAAGTACTATTATAATAATTAGCTATATCAGTATAATAAAGGGCAGCAAATGTCTGTGTAAATAAAAAGCCGTTACAATTGTAACGGCTTTTTACTAGTTTTTTAATTACTCAAAATGCTTTTGTATCAGTTGCATACTTTGCTACCTGCGGACATTCTTCCACCATATTATCATCTACCATTATATAGTAAGTCGGGATTTTAGTACTCAACCACTTCTCCAATGTTTTGCTTTTCTTTTCTTCTAAAGCAAACTGCGATATTTTACTGTAATCGTCCTGCATATTCATTCTATGTGGCTCAGACCTTGATTTCAGGTAAACGATCCTTACACCCTTTTTAGCCTGCTCACTTTCAAATATTGTAGGTTGTGAGATATCACCAACTTTCATCTTACTCAACATGCCAACCATTTCTTTATCCAACTGATCAATAGTAACATATGTGGAACCATCCCGGTCAGTTATACAAGGACCAGCAAATTTTGCTGCTTCATCATCACTATGCTTCAAGGCTGCTTCATTAAACCCTATTGTACCGGCAATTACTTTTGATCTTACAGTATCTAGTTTTGTTTTTGCCTGGTTTAATTCATCATCTGTTACCGGTGGCATACGAAGAATATGACGAACAATTGCATCATCACCACTTCGCTGTACCATTTGTATTATATGATAGCCAAATTTTGATTTAACAGGTACTGATATCTCGCCTTCTTTCAGTCGGAAAGCCGTTGACATAAAAACAGGGTCCCAGGTTTTTTCATTACGGTTGATCTGGTACTGACCACCCCGGTCTTTGCTACCCGGATCTTCTGAAACCTGTTTTGCCAATTTATCAAATGTTGTAATTTTTGTCTCTATCTGCTTTTTATAATTCATCATTTCGCCATATACATATTGCTCAATATCCCTTGATGCCTTTGGGTATAGAACAATCTGGCAAATTTCCAGTTCAGATTCATAAAAAGGCAAGCTATCTTTTGGTATATGGTCGAAAAAAGCATTTACTTCAACTGGTGTCATTCTTACATTATCTACAATCTTCCGCTGCATGGCTCCAGCCAGTTTTTGCTCTTTTACAGATTCTCTTGCATCATCTTTGATCTGGTAGATCGTTTTACCTGCCATTTCTTCCAATGCCTGCTGACTACCCAATTGATTGATGTAATACCTGATCTTCTGATCCAGTTCAGCTTCTACTTCTTCATCCGTTACCGGCAATGAATCTTTCTGAGCCTGTATCATCAACACTTTTGAGATAAGTGCCTGCTCCATTATCAAACATTCCGCATTAGGGGGTACTGTACCACCCTGACGGATGATATCGGATATTGAGTTTTTAATGTCTGATAATAAAATGATCTGATCACCTACTATCCCTGCAATTCTATCGGCCACCACTTTTTGCGGCTGAGCAAGAACCGGTGCTGTAAATAATAACAGAACCAGACCAGCCATTAATATTCGTTTTGCGTTTTGCATAAGTTTCAAAAATACTTTCCCTTTATAACTATTAATGAGCTGAAGGGCTATTTAACAAAAATTTGTTACGGTTGTAAGGTACAAGAGCCAAGAAACAAGGTTCAAGGTTCAAGGTTCAAGACTGAAACTGCAAGTTTCTCTTTCTTGTTTTCTTGCTTCTTGTTTTCTTGTTCCTTTATAATGTTCTTTTTACTTCTTCTTCCTCATAGGCTTCTACAATATCTCCAACCTTAATATCAGCATAGTTTTTAATTGTTAATCCGCACTCCATTCCGGTAGAAACGTCTTTTGCGTCGTCTTTATATCTTTTCAGGGACGCTAATTCTGCTTTTACACCTTCTGCAGTTGGATAAACAACAATACCATCCCTGATAAGGCGAATCTTAGAATCTCTTTTTATTTTACCAGATATTACCTGACATCCTGCTACCGTAGCTTTATCAAATTTGAATACTTCTCTTATCTCCACATTAGCGGTAATCCTCTCCTGTACCTTCGGTTCCAGCATGCCTTCCATTGCACTCTTCACTTCTTCAATTGCATTATAAATGATTGAATACATCTTTATCTCAATACCAGCGGTATCTGCCATTTTAGACGCCTGCATAGAAGGACGAACATTAAATGCAATTACAATCGCATCGGATGCTTCTGCTAATACAATATCACTTTCATTGATCTGTCCAACACCTTTGTGAATGACACTTACCAAAATTTCTGGTGTAGATAATTTCTGTAATGAATCACTCAGGGCTTCTACCGAACCATCCACATCACCTTTGATGATTACCTTCAATTCTTTGAAGCTTCCCAATGCCAAACGACGTCCAATCTCATCCAGTGTAATATGCTTCTTGGTACGAATACCTTGTTCTCTTAATATTTGTGCCCTTCTATTAGCAATATTTTTTGCTTCACTTTCGTCAGCATATATTTTAAATTTCTCACCAGCCTGTGGCGCACCATTCAATCCTAGAACTACTGCAGGTGCTGAAGGTCCGGCTTCTTCTTCTCTATTATTTCTTTCGTTAAATAATGCTTTTACACGACCGTAATACTGACCACTCACAATCAGATCTCCCGGACGAAGTGTTCCGTTCTCCACTAATAAAGTTGCAACATATCCACGGCCTTTATCAAGGGATGCTTCAATAATTGTACCTGTAGCCTCACGGTCAGGGTTAGCTTTAAGATCTAATATTTCTGCTTCAAGAAGAATTTTTTCCAGCAATTTGTCAATATTCAAACCAGTCTTCGCAGCTATTTCCTGACTCTGAAATTTACCGCCCCACTCTTCTACTAATATATTCATAGATGAAAGCTGCTCATAAATTTTCTGAGAGTTAGCTCCGTCTTTATCAATCTTATTGATAGCAAAAACCATTGGAACACCTGCAGCCTGCGCATGGCTGATTGCTTCACGGGTTTGAGGCATCACTGCATCATCGGCCGCAACAACAATAACAGCAATGTCGGTAACTTTTGCACCTCTTGCTCTCATGGCAGTAAAGGCTTCGTGACCCGGTGTATCTAAGAATGTAATTTCTTTTCCATTTTCCAATTCTACCTGGTATGCACCTACGTGTTGGGTAATACCTCCGGCTTCTCCTGCAACAACGTTAGCTCTACGGATATAATCAAGCAAAGATGTTTTACCATGGTCAACGTGGCCCATGATTGTTACAATTGGTGATCTTGCTACCAATTCGCCTTCTTCATCTTCCTCCTCTTCATCCTCCATTTCCATTTGCTTCTCCATATCAATGAACTCGACATCAAAATTGAATTCACTGGCTACCAGTTCGATTACCTCTGCATCCAATCGCTGATTGATTGATACCATGATACCAAGCCCCATACATTTTCCGATAACTTCTGCAAAACTTACATCCATCAGGTTAGCTAATTCACTTACACTGATAAATTCTGTTACTCTCAGCTTGTTATCATCCACCATTTCTCCTTGTGCATCTGCAAGCTCTTGTCTTTTTTCCCTACGTATCTTGGATTTTGTACTTCTGCCTTTTCCTCCACCACCAGCTAGTTTAGCTTGTGTTTCTCTGATCTTTTCCTGAATTTCTTTTGAGTCAATTAATTTTTCTTCTCTTCGTCCGCCAGTTGCTGCCCGGCCACGACCGCCACCTGTTGCTGCACCACGACCACGGTTGAAATTACCGCCGCCGCCGCCACCGCCTTGTCTCCCACCGCCAGTGTCTTTATTAATAAAAATCTCTCTTCTTGGTGTATCCTTTTTTTCAATCGGGATACGTTTTCTTTTCTTCTTTTCTTCTTTAACCGGACGGGTATCACTATTAGCCGGCAACTCTATCTTACCTAAAATTTTTGGTCCTGATAATTTCTTGATCTCAATATTCGAGATAACAGAAGGCTGATCTTCTTCTATAGTTGTGGCAGGCGTTTCTTCTTTTACCTC
>JBBKWX010000097.1:0-4532 GCA_037969175.1 Bacteroidia bacterium | reverse complement strand
TGTTGTGATTGCTTCCTGTAACAATTCGGCTGATGACAAAGAAAAAAATGGCGATTCAACCACTATGAATCATGAAGGAATGGATCATGGGCCTGTAAGCGGAGAGGTTCCGCTTATCCCTGAAATACCTGAAGGTGCTAAAGTGGTATTTAGTAATTTAAAAGATAATGCAACAATTACTTCTCCTTTCACCTTGCAAATGGGTGTGGAAGTCATGAAAATTGATACTGCTGGTCCGGTAGTACCTGGTTCTGGTCATCATCATCTTATCATTGATGGGCCCGATTCCTTGTCTATGGGATCAATAGTTCCTAAAGATTCAGTTAACATTCATTTTGGGAATGCCCAGACTGAGTATGTATTAAACTTAACTCCTGGAAAGCATAAACTTACTTTGCAGTTAGCGGATGGTTTACACCGTTCTTATGGAGGGAGATTGGCTGCCACCATTATGGTAAATGTGAAATAAATCTTTCTATAACTTTTTGGAAAGGCAGTTCATTTTGAACTGCCTTTTTTATTTTAACACTTAGCACAATTTTTTCTTAAAATAACATTTTACAACAATACAAAGCCACTCATGGCATAATAATCGCATCTGTTGAATGAATTAAGGAGAAAGACTAAAAAACAATTTTCCGTATGCTAATTTTTTACAAAAACATTTAACATGAAACGTATCTTGAAAATTACAGCTATCGCTTGCTTCATGGTACTTGTCAGCTCCACCGTCAACAAAGTAACGGCTCAGTATTATGACAACGACCGTGATGTTTCTTATCAAACATTTTATGATGAACTTAGTCCTTATGGTCAATGGATAGATTATCCGGGCCAGGGTTATGTTTGGGTACCCGATGCTGCGGATGATTTCCGACCGTATAGTACCAATGGACACTGGGTATGGACAGATGATTATGAATGGATGTGGGTATCAGACTACGACTGGGGTTGGGCTCCTTTTCACTATGGCCGATGGGACAATGATCCTTACTATGGATGGTATTGGGTGCCGGGATATGAATGGTCACCTGCCTGGGTAGCCTGGAGAGATGGAGGAGATTATTATGGATGGGCACCGATCCGACCGGGAATCAATATCAATGTTAATTTTAATATTGGTAGTTATTCTCCGCCTTATGATTTCTGGTGTTTCGCACCTCGACGTTATATTTCATCTCCATACATAAATAGATACTATGTTGATAGGGGTCGAAATGTTACAATAATAAATCAAACAACCATTATCGTTAATAACTATCGCTATGGCGGTAACTATGGTTTCAGATCCGGCCCAAGACGTATTGAAGCTGAAAGATATACTGGTAGAATAAATCCGGTTCGTTTCAGACAATCTTATTCTTCTGGAAGAACTTCTTTAAGAGGAAATGAAGTTTCTGTTTATCGTCCAAATATAAGACAGGATAATAATAGAAATTATGCGCCTCGTCAATTCGAAAGATTTGAAAGAAGAGAAGGGAATTTTAGAACTAACAGGAATGCAAACGCCTCAAATAATACTGGAAGAAGAAATGATAATGTAAACAACAGAGGAAATAATCCATCTGATCGTCGTGATATTGGAAGAAGAGAGGATAATGTAAGCAACCGTGGAAATAATCTTCCTGACAGACGAAATGTTGACAGAAATACAAATAGCGGTAACGATAGAAGAATAACAAGGCAACCCGACAGGAATTCTACTGGTAATAATGATAATGACAGAAGACTTGATCGTCGTGATAACAGTGAAAATCCTCGCCGCAATAATCCGGTTCGTCAACCCGATAACAGAAGAGTTGACAATGAAAGGCCACAACAACAGCCGCAACAAATGGAAAGGAGGCAAACTACACCTCGTCCTATGCCACGGCAGGAGCCAAGACAACCATCTCAACAACAACCTCGTCAGTTTGAAAGAAGAGAAAATGGAAACAGACAAGCTCCGCAACAAGTGGAAAGAAGACAAGCTCCGCAACAAGAGGAAAGAAGACAAGCTCCACAACAAGTGGAAAGAAGACAAGCTCCACAGCGGCAAGTAGAAAAAAATGATAACAGTAGCAAACCATCATCCGATAGCCGAGGAAGTAATGATAATGGAAATAGAAAAAAAAGATTCTGATATTTAATCCTTATGAAATAAAAAAAGACCTCCAGCATTTTGGAGGTCTTTTAGTTTGAATAACTATTTATTTAAAAATATCTTATCCTACTTTTTTTACATTTACAGCATTCATGCCTTTTTTACCTTCCTGTAGATCGAATTCAACTTTGTCGCCTTCGTTTACCTGGTCGATAAGTCCACTGCTGTGAACAAATGTTTCTTTTCCTGAATCATCATGCTTGATAAATCCGAAACCTTTTTCGGGGTTGAAAAACTTAACGATCCCCTGATTTTTGTCGCTCATTGTATTGTGTTTATTGATTAATGTCGATAAAAATAGTACTATTATTCCGTAATGCCATTTAAATGATGATAGTCCGATAAATCCGCTGATACTGACGGGTTTACAAGGCTATGCTTCTGCCTCCATATAACTTTCTACTGGTTCGCAGGTACAAATAAGGTTTCGGTCGCCGTGAGTATTATTTACTCTGGCAACAGAAGGCCAGAATTTATTCAGTGTAACATAATACAATGGAAAGGCTGCCGTTTGTCTGGAATACATATGATTCCATTCATCAGCAGTTACTACAGCTTGTATATGCGGCGCATATTTCAATGGATTATCTTTCTTATCTGCTTTCCCTTCTTCAACAGCTTTTATTTCTTCACGGATAGAAAGTAATGCATCACAAAATCGATCCAGTTCAGCTTTGTCTTCGCTTTCTGTTGGCTCAATCATGATAGTGCCAGGAACCGGAAAACTCATAGTAGGTGCGTGAAAGCCATAATCAATTAATCGCTTGGCCACATCTTCTGCTTCTATCTCTGCTGATTTTTTAAAAGGTCGTAGGTCAACAATAAATTCATGTGCACACTGACCATTATGATTGGTATAAAGAATTGGAAAAGCACCTTCCAGTCTTGCCCGCATATAATTAGCATTCAAAATTGCAAATTCTGTTGCTGCTTTCACACCTTCGGTCCCAAGCATTCTTATATAACCATAGCTGATCAAAAGAATGGAAGCACTTCCATAGGGAGCAGCACTTACAGCATTGCTCGATCCTGTTGTAACATGGCCTGGTAAATATTTCGCTAAATGTGACTTTACGCAAATCGGTCCCATGCCGGGACCACCACCACCATGGGGGATAGCAAATGTTTTATGCAGATTCAGGTGACAAACATCTGCACCGATCAATCCCGGCGCTGTTAATCCTACCTGCGCATTCATATTGGCACCATCCATATATACTTGTCCGCCGTGCTGGTGAATGATCGCTGTAATCTCTTTCACCGTTTCTTCATACACACCATAGGTACTCGGGTAGGTGATCATGATGCCGGCCAGTTCTTTACTGTATTGCGTCGCTTTTGCTTTCAGATCTTCTACATCAATATATCCATTCTCCAATGCTTTTACTACCACTACTTTCATTCCGCACATTACTGCCGATGCAGGATTAGTACCATGTGCAGAAATAGGGATCAGCATTACTTTTCTTTGATGATCGCCATTGGCTTCATGAAATGCTTTGATAGTTAGCAATCCTGCATATTCTCCTTGTGCACCAC
The DNA here is from genome assembly GCA_037969175.1 of Bacteroidia bacterium. GTDB lineage: Bacteria > Bacteroidota > Bacteroidia > AKYH767-A > JBBKVM01 > JBBKWX01. The sequence goes on along the minus strand of JBBKWX010000097.1, from coordinate 850 downwards.
TGTTGGGTTGCAAACTACATGCATCAAAAGCTGTGATCTCACAAAGGTATTTCCCCAATTCATCAACAATGAATTTATAACCCCCTGCTTGCTCAGCAGGAACAAATGGATGTATCTTACTCCAATGTGCCCAACTCAACGGCATCATTTCAGAAGCAGCATTCAATTTCATTGTGCAACTTCCAAGAGAAATCATTGAAGTATTTAACGAAAGATCTTTATTCTCTAATTGTTTTATGTAACGCATCATCTGGCTTTCACTTCTGTGAGAATTGAAAACAGTATGCAGTAAGAATTTTGAAGTTCTTGTAAGTACAGAAGGGATATGATAAAATTCAGCTTCTTCATCTATTTTAAATGAAACAGGATCTTTTTCATTTTCAAAACAATTGATCAGGTCATACATATCACCAACATCAGTTGTTTCATCTAATGATATACCAATATTATTATTGTTGATATATCGAAGATTGATTCGTTGCTGTTCCGCCTTTGCTCTGATGGCAGCAACATCTTTTACTTTCACCACAATTGTATCAAAGAAATTATCCGATACTAATTCAAATCCTCTTTCTACAATTGCTGCTGCAACAGTTTGTGTAAGCAATGCTATCCGCTTTGCAATATTTTTTAATCCTTCCGGACCATGAAACACAGCATACATAGCAGCCATATTTGCTAACAAAGCCTGTGCAGTACAGATATTGGAAGTTGCTTTCTCTCTTTTAATATGTTGCTCTCTTGTTTGCAACGCCATTCTTAAAGCCCTGTTTCCCTGTGCATCAATACTGATACCTATAATACGTCCAGGGATGTTTCTTTTGAATTCATCCTTAGTTGACATGAAAGC
>JBBKWX010000096.1:0-8646 GCA_037969175.1 Bacteroidia bacterium | reverse complement strand
ACAGATGTGATGCAGGAAGAATATTTTGTGATCACATCATTTGAACAATTATTTAATTCGTTGGCAGAAGTAGAAAACAAATTTATAACGTAGGGGCGTCCGGCAGGACGCCCGTGTTTCAATTTTGTACAATGTAAAACGTCCGGCAGGACGCCCGTGTATCAATTTGGCACAGAAATAAATTACGAATTACGAGATACGAATTCAATTAATAATTATGAATGTACAATTGTCTCCAAACTCAATATGTGAGTACAAAACAAATCCGTGTTAACCCGTTTCATCCGTGTTATCCGTGTGCCATCAGAAGAAATCGTAATATCTATTCTGCTAAATATTTCCCCAACCATTCATGCACTTCAGCATAGAAAAATTTACTATTCTCTGCTTTCATGATCCAGTGATTTTCATCAGGAAACAGGATAAGTTTTCCGGGTACTTTTTGTCTTTGCAAAACATGCCAGGTTTCAATAGCATTGTTCATCGGTACTCTGTAATCCAACTCTCCAACAGTGACCAACATCGGAGTTTTAAATTTAGATGCATAGTTGATCGGATTTTGATCTTGCCATACCTTGGATTGTGTCCAGGGTGCGCCGCCATTCATCAATTCACGATTATAGATAGCATCACTGCTAGCCCATTGCGATACACTGTTCATTAGCCCTGCATGATTGATCAAGCATTTATAATGCGTTGTAGTTGCTTCCATCCAATTGGCAAGATGCCCGCCATAGCTGGCTCCTCCGGCTGCTTGTCTACTGCCGTCAATGAAAGGATATTTTTTTATTGCCAACGCAGCCGCTTCATTTATATCATGTGCCGGTCCACGGAATGGATCCATTTGTATATCCTGAGCAAACTTTTCACCATAGCCTGTCGAGCCTGTGTAATCAGTAAGAACCAATACATAGCCAGGCTTAGCCAGTAAGTGGTAATTCCATCTGTAGCCCCAGTCCTCTTTCCAGGAACTGTGCGGCCCACCATGCATCACTACGAATAAGGGATATTTTTTTGCGGGATCAAATCCTGCAGGCTTTACAACCATGCTTCGAATCTTTGCACCTTTTTTATTTGTGAACCAGAAAGTTTCAATTTCTCCGAGATCCAGCGCATCTAATTTTTCTTTGTTGAAGTTGCTTAGAAAAGTATGCGATCCATCTTTGTTTATTTTTACAATTTCGGTCGGCATATGTGTGTTCTCATAAGTCGCAACGATGACCTTATTCTCACCTTCTGATATACTTATATTTTTGTAATATCCACGATCAGTTGTACTGAAAGGGCTCATTGTATGAGTCTCTATATCTGCTTTATATATTATTCCTCTTCCCTGCGATTGCGCAATAATTATCATTTCTTTATCATAGTAACCTACACTTTCTATGGGGTTGTGAAGCTGTTCACTTATGATACTTTTGTTCTGCATTCCCGGCCAATCGAAGCGAGTTAATCGTGTAAGATTATATACTTTCCCATTGTTGTTCGGGTTCTCAAAACATATGAGATAGCGGCCATCTTCAGTAAATCTTGGACCCATGTGATCTCTGTTTCCCGAAGTGATTTGTATCGCATCACCACCTGCGACAGCTACTTTGAAAAGTTGTGTTGCAGGTTCATTATATGCAGCCGTATTGATATCAGTGCTGGCAGCAAATATTATTTCTTTGCCATCCGGACTCCATGCAGCACTTGAAAGCCGGAAACCTTCGCCTTTGCTAATTGTAACATCCGAAAAAATATTTCTTGCGGTACTTCCCGGTTCTACAGATTGAATAAATAAATGACTTTGTTTTTCATCCAGCCACCTGTCCCAACTCCGGATAGGGAAGGTAGTATATACTCGTGCTTTATATTTTCGCTTTTTTACTTCTTCTTGTTTTGCCTTATTCAGAGAATCGGTATAGCAACCCGGAAAGACCCGCCCTGTAAAAAGTAAATTCTTAGCATCAAGACTGAAACTTGGAGAGCTGGCGCCACCTACAGTATTCGTTATTTTTTGAGCATCTCCGCCTTCTTTCATATTCAAAAGATAGATCTGAGATTCTTCATCGCCATCACGTTTTGCAACAAAGGCAATGTATTTATTATTCGGACTCCAGGTATACGAACTCTCTGAAGCTTTGAAAGAGGTAAGTCTTCTGGGAGCTGTTGTGCCCGAAGAAGGTACTATCCAGATATCATTCACCTGTTCCTTTTCATCATAAGCGGGTTCGGTAACACTGAAGACTACCCAGTTTCCATCAGGGCTAACAGCAGGCGAACCAACACGTTTGAGCATCCACATAGCTTCATGAGTGATTGCTTTTTTTTCTTGTGCAAAGGTTAAAATGAAACTAAAAATAAAAAGTAACAGGATAGGATATTTTTTCATCTGGAATAAATTGGAATACAAAAATATCATATTTGATTTTCTAAACAGAATAAAAAAAGAGCCCATCTTTCGATGAGCTCTCCAATTTCCCAATTAGCAAAATTACTGAACTATGATCTTCTCTGTAGTTTGTGCACCATTCATTTGAATATTCATGAAGTATACACCACTACCAAATTGACTTTTTAAATCAATTGATAATTGTTTTTGATTACCGTCAAGAGACTCTTCAGCAATGATCTGACCAAGCGCATTCTTAATACTGTAGTTCAGCACATCATCCGAGTTATCGGTCCTTTGTATTGTTACAACACCAATTGTTGGATTAGGATAAATTGAATACAAACCACCTAGTTCTTCAGCAGTCATTTGAGTAGCTATCTCTCTTCTTACAGTTCCACCATTCATAGTAATGGTATGAGTCCAAGTTCTGGATGAGTTTGAATTGAAATAAGAATGTGATTCAGTAACTTTTGATCCGCTTGCAGGATTAGCATATGAAACTTGTCCAACATAATTGAATTGATAGCAACCATAGATCACCACAAAATGTCCACCGCCTGAAGTCCAACCCCAACGAGCAACCATCATTTTTTTGTTTGTCAGGTTTGACGAAACGGTACTATAAGTTTTGCTACCGGATGCAAATGTATTTGCACCAGCATAATTATTAATAAGCCATGCTAATGACCCGTTACAACTTCCCATATTATTTGGAAAATTCGAAGATGCCGGGGTTGTACATGCACTTGGACGAGTCCCGTTTAAAGTAGAACAGCAGCTGCCAGAATCACATTGATCATTGGCTTTATTTACGATGGTACATTGCGATGGAGGAGTAACTGTACTATACGACCAGTCAACCATTCGGGTACAACCTGCCCAGCACCATTGTGTTTGTTCCTGTGTATAAGTAGTGATACTTACGTTATGTACATCTGTGATCGTTTGTCCTTGTGCTGTTGGTATTGCAAGACAGATCCCCAAACAAATACTGAGACTTATATTTATAAACTTTTTCATGATAGATTTTTTTAAGATTAGTAATTAATCCAGATACACCGGCATTGAGCTTATCATTTCAAGCAATGTTGAAAAAGCAATGGGTTGAGAGAATCCTGCTCTTTGTGCCGTAAATATTGGAGTACAAACCATATCGCTGTCTTCAGTTAAATTAGAAACCGTTGCAATAAAATCAGCATTGTGATTTAAATTTTGAATCCATATCAAACGCACATTCGATCCTGAAGTATGCTGACGAATATAGCTTGCAGCATCTTGAGCCAATGTCATTTCACCATGGGCAACAATTTGATATTTGCCTTCATGATTAGCCATTTTTAAAAACACTCTTGCTTCTCCATCAATTAAAAGTGGAATATAAAATTCACCGTTTGATACGATATTCGTTATACCATCCTTTGTTGTGTACATATCATAAAGCTCAATAGCTTGTCCGGCAACTGCGTTGTTGGCTTCTTTATAATTAGCAAATCCGTAGTCTATGATATCATCAACCAGAAATCGCTGTATCCATTCAGATTTTGTATCCGAAATCTGTTTGTTGATAACGCCCGGATCTATTGATTGATGTCTGAACCCTTGCTGTGCGTTCGTAGTTCCCATCATGAGGATCATTACACAAAGGGATAAACCTAAAGTTTGTATTACCTTTTTCATTTTATTTAGTTTTAGTGTTAACCTGATATTAAAATCTTTAAGATCTTAATATCAGGGTATGATAATTTATGCTATTTCCGGATTATAATTTCACATCAGGAAAAGTGTAAGTACAATTGTTTTCGTTTATCATGGATACAATATTTTGAAAGCTTCTTTATCACAAGTAGTAAATGCGAAATTCATTTTACCTTGTTTCATCATTGAATTTGCATCTGTGTTATTTGTGCAGGTGTAGCTACTGTATGGAATAGACATCACAGAATAGGTACTGCCTTGTGTTGAATTATCTGTATGCCCAAAACCCATGGTGTGTCCTAATTCGTGGGTCATGGTTTTATTTCTTTGTGAAGCCGTCCATGTACCTACATATGCAGAATTGATGCGGATATTTGCACCCGGTTTTCCAGCTGAAGTCGGTAAATTTCCATTAGCAAAAGTGGTCGTGTTTCCAAGATCTTCCCATCTCACGGTGATCAAACCAATACCGATCGTTGGATAAGGATAGAGATATTCAGCAAACTTCAGTGGACGATTCTGCCCATTCCAGTTTGCAATACCACTGCGAACAGCTGTAGCCCATAACGAAGGAACAGCACTTGTGATAGAAACATAGGCTGTTCCGGTTGGAGAACATTTGTATTGATATTTGTAATGTTTTGCATCATCTGATGACTTTTGTCCATAATCAGCCCAGAAGTTTTCTTTTGGAAATTCTATACAATCCTGGATCACGAAATTATGTTCATTCTCCTGAATGTCTTTCGTATCGATCTTTAATTCATTTTCAAGAAACTCGCGGATCTTTGCAGATTCTGAATCACCTTTTGCAAAACCCGAAGCCTCGGGATTAGCTCCATCTTTTTGGCAACTGACCATTGCAAAAAGGCTTAATGCAAGGATAGAAGAGATTTTAATTAATTTCATTTTAGTAGTTGTTGGTTAGGTTAGTATTACTTATAGAATTCGATAGCGCAATATGCACCCGCCTAATTTCAGTGACAAAACTTTAGACCGACTTATAAATGAATTTTAAAGGATTAATATTTTTATGCTCCCTATTGCGTAGTATCCAGCTTTGCATTAAATTGTACGTTCGAACAAGACAAGGAGAATCCCCAATCCCCCCAGTAGAACATGATAAGCCAAGAAGAATTAGCCAGGGTAAATCAACTTTTAGATCATGTTTGGCAGCTTTCCGGACTTCCAAAAGGGAAAAGCATAGCCGATTTTAATAGCCTCGCGTGGCAGATCAACGATGAGATCAATTGTGACGTTATAGGTAAAAGCATCAAAGAGCTGTCAGAGATCTGTCTGGAACAACCCTTAAAAGGATTTCTAAAAAACACAACCAAAGAGGTACTCGCTCTTTATTTCTTTTATAAAACAGGGAGGCTGAAAGAGGATAAATTTGAATTTGTAATTGGAAACAAAACCAAAAAGCCACGACCCCTGTATTGGAGGCAGTATTTAAAAGCTGAAACCATACCTGATCAAAAGGCGATCATAGATTATCCGGACGGTTTATGTCCGGTTCCCGAACAGTTCGCTGACACCAAATGGTGGTGCTATGCTGCCAGTCCACAAGGTATTTTCAGACAGTTGCTTATTATATCTTCCGAAAAACACAGAAATGGTTTTAACAAGATCGAAGTGATCACGGATGTTGAAGCTTATGAAGATTTCGATGGATATGTTGCTATGGATCTTACCCAATGTTATCTCATTTTTGATGCTGTCACTAAAGTGAGTAAACAGAAAAATGTTCATGTAAAAGTGCGATTGGGAAGAGGTGTTAAATTGCCATCCATAAGTTTAGGACAAATGAATTTCATTTCTACCTATGAGAGCAAGATCCTTACAAAAACAATTATTCTTGAAAGGATCACGGATGACAATAGTCTAGAAAATTTAATTTCCGGTCATCTCGAATTTGGTTCCAGAAGCATAAATACAGTACCGGAATTAGTAAAGGATTATTTATTTAAAAAGGAGAAGAACAGACTCGCTTCACCCATTCAGGATATTGCAAACTTTGAAAACCTTTCTATTTGGTTGAATGAACAGCGTGAGAAAGAAGTATCGGATGAGATCCTTAAAAGTTATCAGGGTAATTATTTTTTGTACAGATGTATTTGCGAAGATAACGAAGAACCTTTACTTGAGGAAAACCGAATCAGACTTCAATTTTGTCCGGCTGAAAACAAAATGCATGCTGTCCTTATGCAAAAAGACATGACTGCTCTGCAAACTACGACAGTAAGCAGATACGATAAGTTTGTAAGTGTCTTGTGGGAAACTAGTTTGAATAAGGAAATCCGCACTTTATTTCTGAATTTCCAGATCGGCCATATGAACTTTGATGGTTTTCAATGTTTCACCGGCATCATGACAGGAGTCAGCAGAAGACATGATAATATTATCTCAACTAGAGTACTTATAGTGAAAGAAGAAGTAGAGTTCGATAGACTTGATGATGAGCGGATACTATCTTTTTTTCAAAAGGAAAGCAACGAGATCATCAATAAACAGCCTGCCGGATTTAAATTGAATAAGCTATCAGTTTGATCATTATTTAGAAAGATTTTCAAGGATCTTATTCATCGTATTCCAGTTGCGTGCACTTGCACCTACCTTAAGTTTTCCTTCTATTATATTATTACCGAATTTAGATTGGCCTGCTCCTGATGGATAGCGTATATATACTACATCAGCCTTGAGAACAAATTCTTCATCCTGCAATTTTACTTCTGCAAGTTTTTGAATATTTTCCTGACCCGGAACCTCTGTCAACATACTATAATACAACTCAGATGTTTTCACTTCCGGATTCCTGATAAAAGGATCATTATCTAAAATTTGCTGAATATCAACTTTGGTCTTGATTATCACGATCACATCAAAACCAAAATTATCTTTGATACATTTAGCAATTTTATTTCTCAGTTTTTCTTTTTCAACTTTCTTAACCGAGAAGAAAATATTGCCGCTTTGAATATATGTTGAAACATCCTCAAACCCTGAATTGCTAAGCTGATGACGTAATTCTTCCATACGGATAATATTTTGTCCGCTTACATTGATGCCTCGGAGAATTGCTGCAATTTTCATAAGATCAAAGATAAATATTTTGATCGCTATGCTTTCAACTTTTTGAATGAATTATAATTACGTAATTAACAAATTGTAGTTAACAACTAATTTGAACATTGATTGTGTTCAGTGAGTTTTGGGAATAACTTGCTTCATTAAATCGTATAAGTTAAACTTAAAAAGAAAAACGATGAACACTAAGACTTTACTTTCAACATTAATTGGAGGAATAGTATTATTCCTTCTGGGATGGCTCATTTATGGAATGCTTCTTACGGATTACATGATGGCAAATACTGCTCAATGTATTATGCTCCCCATGGAAGAATTCAATCCAATGTATATGCTAATAAGCAATCTTCTGTCTGCTTATGTTGTTGCATTGATCCTGACCTGGTCGAATTCAGGTTCAGCAATGGATGGGTTTAGGAAAGCAGCTATGGTCGGCTTATTTAGCGGAATAGCAATGGCATTTAGTTTTGAGTCGATGTCAACATACTATAACAGCATTTCCCCTGCTTTGGTGGATGCTGTGATCTGGGCTTTCATGTTGGGTGTTGCAGGTGCAGCGATGGGTTGGTTTATGAACAGAGGAAAATAGAATTAGAAAATTGCAATTCGCACAAAAACCTGTCATGATTGGCAGGTTTTTTTATTTTTTAATATTTCTTACTCCTTCGTAAGCGGTTTTCAAAGCATCAGTAAGCACAGACTTTTTAACTTTATTGATCTCTACATTAGTCCAACCCTGCAAACCCCATTTATTGGGAACCGGATAGATGATCGTATTATCAAACAGAGAAAACACATCCTGATTGATAGGATCCAATTTTAGACAAAGCAATTCCGTCTTCAAATCCAAAGTAGCAAAGATCTTTTTTTTATATCGAAAAGAAGTTTTTTCAAAATGAGGCTCTTCCGTAACATCCTCAAAAGACATAGCGAGTTCGCGAATAAATTTTTCAATGTTCATTTCGATTATGATTTAAGAATAGTATCAGATAAAATTATTTATCTTCAAATGGTACTGAGACATAAGACCCATTCAAGATCTTCCAATTTCCGTTTTCCTTAATGAGTGTGAAAAAGTCAAAATTATTTTTTTCATCATCATTGAGATTATTTATCATTTTTGTCCGGAATAAATTTTAGTTTTTTATTTAAGGCTTTTTTTTCCCACAGATCTCACAGATATCACTTTGTTCAGCGTTTACGGCGGTTATGAAACGTTATTGCAAGAGATTCACTTTGCATTCGCAGATCTCACAGAATGGAATATATAGCTTCTGTCCCCAACTGGTTGGGGACGGGAAATATTCTTTACAGTTAGCTTGACGCGCATGCGAGACTTCGGGCTCTGAGACCTCTATGGTAAAATTTGCACAGATTCCCCTTGTAGATAAGTACTTATGATGCAATTTGACTGGATTTGAAACCCGATTCCGGACAACAATGATATAACTTTAGCAATTGTGGCATCATTCACACATTGTGATTCT
>JBBKWX010000095.1:0-15283 GCA_037969175.1 Bacteroidia bacterium | reverse complement strand
GATCTGCGATTTCTGCTGTAGGTCTGTTCATGTAAAACCATGCTCCTGCACCGGCTAGTACAAATATTAGTACTAAATATTTTAAGTATTTCATTTTGCTTTCCTTTCTTTTATTGTGGTAACCCACGTTTGATCCATTCATCTATTGCATATAGATCACAAATTTGAAGTTTGCCTCTGTCCTTAGGCATCGCCGAAAATCCTCCTTTATGGCTTATTGACCCCCAAAGTTTTCCATTGTCAGCATAGATCTTTAATTGATTATATCCTTCAAGATTAACATTACCCAAATTTGCACTTGCGGCATGACATTCATAACAGTTGTTTTTGATGATAGGTTCTATTCTTTGTACATAACTGAAAGTTGTGCTGTCACAATTTGCAGCGCCGAAATCAGGATACAATTCTGATTCTATATCATAATAACAACCACCTAAGAAACCGGCAGCAAGCAACAATACAAATCCAATTTTTTTCATGATCATTTTTTAATTATTCGGAGCTCCTGCATTAACCCAAATACCAATTTTATTTATTTCGCAATCCGGTAATTTAGCTGCATTTTGTGGCATAGCAATCGATCCGGCAGAATGACTCACAGCTCCATGTAATTTTCCATTTACAGCCACAGGATATACACCACTATAAGCTGAAAGGTTTATTCCTCCTCCCGGAGCTGAACCACTGTGACAACCAATACATTTATTCTGCAGTATCGGACGTATCGTTCCACTAAACGTTACGTTGTTTGTATCGCATGCTGAAGAGCAACTTATATTTAAAGCTCCTTGATTTATCCAATTCGCAATTAAAGAGATCTGAGCAGATGATAAAGCAGTTCTTGGTGGAGGTGGCATTTTTTTATCGGGGTCGTTTTCAGTTATCACCTCATAAAGATCACTGCCACTTAAATTGAAAGGTCTTACATCTCCTGTATTCATCGTGTTTGTATAATTGTCCAGGATCACTCCATCCTGATGAGAAGCAGCATCATGACAACCTGAGAATGCACAGTTTGATGCAAGTATCGGGAGGATCTGTTCATTAAAATATACGGAATCCGGATCACAAGGGATTCCTCCTCCTATAACTATTGTATCACCATTACCAGGAGTCTCTTCATCAGGTTGAGGATAAACTAATTCATGTTTACAAGAACCTAAATAGAATAGCATTGTACAGGATACAACTACGAGTAGTATATTGGTGTTTTTAAGAAGTGTACTGAGCCTCGCCATCAATCAGTGAATTATTATTAGGATATAAAGATATCAGCAAAACCCAATGATGATGCACCGCTTTGTCTGAATGGGTAAGATTGATGTCTGAATGGGGAAAACTTATAGCTTACCTTCTAACCACAGTTTGAATTCAGAAGATCGGTTGGTCGCAACAATGGTTTCTACAGAAAATTCAGGTTTCAGATTAAGTTTCACCCTTGATTTAGAATAGGCATACATACTTTCTATCGCCTCAATATTGACGATTACCTGTCTGTTTATTCTGAAAAATTTTGCGGGATCTAAGAGTTGTTGTATTTGATCCAAATTCTGATCCACAGGCAGATCCCTGTTGTCAAAAGTGCGCAACATGATATTTCTTTCTTCTTTATAAAAGTAAGCAGCATTATTAATATCGATAGTTACCAACGCATTTCCATATTTTAGAAGCAATCGCTTAGGTAGAATTTCCGGTTCTTTATTTTCGATCTTCTCATATGATCTTAAATCAGGTACGAATCCGGGTTTGAAATTTTTGAATTTATTGATCGCCTGGATCAATTCATTTTTCTTCAATGGTTTTAATAAATAATCTATACTATTTACCTTAAAAGCTTTGATAGCATATGCATCAAATGCTGTAATAAAAATAACAGGACAATCGATCTGTACGGATTGAAAAATACTAAAGCTGTCTCCATCAGATAACTCAATGTCCATAAAACAAAGATCAGGACTCAAATTGTTTTTAAACCATAGCACGGATTCCTGTACTCCGGTTAAAATTGATTTCGTATTTATTTTCGGATCAATTTCCTGCAACAGTCTTTGCAACCTGTTCGAAGCGGGTAATTCATCTTCTATTATTACAACATCCATATTAGTTTAATAAAGGAATAGAAATGTTAAAATTTTGATCGTTATGTTGAATTTTGATTTCTATTTTACTCAATAACTGATAGCGCTTAAGAATATTTTGTAATCCCAATCCTGTACCTTTCTGTTTTAATTTACGCTCATTGATGTTATTGGAAATGACCAGATAATGCCCCTGATCTCTAATGTCTATGATCAATCTATTGTTTTTGCTTACGACATTATGTTTTATGGCATTCTCAACCAACATTTGTAAAACGAGTGGAGGTACTAAAGATGTCAACTTCTCAGGTTCAATATTTAAATTTAATTCAATATTATTTCCATATCTCTTCTTTTGAAGATAAATATAGGTTTGTAATAATTTCAATTCTGTTTCCAGATCAATTTTATCTACATCTCTATATGTCAAGATTTCCCGAAAATAATCACTTAGATGCTCTACATATTCAACAGCTTTCTCTTTGTCTTCTTCTATCACTGAGATTAGTGTATTGAAACTGTTAAACAAAAAATGAGGATTGATCTGATTTCTTAAAGTTTCAAATTTCTGCAGTACTTGTTCGTTCTTTCTTTTTTCTTCAAGCTTAAATCTTTTATCCCGATAGCGAATGATCAAAATGATCATCGTAGAAACACAAAGCAGTAGTAGAGAAATAAACCAATTTTTCTTATAGTAAGGTTTATCAATGATAAATTGAAGTACTGCTTCCTGCGAACTACTCTCCTGACCATCAATAAGGACTTTTACTCTGAATACATAAGTGCCGGGTGCAAGATTTGGAAATGAAACACTCCTGTCGCCCGTTGTAACCCAATTATCAGAAAGACCTTCCAGTTTATATTTGTAACTTATTGCGGTGGGATCAGAATAATATAATCCAAAATAGGATATCGTAATATAATTTTGATCATAACTCAAAACTGTATTTTCATCAATATGATGATCAATCAAAAAGATCTGTGTCTTATTGATAACGATCCCGGGTGTAGGATTTTCCTGATCCGTTTCAGGATTAAATTGTATCAATCCTTTTCTGCTACCTATCCAAACCATTCCGTTAGCATCAACTCCGAAAGAATTGAGATCAGGGTCAAAATTATCAAATCCTGAAATAGAATTATAACTGTGTATGCTTTGGGTTAGTGGTTCCAGTATGCTAAATCCTTCTTTATGTATGATTATCAGATTTCCCGAGCGGTCACTTACCAAACCACTGATCGTCCGATTCTCTTTCCAGATTTCAGGTTTGAAAACTGAAAATGTAATTCCGTTAAATTTTACCAGACCATGTTCCGGACTTGCAAACCAGATATTACCCGATTTATCAGATGCTATGGAATAACAAACGGAACCGGGTAATGTATTCCCAATTCCATATTGTTGATACCTCCCATTTTTATATTGGATCACGCCTTCTCCATCGCTTGCATACCAGATCTCTGAATCGTTTACAGGTTGGATATGATACATATATTTATTTTGCAATAATTCACTCTTTGGCAGTTGTTGAAATTGAACCGGAGTGTGAATAGAACTTAATAGTTTTGTAGAATAGATTCCTGAAAGTGTTGCGATTTGTATAGTGTTGCGGAATGGTTTTATAGAAAAAATATTTTCATTGGGTAATCCGTTTTTAATCGTCAATATTTGATTTGAACTATTGTCCAGATCTATAAGTACCAATCCCTGCCCAAAACTTCCTGCCCATATAATTCCCGTTTTGTCCTGATACAAACTGATAAAATGATGCTTTGATAAATTGGACAGTATGTTTTTGTAAGTTGTGCTACCATCCGGAAAACGGGTGATTTCAATTAGTTTTCCGTCATCACTCAATAGGATCTTACCGTTTTTCAAAGGTAAAACGGCTTGAACATTCTTGAACGAATGATCTTGCACTGACTTCAGGATCTCAATACGTTCACCCGGAGAAAAGATCAAGTCAGAGGCTCCTGCTACCCAGATATTCCCTTCCCTGTCACGCATCATCTGATTTACTCTTTCAGAGATGAGTTTTTCATCCGTATGAAAGGGTCTGAATCTTTGCGTATTGCCGTATTCATAATCGATAATAAAATGCTTATCCGTGCCGATCCAGATCTCATTTTTTATCGAAATGATATGATTTACTGAGCCATATTTCCAGTCTTTAAAAGTTTCAGGTGTACTGAATGTTTCTGTTTTATCATTAAAATAACAAACGCCTGCTTCCTGCATTCCAATCCACATCCCACCTTCATAGGCATTAGAGATTGTCCTCACTATATTGTCAGGAAGTCCATGGCTCATGCTGTAGTTCTTGCTGTTATGGATGTCTTTATTCATCCCGACATGAGTCAATCCTGCATCACTTCCGATCCAGATCCCTTCATTTTTATCTTTAAGAATAGTATAGATGTAATCATCCTCCAATCCTGTATTACTGTCCAATTTTGTAATCTGTTCATCCTCGATACAGTATAAACCTTCACCATAGGTCGAGACCCAAATACGTCCTTGTTTGTCATAACAAATACCGGTAATTGGACTCTCAATTCTTAACTGATCTTTTTTATATTCAGACAAAGAATCATTTATCAGCAGGAACATATTTCCTTTCCCGGTTCCTATTAATAACCCGTTATTTTGTTCATTACATATTGCTTTCACATTTAATTCTTCACTACCGGATATGGTATTAAATCCTATTCCATCATATAAAACTAAACCCGTTTCTGTCCCTATATATATTATGCCACGCAGATCTTGATGAACAAGATTCACGCGTGGATTGCTAGATTTTGGCAGTGGATTATATTTCTTAAAATAGGGAGATTGCGCATCGCTAGGATTTGCAAACAGGATCAGCAAGAAAATTATAATATACTTGTTGATCATAATTGTTTTACAAGTTCAGCATTTATTTTAACCCTGATTTCCGAAGCAATTTTCTGTTGTACTATTCTGGGAATGGTTATTTGATGGTCATCCAGCATGACTGAGAAATCTGAACTGATAAACCAGCTGTTTCCTTTTATTTCAATTGTTGATTTTATGATCCTTTCTTTTTTCACCCCATGTATTGTAAGTACTCCTTTAGTTCTTACAACATATATTCCGTCTCGGCTATTATCTATATCTTCAATTATTTTTCCGGTAAAACTGGAATTTGGGAATTTTGAACTTTCCATATAATTCTCATTGAAATGTTCTTTTTGAAGAGGAGTGTTAAAACCATCGAATGAATAAGTAGAAATGCTAAATGCAAAAGTTTTTTTTTCTGCATCAATGATTCCTTGCATTTCCTTACTTGCTGCATGTATCAACTCAAGGGGTGCATCACTCGAAAACTCAGCATTTCCATTTTTACAATAATATTTCTGCGCAAATCCGATATTTGAAAATAGAATGCAAATCAATACTATATTTAGTAGTCTCATTTGAATAAACCGGTTCAACCTCATCTTATAAATTTACTATTTGTTTTTAGTAATAAAAAAGGCCGGTAAACACCGGCCTTTCATTTAATTCTTAACGATCCTGATATGTTGAGACTTAGTGTCCCTATTCAGTTTTAGAATATAAATACCCGGAGGCAGTTCTTTTAGATCTACACTAGTAGAATTACCAATAAATTCGCCTTTCAATTTTTCGGCACCTATCATATCAAATAATCTAAACTCAATTGCAGATCTTGATTTACTTTCCATATCATTCCAGAAAATAGTTATTTCCTCTTTAAACGGATTGGGATGAACACCTGCATGGATCAGATTTTCTGCAATTCTTACCGGTTGGGCAAGAGTAGTAAACGTATCCACATTTGAGAAAGCACTATTAACTCCCGAGCAGGTTGTTCTAAGTTGCCAAACATACGATGTCGCAGGACTTAAGTTGGTCAATAATCCACCATTATTTGGAGGATTCTGGAAAGTTGCCCAGGTCCAGATTCCGGAATTGATCAATCGGTATCTAACTTTAAAATTGTCCGCATTTTGTGCTGCCCAGTTTAAATAAACAGAATTCGTTTGAACATTACTTTCTCCCATGTTAATTGGAGTTGAAGTACACAATAATGTTCCGCTGCCGGTAGTAAATGTATCCGTTGCAGAGAATGCAGAATTCCCACCGGATAAACAAGTAGTCCTTAATTGCCATACATATGTGGTAGTTGGACTTAACCCTTGCAATACATTTCCATTATTAGGTAATGATTGAAAGGTTACCCAAACCCAATCAGGACTGCTTATCAGACGATATCTTATCTTAAAGTTTTCAGCTGATTGTGCTTCCCAGGTTAAATTGACTTTAGTAGCAGTGATACTATTATGTCCCAAGTTCTGTGGTGTAACACTACATGCTATCGCTCCACTTGGTGTTGTAAAACTTGCTATTGATGAATATACAGAGTTACCACTTGCACATTGAGTCTTTACTTGCCATGAATATGTGGTAGACGGTGCCAGATTATATATAGTTGTACTGGTTGCCGGAGCAGGTCCATTTTCCTTGGCATATAAATAATTGTAGGAATTACCTTCCCAATATCTAAGGAGAAATGCATCACCTGTTACATTCGGATTCCAGTTTAGTTTTGCATTGGTAGCATTGATATTCGTTGTACTTAGCTGATCAGGTTTTGTACAGGACAAACAGGCCGGCCCTGTAATATTTACACCAGCATTTGCAGTACATCCTTTTGAATCCGTAACAACTACTGTATAATTACCAACACATAAATTGCTTAATGATCCGGTAGTTGCTCCGGAGTTCCATAAGTAAGTATATGGAGCTGTTCCTCCAACCCCAATTGCACTTGCATTGCCATCACAATTGCTGGCACAACTTGCATTTCCGGAAGAAGTATTCACAGTTAAAACTGTGGGTTGTGTGATGCTAAAGTTTGCAATAGCCGAACAGCCGGACGATGAAGTAACCGTTACAGAATAGTTACCTGCACAAAGACCTGAAAGTGATGAAACTGTAGCTCCTCCATTCCATAGGTATGAATATCCCAGCGGATCCCCGGTATTTATTCCGCCAGTCGGGCTTACACTTGCTGTTCCATTACAAACAACATAACAAGAGAGATTTGTAGATGCAGGATTAAGATTCATCACAGGCGTCTCCGTATAATTGATGCTTGCATTTGCTGTACATGAATTAGCATCTGTAACAGTTAATAAATACACACCATCAGAAAGTCCTGAGATGGAAGATGTAGTTGCACCGTTGTCCCACAAATACGTATAGGGTGGTGTTCCTGCACTGATAGAACTGGTAACAATTCCATTTCCACTTATATTACAATCCGGATCAGATCCTAACAATGATAAAACAGGAGGATTGGCACATGCTCCACCTACAATGATCACTGCATAGTCTTCTACTTCACCATATTGTGTGTTACCACATGGCAGCATGCTACCGGTATAATTCATCCGTATCCGTAAACGAGTCTGACCATTCATTGCTGTCAAAGGAGCCGTGATACTTCCAGTGAATGTTCCCGGACCACCCGATAAAGTGAATGTTTCACCGGCATCATCAAAATCTTCATCCTGATTCCAATCGACCCAGGCTGTACATTGATCGCCAGTATAAGTGACAGGGTTTACAACAGTTATTGAATAAGGAGTGCCGGCAGTGAGATTTGTACTATGTGTCAATGTATAATTTGTATAACCGGTACAACCGGTTCCTAAATTGCTGATGCTTCCAAAAGTGACGCTGCCAATATATTCATCACATGTATTCCCGCCAGCTGTACAATAGTTACATGGTCCTGCAAATACATCGATCAATATGGAATCAGAAACTGCAGTCGCACCACAAGTAAGTGCACATCGGTAATATGTATCTGAAATAGGATACACTGTTAATAGTTCAATAGTCGCACCTGAAATGTCAGACCAGGTTCCGTTACCTGTCGAGTATTGCCATTGATATGTTTGACCTGTTCCAATTGTATTTCCACTAAGACTCAGATTTACACCTGAACCCTGACAAACAACATTTGTATTGGCAATTGTAGTTCCCGGGGTGGGTGGATTTATACAAACCTGAGGACAATTAAATGTACCGGGTGCCTTTGTAATTGCAACAGCTCTTCTACCTGCTCCATTGTTTGTTGTCAGAGCCCTTACACTAAACCAATTAGTTGCAGTAGATGGAATTCCTGTCCCAACGAAGGTCGTGTTGTTGCTAGTACCGATAACATCCATATACTTGGTTCCAAGTTTAAAGATCTCATAACCGGTTGCTCCCGAAACTGCATTCCAGATAAGTCTTAATGAATCCGGACAAGCCCAGTCAACAGCTAATCCTGTTGGCACACCAACGATCGTAAAGTTAGATGCACTGGTTCCGGTTGCTGTACTTCTTGTTATTCTGATCAGACATTGACCACTTACTACAGAAGGAACTACCCAATCATAAAATCGGGCTGCACCACTTGCAGTTGTAGTAATAGTCGTGTAAGTACTTCCATTATTTGTAGAATAAGCGATCGTGAAATTGCCACTTGTACCATGTGCATCCCATCTCAATGTTTGGGTCTCAGCCGGAGCGAATCCCTCTCCACCAATTGGGTATGTAACTTCAATCTCATCTTTCCGGAATTCATAAACCAGCCAGTATTTTTGAGGACCGTTTGGAACTAAAGTACCATTAACTTCTACAGTGTATGAACCAGCAACTGGTGAATCCAAAGTCACCTGTTCAACCGGATTTAATGTATCAACACCGCGAACAGCATTGAGATTCAAATTCACTGCGTTTTTAGTTGGATCCAGGATCCATGGATTATACCATATTCCTCCCGGAGCCTGCATTCGGATATCAAGATTGTTTACAATTGCTTTACTTGCTGCAGGTGAGCCTTCATAATCAGCCCAGTAAACCATCACTCTGACCTGGGAAACTCCTGCAGGAATAGTGATAGTGTGGTTATTAGTGCCACCGTTAGCAACAGTTGAACTTAGATATGTGTTATTCTCAAGGGTCTTAACAGCTCTCAAAGCATTTATCCTTCCCCAGCCATGTTTAAAATCCGGACCCGCATTACCAAGATCTTCAGCAGTATTTAACATGGCAGCTTTGATCAAGGCACCTTCAGGATTAGATCCTCCGTTAAGGGTTTTATAAGCATGATACAACTGAGCTGTGCAACCTCCAATACTTGGAGATGCTGCTGAAGTTCCACCACCCACCTGGTTTCCGTTTGGTGCATTCGTGCTTAACTGATTATATCCATTTGCACAAAGATCAGGCTTGATACGCCCATCCGCAGCCGGTCCACGACTACTTGAATTTTCAAGAACATCTTTGTTATTCAAATTTCCGGAGGCGATAACACTCTTACCTGCTTTATATCCTCCGGTAATATTTCCCCAACCGGTTGGATAACCGCTTCCACCACTGCTTGTACCTGCATTGCCTGCAGAAAAAATATGTAGCAAGGATGGGTTCGTTCTGATTTGATTATCAATGAAACTTGAATTCGTTGTATAAACTCCTCCGGTTCCTTCGCTATAAGATGTGCTTGTAATAACAGTTCCCAAAGTGGCAAGATTTGAAACTGCATTTACGATATGCGGGTAGTTATTGATATAGTATAATTGTAAATATGCGCCAGTTGCAGCACCTGTGATTTTCGGATCCCGGTTACCAGCTCCCACAGCAATTCCGGATGTCATATCACCATGTGTTCCCGAATTTGTAGTTGTATTTTGTGTTAATCTACCCGTAAAATCTATGTGTGGTGTTATGGTTCCATCATCTGCAATAGCCATAACCACACCGGTTCCATCATAATGTCTTCCCGCACCATAATCCGTATTGATGGCACTTGATCTGTGCAATGATCTTCCTTCTGTATCATCCGGTACAGGATCTCCTTCATCAGGTGAAATAAAATAAACTGAAGAAAGTGAAGCAAGTCTGTCCAGATCATTTATTGAAACCAGGACTTTTATAGTCGGATCATTTTTTCCAAAATCAACGATCTCAAATCCATTTATGCTTAATGTATTTATTGCAATTTCTTTTGTGACATCCGCATAAAAATTCAGATTTACCAACAGGTTGTTTTTACCTTTTCTTGCAATAGTTGGTATGTTTGAAATATCATTAAGTTGTGGTTTTTTCATTTCAGCTTCAACGGGAATTATACTTCTTGCACCAAATGAATTTAAAAGTTTTAGATCTGCATTCCTGTCGATGGAAACAAACCAAGCATAATTCGGTAAGTAGTCGAGCAATCGAAAACCGGAAGCCTCTAAATTGGCTTTGGTGGCTTCGGTTGGTATATCTTTAAATTGTATGATACGGTAATATCTGTTATTAATTATTTCTGAATTGTTTACGGAAACAACAGATGTTTCATTCAGGTTTGCTGTAGTTTCAACAATTCCGGATTGCAATTGCAATACATATTTTTTTTCAGATTGTTGAGCCTTTACAGTGTTGCAAAATAGTAGGACCACTGTAAAGAGTAGAGTAGCATTTAAACGCATAGGGTAGTGGGGATTTGAGAACCCAAGTTATAAAAAATAGGAATAGCTTTTACATGAGGCTTTTAAATTCGACTTAGAATAGTTTGAACATCAAATGCATATGCCCCGCCAAAGAGGTTAACATGGACCAATAGCGGATAAAGATTGCACAAATCTATTCTGCTTTCCCATTCATTTTCAAGCTGATATACTTCCTGATATGCAGAGTAAAATAGGGGGTCAAAGCCTCCAAATAATTTGCTCATAGCCAGATCCATTTCTCGGTGTCCATAATACATTGCCGGATCGATAAGCCAGGGCTTGTTATTTTTTCCGGAAACAAAATTACCGCTCCATAGATCTCCATGTAATAAAGAGGATTGTTCTTCAGGAAAAAATTCAGACAGTCTGTTCAGAAATCCGTTAAACTGAGCATCAATTGCAGAGTTAAAATAACCCCTGTCTCTTGCAAGTTTCCATTGAGGTAACAGCCTTTCATTTTTAAAAAATTCAGACCAGGATTTATGCTTGGTGTTTTTTTGTTTTAATGATCCAATATAGTTATCATTTTCCTCGCCAAAATATGCTGCATGCTTCAAATGAAGATTAGCAAGTTGCCTTCCAAAATTTTCCCAGAAAGTTTTGGTTTTTGGTCCATTTTCAATAAAATCCATAAGGATGAAAATGATGCCATGACTTACTCCGAATTGATTTACTTTCGGGATAAAGGGCCCATCAGTTCTACTCAATAAATCTAATCCTCTGGCTTCGGTTTCAAACATATCATTTCCCGGTGGATTAGTATTATACTTTAGAAAAAAGAACCCATTTTCAGCTTCAATTTTTAAAGCTAAATTGATTGAACCTCCTGAACATGTTGAAACCCTAATAATCTCCCCGGTAACAGGCAAGATCAACTTCTTTATATCTTCAGGTAGCATGAATGGTTTTTTCTAAATAGATTTAGAAGGCTCGATACCCTTCTGTATCTTTGATACTTTATTTAATGTTATGGAAAAGATACTGAATTATATAAATGGAGAATTGATCGCTCCATTCTCAGAGAATTACATTGATAATTTCAATCCGGCTATTGGTGAAGTATATAGTTTGATTCCTGATTCAAATGAAAAGGATGTGGAGTTGGCGGTGGATGTTGCTTCAAGAGCATTCGAAGAATGGTCACAAACTCCCGCAGAAGAACGCTCACGTGTCATGCTCAGGATCGCTGATCTGATCGATCGCGACCATGAGAGACTTGCAAAAGCTGAATCCGTTGATAATGGTAAAACGGTAAAGCAAGCAAGACAAGTAGATATTCCAAGAGCTTCAGCCAATTTCAGATTTTTCGCAACTGCTATTTTGCATGATAAAGATGAAGCGTTTTCAACCGACATTCCTTCAGCCCTAAATTATACTCAGCGCAAGCCTGTTGGAGTTGTTGGATGTATTTCTCCCTGGAATCTGCCGCTGTATCTTTTTACCTGGAAAATAGCTCCTGCCATAGCAAGTGGATGTGCAGTAATTGCAAAGCCATCTGAGATAACTCCCATGACTGCTTTTTTGTTGAGCGAATTATGTATTGAAGCGGGTTTACCGAAAGGGGTGTTGAATATTATTCATGGTACCGGTCCCAATGTTGGAGCAGCTATTACAGCGCATCCAAAGATTAAAGCAATATCATTTACCGGTGGAACATCAACAGGGGCTGAGATCTCAAGAGTTGCAGCTCCAATGTTCAAGAAACTATCACTTGAATTGGGAGGTAAGAATCCGAATATCATTTTTGCAGATTGTGATCTTGACAAAGCCATAAAGACAACTATCAGAAGTTCTTTTTCAAATCAGGGAGAGATCTGCTTATGTGGATCCAGGATCTTCATTGAAAGAACTATTTATGATAAATTCAAATCCCGTTTTGTAGCAGAGATAAATTCATTGAAAGTTGGGGATCCGGATGATGATGAGAATTTTATGGGTGCGGTAGTTTCCAAAGCGCATATGGAAAAAGTTCTTTATTATATAGAACTGGCAAAAGCTGAAGGAGGAACTATTCTTAGCGGTGGGAATCAGATTCATCCCGAAGGACGTTGCAAGAATGGATATTTTATTGAACCTACAGTTATAGAAGGATTGCCTTTTGATTGTCGCACAAATCAAGAAGAGATCTTTGGTCCTGTTGTTACGCTTGTACCTTTCGATAATGAGGAGGAGGTTCTGAAATTTGCTAATTCAACTCAGTATGGTTTGGCTGCTACTGTTTGGACTGAAAATCTGAGCCGTGCTCATAGGGTTGCATCTGCTTTGGACATGGGAATTGTATGGATCAATTGCTGGTTACTTCGTGATCTGCGAACTCCCTTCGGTGGTGTAAAGCAAAGTGGAGTAGGGCGTGAAGGAGGCTTTCATGCTTTACATTTCTTTACAGAAGAAAAAAATATTTGTATCCGTATCGGAAATTAATTTCTTCTTCCGAGATAAAGGGAGATGTAATAAAGTAAGGTTGCAAGTGTTGATAATGCTGCTACTACATAGGTCATAGCTGCCCACCACAATGCATCTTTGGCTTTCTTATGTTCTGTACTTGTTACCAGCCTGCTATTTTCTAACCAGACCAAAGCGCGTTTGCTAGCATCAAATTCAACCGGAAGTGTTATAAAACTGAACAAAGTTATCGCTCCAAACATAAAGATGCCGAACATCAATAAATTTGGAAATGTATTTATCAAAAGGATTCCTGCAAGTAAAACCCATTGCACGAATTTCGATGAAATACTTACGATAGGAACAAGAGCGGATCTCAATTGCAACATACTATATGCAGTTGCATGCTGTACAGCATGACCACATTCATGTGCTGCAACAGCCGCCGCTGCCGCATTCCTGCCCATATATACATCCCTGCTCAGGTTTACAGTTTTTTCAATCGGATTATAGTGATCTGTTAATTGACCTTCTACGGAAATAATTTTTACATCATAGATCCCATTATCTCTCAACATCCTTTCAGCAATTTCTTTCCCGCTCATACCACCGGCAAGTGTTTCCTTACTGTATTTACGGAACTTATTTTTCAGCTGGTTTCCTACAAGCCAGCCGATGATCATAAAAACAAATGCAATGACATAAATGCCGATCATAATTTATTGATTTAAGTCTGCAAATTTACAAAACTAAACGTATTCTTTTGACTACTCCTGAGGCATAATCACCAGTTTTCCTGTTGCCGAAATTCCCAATTTATTTGTAATACGTAAAATGTAAACGCCTGTTTTATCTCCACATTGTATGCTTTTCTTTTCAGCATCAAACTTCCATCCTGATTGTTTCTTGCCTGAAATATCAACTACTTCCAGGTTGGTTGCGGCGAATCCGGAAGCAAAAAAAAGAGTTGAATTAGGAAACACCGGATTTGGATAGAATTTTAGATCATTTCTGTTAAATAGATTTTCTTGAATCATCGTTCCACTTTCTACAGGCAAATCCAGCAAGGTATTTACCAAGGGCCCCATTCGTAAAGTATGTGTTACATTCAAGCTGTCTCCTGCAATATACATGGCTCCTCCGTTGTTCAGATTGACATCAAACCTAGAATAATTTGCAGCACTTACATCGATGCGAATACAATGCCCCGGAAGGAAAGTATATGCAGTTTCACCCAGATCTATCCTTACATCAAAATTTTGTCCGGGAACTACTGATAAAGTGTCGCTTGCTGAGAAACCATTTCTAAATCGAGCCCTGATTATTCCATCTTTGATCAACATAGATCTGCCATCCGGGTATACATCTGTTAGTCGGATTGCAAGATCGGCATCTGTTCTGTTGATCATCAAAGTAGAGAAAAATTTGATTGCCCCTTTTACTTTGATCTCTTGAGTTAAAGGTGAAGTTGTAAATTTGATCAAGTCGCTACGTCCTTCCACAGCCGGATCCTGATTATAGGGTCCTTGCATTAACCCGGGAGCAAGAGTAGGTCCTCCAATTGTTGGGGAAGGATCCTTTGGATCTGATGAAAAACTAACAGCGATATTATTTGTTGGAGGATTAAATTCAAGCTGTCCGTTTGCATGTGGATATAAAGCCAATGAATTAATGTTCCCTGTTGGCCATTGCGTATCACCGTACCAATTATTTTCAGCCATCTGATAATACGTGACCACCGAAGTAGAGTTCCAGTTATTGTTCACAGATCGCAAATGATGATCAAAAAATGCAAGCGCTAATGAATCATTCCAGCCTGCTGCATTTGGATACGATAGCTCCCCTTGTTGTGCAGATCCAACATAGGCAGTCCCATTACCTCCATGAGCCCAGGGACCCATCAATAACCGATGTTGTGTTCGCACATTTACAGGACTCTGTGTTCTTATCGCTTCAAAAAATGCTGTCATCAATTCAGTATTGTGATCATACCAACCTCCGATCATGAGCATTGGGATTTGAATAGATGCAGGATAAAAAGTAGCGTTTTGTGTAATTTGCCATAGCAGGTTAAAAACCTGATTGGCCAGGATAACCGGGCTTGTGCCAAAACCAAGGAGATCAAGTGTGTTTACATATTCTGTTCTCAAGACTCCACCGGGATAGTATTCCTGATAATTCGTTTGTGGACCTGCAACTAATGGAACGGCACAAACTAAATGCGGAGGATTTTCTTTGGCTGTTTGATATTGGATCTTACCCAAAGCTGATGGTCCCCATGTACC
>JBBKWX010000094.1:0-7980 GCA_037969175.1 Bacteroidia bacterium | reverse complement strand
CGGAAATTAAGGTTGGGATCTTTGACAGAGTGACGCATGCTTTGATCGATTCATCTATTATCCTGCTCGACACTTTTGTTGTTGTTGAACCCACCGGAGTGGATTGTGTTATTCCTCCCGATGTGTGTGTTGAAGCCGGTTATTATATTGAAGATATTAATCTTGCCAATAACCCTAACGGTTATTATCTTGTATGGGAACGTTGTTGCAGGAATCATTCTGTTTCAAATATATTAGATCCCGGGGCAGCAGGAATGACATTCTACCTCGAAGTACCCGACCCGGCCATAGAAAACAGCAGTCCTGAATTTTCTGCACCACCATTACCATTTCTTTGTGAAAATAATCCCTTTACTTATAATTTCACAGCCTTTGATCCTGACGGGGATTCACTCGTTTATACATTGGTTGATCCTTCATCAGGTAACTCAGGCAATGGTCAGGGAGGTGCGCTGGGCCCGGTTTTATTAACACCGCTTCCAGCCCCGTATCCTCCTATAGTTTGGACCAATGGCTACAGTCTAGCAAATATTGCAGGTGGAGATCCAATTATTATAGATCCTGTAACAGGTATTATCAGTGGTGCACCTGATTATCTTGGTTTATATGCCATGGCCGTGAAGATCGATGAATATCGAAATGGAATTAGGATAGGGCAGGTAAGAAGGGAAATAGAATTTGTGGTTTTATTGTGTGATGATAATAAAGCACCACAATTCTCAGCTAATGTTAAGGATACGACCTATACCGTATATCCGGGCGATAGCCTATGTTTCAATTTCACTGTTACAGATCAGAATCAGGATTCATTATTTGTAAGCTATAGCGGAAACATTTTCGCATCAGGTTCAATTTCACCTCCATTTGCTGTTACAGCTCCGGATTCAGGTTCTTCGCAAGTAAACATGGGTTTTTGCTGGTATCCGGAATGCCATCAAATTTCAAACATACCCTATGAAGTAGAATATAGAGCCGTTGATGATGGTTGCCCCTTGCCCAAGACCAGTATAGCACATTTGAAGATCCTGGTTGCACCGCCTCCACCGGTTAATCCGGTTAATTTGTTGTGTATCCAGTTTATTTCGAACGATAAGATCAGGGTAAGATTTGGTGATTCAAATCCCATGTATCGATATTTCAGTTCCAGACAGGTATATAGAAGTGAAAACGGTGGTCCTTTCATAGTTATCGATACGATCCATAATCCAAATCTCAGGGAATTCTTAGATCAAAACGCATTTAATAACCAGACAACTGATTATTGCTATTTCATCATAAACATAAACTCTTGTGGATTTGAAGGACTTCCTTCTGATACGATATGTGCACTGTCAGCACTCAATCCACTTGAAAATTATATCGCCACCGTAAGTGTTGTAGAAGAAAATCAGATCAAAATAAAATGGGCTTATCATCCTGATTATCTATTTTCGACCTTGTATTTATTGCGATCTGATAACACTCCAGGATCGATCCCGGTTACTATCAAGAAATTTGTAAATACAGTGGATTTTGAATTTATAGATAAAAACGTTAAAACCTCCGAACAGAGTTATTGTTATACGCTTTACAGTGAAGATATCTGTGGTAATCTGACTCCGGTAAGTAAAGAAGCATGTACTATTTTGCTATCCGGAACCGCTGAACCATTTACCAATTATATTACATGGAATGAATATATAAATTGGTTGGGTGGAGTAGATGCATATGAGATCTGGAGAAAGCGTGTTGGTGATACTAATTTCAGATTGGTGAATACAGCAACTGAGGCGAAAGATCGATTTGGTGACAGCCAACTTGACCTGGATGCCGGAACTTTTACGTATTTTATCCGTGCAAGGGAGGCATCGGGATTAAAAGAACAAAGCAAATCAAATGAAATCATCCTTGAGCAGGAACCCATATTATATGTTCCCAATGCTTTTACTCCTAATAATGATGGTTATAATGATAGTTGGGGTATCGTTTCGGCTTTCGTGAAAGACATTGATATCCATGTCTTTAACCGATTTGGAAATGAAGTATTTACTTCAAATGCATTGAGTAATAAATGGGATGGTACATGGAAAAGCAGTGAATTGCCACAGGGAGTTTATGTATACATTTTAGATTATAAGGGATTTAATAGTAAATTAAGCATTCAGAAAAAAGGACGAGTGTCCATAATCAGATAAAGAAGAATTTAATGTTGACGGATTTGAAATTAAGCAATACAGATGCTCATATTGAGCAGGAGAGTAATTACGGAGCACATAATTATCATCCATTGCCTGTAGTTTTATCGCGCGGAGAAGGTGTTTTTGTTTGGGATGTGGAGGGGAAGAAATATTACGATTTTCTATCAGCTTATTCAGCCGTAAATCAAGGGCATAGTCATCCAAAGATCTTGCAGGCATTAATTGATCAAGCAGGCAAGCTGGCCTTGACTTCAAGAGCATTTCACAGTGATGTAATGGCTGAGTATACGGAATACATTACTTCCTATTTTGGTTACGATAAAGTTCTTCCAATGAATACAGGGGCTGAGGGTGTTGAGACAGCCTTAAAGCTTTGCCGCAAATGGGCTTATTTGAAAAAAGGAATTGCAAAAGATCAGGCAAAGATCATCGTATGTGAAGGTAATTTTCATGGAAGGACGATCACTATTGTATCCGCATCAACGGATCAGGATGCACGCAAAGATTTTGGGCCCTTCACTCCGGGTTTTGTGATCATTCCTTATAATGATCTGAGTGCTCTAAAGGATGCTTTGAAAGATCCCAATGTTGCCGGTTTACTTATAGAACCAATCCAGGGTGAAGCGGGTGTAAATGTTCCGGATGAAGGGTATTTAAGTTCTGCTTATGATCTGTGCAAAGAAGCAAATGTGCTTTTTATGGCAGATGAGATACAGACCGGTATTGCCCGAACAGGGAAATTATTGGCGGTGGATCATGAGAATGTCCGCCCAGATGTTTTGATCCTGGGTAAGGCCTTATCCGGAGGTATGTATCCTGTTTCGGCTGTGTTGGCAGATGATGAGATCATGCTTTGTATTAAGCCTGGTGAACATGGATCAACATACGGTGGAAACCCACTGGGATGTAAAATCGCGATGGCTGCATTGGATGTGGTGAAAGATGAAAAGTTGGCTGAAAATGCTGAAAGGCTTGGGGAAATACTCAGGAAGGAATTGAAAGCCATTGATTCACCCATGATAAGCCTTGTAAGGGGGAAAGGATTATTAAATGCTATAATCATTAAACCAACTAACGGGAAAGAAGCCTGGGATGTTTGTGTGGCTCTAAAAGAAAACGGCTTACTTGCCAAACCCACACATGGGGATATCATCCGATTTGCTCCACCATTGGTTATCACGGAAGAACAATTGATGGATTGTATTGCAATTATACGCAAGACCCTGGCTCAATTTTCTTGAGTTAAAAGATCACATTCAATCTAAAGTTTAATTGTCTTGAAGTAAGGAAATTCGGTACGGCATATTGTCGTGCATTTACGTCCCTGATCCATAGATAAGAAACTGTATTATTCACTTGTAAAAGATTGAATACTTCCAGACTTACCCATGCATTCTTCACACTTTTCAGAACACCGGTTTTGAAAGGGTTTTTTACTTCATCACCCACTAGTTCTTTAGAAAAACCAATATCAACCCTTCTATAAGATGGCATTCTCAGTATATCTTTATATTTATCCTTACCCGGAGGTCCAAATGGAATACCTGTACCAAAGATCAAACTCAGATTCATTTTATAGCTTGGAAATTTAGGCAGATAATCCTGGAAGAACAATGCGAAACTGACACGCTGATCAGTTGGTCTGGGTATTGATCCGGGTTCTATCCTGAGGCTGTCAGTACGTACAGAATTGGAAGTAAATCCGGCAACTATTTCTTCCCCATCGGAATTATAATATTTATAATAAAAATCATCCCGCAGATCCTCCCTGGTGCTAAGTACCGATAAGCTGGCCCAGGATTCTACACCGGGTACAAATTCACCGTTCACCCTCATATCAATTCCTGTAGAATAGCCATCCGAGTTATTTGTTCCATAATATTTGATCCTTACATTATCCACTTTATAGGGTACCAAATTCTTCAAACTCTTGTAATATAATTCGGAAGTAAATTTAAATTCTCTTCCCCAGGCAAGGAAATAATAGTCTGATCCCAATACAATATGCATGCTCTCCTGTGCTTTCAAATCTTTATTAATATTCCCTTCCAGGTTTCTTAACTCGCGGTAGAAGGGAGGCTGATAATAAAATCCGGAAGCGATCCTGAATTCAAATTTATGTTTCCAATCCGGCTTGTAATTAAGACTTGCACGGGGACTAAACAAAAGCTGCTCATTGAGATCCCAATACGTTGCTCGTATTCCTGCAGTCAATGAAAAACGGGCAGTATCCGAAAAATACCAGGTGTCTTGTATAAATGCATTGATCCGATTTGAATTTAATGAGATCCGTGTATCGATCAGGTTTTGTAAAAGAATGATGTCATCCGGAGCCTGAGGAATAGAGTAGTCGGAAGAATCGACATATTGCCATTCCCTCAATTTATCATCTATTTCTTCACGCTGGAAACGAGTTCCCCATTTGATCTCGGAATATTTCTTGGTAAGAGTTCCTTTGTGTTCCGCATTATAGACTAAGGCATCCAATTGTGTCCTTGCATGATCAAGAAATGAACCGACCCCTAAATTGAAAGCAACATTTCCGAAATTATCAGATCCGATATCTTTTTCTAATTCATCTAAAAAATATTGTCCTAAAATATCGAAAGACTCCGACTCAGAAGTCTTGAAAACAGAAGTGATAAATTTCAGTTTCAGATTCTTGTTCGGACTAACCTGGGCAGTAAATGCTCCTAAGCCACTTTGATATTCATCGATCTCTTGTCCATCAAAGAACACTCTCAAACGCAGAGCCTGATTGACAGTCCCAAAATCGGTAGTACGGTTTTGAGGTATGATCCGGTACAGATTTCTTGAATAATTCCCAAGCGCAGAGAGTTCCCACTTCTCATTCACATCCCAGGTAATATAAGTTTGAACATCGCTGAATGATGGATTGTAATCACCTTCAGTATCTAAACTGTTCAGCAAACTCTTATTTGATTTCTGTCTGACACCTAAAATATAAGTCCAGGCACCGTTTTTACTCAAATTCTCAACATGTGCATTTGCACCTAGCAGACTAAGATTTGCACTGGCTCCAAACTCTTTAGGTTTTCTGTATTTAATATCGAGAGCAGATGAGAGTTTGTCTCCGTACTGCGCATTAAATCCACCGGCAGAAAATTGTACAGAAGAAACAAGATCCGAATTTATAAAGCTAAGACCTTCCTGTTGTCCGGATCTGACTAGAAAAGGTCTGTAGATCTCAATATCATTAACATAAACCAAATTCTCATCATAATTACCGCCACGAACTGAATAGGTGCTGCTGAGTTCGTTATTGGAAGCAACTCCGGGAAGCGTTTTTAAGATGGCTTCGAAATTACCACTTGGATTTGGAAGTGTTTTTAATGTCTTGGGATCAATTCTCGTAACACCGGGAACCCGGTCGGCTTTTTCCTGTATTGTAAATTCAGGAAGCTGGCTGGTGATAGGATTGAGGTTTACATTGATTCTTTTTCGCTCACCCGGTTTAAGGTTAACCAGTATGGATTCACTTTTATAGCCGATAAATGTAAATTGTAATTTTAGATCAGTGTTGGCATCAACAGTCAGTTCAAAACTGCCATCTCCTTTGGTTACTGCTCCATCGCTGCTGCTTTCTACTGAAACGTTTACGACAGGTAAGGCTTTGCCTAAGCTATCACGGACAGTACCAAAGACAGTTGCTTTCTGTGCAAATCCTGTATTGCACAAAATAATTAACAAGAATAGACTTGATAACTTTATAGAAATAGGTTTGAAAATTACCTCCTTAAAAATCATAAATGATAACCTATTCTTTATTTTTAAAGTCTCCATCCTGCCATGCCTTGATGAAGGCTGCCCATGCGAGGGGATTCAGCAAATTATTTGGAGGTAATTGCCCTGCATAATATAACTTGCTTGTCTCTTCTTTCATCACATATTTAAAATTCAAACTGCCATCAGCTGGCATGGCTTTCGCTCTGGCCCTCAGTTCTGCAAGAGCTAAATTTCTTCTTGCCCTTTCCATATCATCATCAGGTACCTTAAGATTTAAAAAAGCTTCTTTAAATTGTTCCTTGCTTGGCCATGGATAGATCACTGCTTCTTGAAGCAGAACCGTATCCCGACTCATGATCTGAATCAATGAATACCGATTATTGGTAAGGCTATCCGGAATTATAAATCTGGATTTCTTAAATCCAACAGCACTAAACTCAAGTGTATCACCTTCCCGGGCCACAAAAGAGAAAAATCCAAAGAAGTCACTTACTGTACCTCTTCTGGAATCTTTAATAATAATATTTGTATAAGGTAAGGGGATCAAGCTGTCTTTACTTACGATCACACCTGAAAACTGCACCAGTTCATGGTCTTCACTTTGTGCAAAAACATTATTGATCAATAAAAGACAAAGAAATAAACTAAAAATGATTCTCATAACATATAAAAAGGGAATTGTAATAACTCAATTAATCAGTTCACATTGCCTTGGTATGTATTTTTCTGCGAGCTACAAAGTTATCAATATTGTTAATTTAGATATTGTTCATAGCTACCTTTGTTTAAATTTGTTGAATAACGAAATAAAATACCATGATCAGACACCTACTCAGAAACATCTTCTTATTATCTATTGGGTCCTTTATATGCTCAGCAAATGTGATGGGCCAAATCATTATCGACCAAACGGATATGCCCGTGGTTAATGATACCTTCAGACTTTCAAGCGGGATTCCGAATCCATTATCTGACCCAGCTGTTACAGGACCCAACCATGTATGGGATTATAGTTGGCTTATCCCTTTTGCGCAAAACATTGACACTTTTAGAAGCGTTTCTTCCACGGGAGCATTGTATGCTTTTTTCTTTGTCAATAATGCAGGTAATGTGAACAGGGCAAATCTGGCAACTAAGGGCCCGGTTTTCCCATCTGTTGCAGGTGTGAGCATTACTGACGTAGTTAGTTTTATGTATAACAGTACCGCATCGTATAAACAAGTGGGAATAGGCGCAAATTTAAATGGTGCAACTATTCCAATTGCTTATGCTCCACATGATATTGTTTACAAATTCCCAATGAATTACGGGAATATCGATTCTTCAAATTCTGCGTTTTCTTTGGCTTTGACAGGTTTGGGTTATTATGGTTATACACTCAAAAGAAATAATGAAGTAGATGGCTGGGGAAATTTGACAACTCCTTTTGGGACTTTTCAAACATTAAGAGTAAAATCGACCTTGATCCAAAAAGACACGCTATATGTAGATAGTTTGGCTACGGGATTTGGTATAGACCGTCCACTTACAATAGAATATAAATGGCTTGCTGATAATAAAGGAGTACCCTTATTAACGGTAATTACTCAGGATGCATTTGGAGGTCCGATGGTAACAAGTATCACATACCGAGATTCAGCCAGAGCGATCACCATTGGTACAAATGATATTGAGAAAGATCAAAACAAGATCAGTTTATATCCCAATCCTAGTAATGCTGTTACTACCATTGAAATGGATATAGCGCATCAGCAAGACATGCAATTGAGTATTTCTGACATACAGGGAAGAGAACTCCATCGGTTTGTCCGGAATGATTATCCTGCAGGCAGATCAAGATTTTTGGTTGATGCTAACACCTTAGGCCTCTCTTCCGGTATATATTTCATTCAGGTTCAATTTGGTAATTCGTATCAAACGTTGAAATGGATGGTTAATAAAGAATAAAATTAATTTTGGAATTTCCCACTTAGGGAGTTCAAATTACCGGCTTTATCAGAAACCTTCAGTTCATAGCTGAGGGTTTCGCCATTTTTAAACGAAGACAGATCGGGTA
>JBBKWX010000093.1:0-2797 GCA_037969175.1 Bacteroidia bacterium | reverse complement strand
CTTGTTCCAAGCGGAGTGGGTATAACTGAAGAAAGCAAAGAACAGATCAAAGTATACCCGAATCCATTCAACAATGCATTGACCATTTCGGGATTGCAACAAAACAAAAAGTATCTGGCTGAGATCATCGATGCAGCGGGCAGAATTGCCTTAAGTGCCGATCTTCAAACCAATGGGGATGGCAGCATCAACTGGACTACAGGAGAGCTCAGCAGCGGCGTTCACGTGCTTAGGCTTACGCATGGTGAAGAGATTCATTTGGTAAGGGTTTCTGTGAAATAAAGAGATTTCTTTTAACGCAAAGAAGCAAAGAAATTTTTCATTTCTTAGTATCAGGATATAGGGAGTTTTATTGCTTTCAACTATTATTTAGCAAAGAAGCAAAGGCAATTTATGACCTTTGCTTCTTTGCTTTTCAGGTATTTGGTTCTGCACCTCTTAGATTTGTTCTAACGTAAATTAGAATTGAAGCTTTGCTTTAAATAAAAGATGAAGAAACACCCCTGATTTTTAAACAAGGGTGCTTTTATTTTTTAGATAATATCCGAATCTGAAATTGCCCCATACAATCCATCTAAAGCACCAAAGTTAACGGTATTGGTGACCGTAACTAAATAGGCTGGAGTATTCATAATATTAAAAACCTTATTTCCGGATATTTGATTCTCGGCACATCTTGTAAATCGCAAAGAAATATTATCAACAACAATAGGTGTTTCTTTAACGGCATATTCAATTGAAGTAAATATTATTGGCACTAGTTCGCCTTGATCACTTTGAAGATACCTCGGAGCATAACAACTAATGTTATTGCCTGTGATATTGCAAAATCTTGATTTAAAAAGCAGAATACCCTGGCTCCACTTGATAGGATCATTCGGCTCCCGTCTTGTTGCGATTCCTGGATTTTTTATTGTATTACTGTTAATGTTACCAAATTGACATCCAATCAATTTAATACCGCCTCTATCTTGGTTTTCTTCATTTCCACTCTTAACATATACATATACTGAATTTTCAATTACATTAGAGGAAATCACAAAATGAAAACATTCTCGTAATTGAATCCCACTATAAACAGTACTTCCAGTATTGAAATGAATATCTGCATAATCACTATTAATATAAACCGGTGTGCCTGTTATAATATTATTGCTGATAACAATATTCTTCCATTTACGGGCTGTGATTCCGTATGCTTCTCTTCTTCTCCTTTTTTCATCATTATCACCATCTCTCGATCTCCCACTTCCAATTATCAAGTTACCTTGAACTACCAATGCATTTGAAAAGGAGTTTCTTTGCACTGGCACCAAATCACCACTGGCTGCAAGTGTTTCATTATAATCATATTCGCCCGGCCCACCCTCAGGATAATCTATGGGAGTAAGTGGCTGGGTAATTTCCTGATTAGGATCTTCGCCTTCATTTTCGCCACCTTCCAAAGGTACTCGTGCAATTTCATAGGTAAAATGCTCAGGATTATAAATAGCATCGTTATCACATGATATAGCTGCTTCAGAAACCTTGATACCCCATTCACGAATATGATTGCCTACAACACTACAACTAAAGTTGCCATAAGGGATGCCCAAATTATTGGTCGTACTATTATTCTCATAAGTTAATTTGATCCCTGCTTTTCCTGCTTTATACACTTCATTATTGTGTATTTGAATTTGAACTATACCAGAAGTTTTAACATTATTTATATTAGTTGCCAATTGGCCTCTCACAGCAATTGCATTATCACGTGTATTTTCAAAATAGTTGTTACGGATCGTGATATTTCTTTGTCCTCCACCACTGATAGCCAATGCAGAGATTCCCATTGAAATACAAGAATAGTCTGCATCTCTTATTAAAACACCTCCACTAACATAATATGCCCCTCTTGGCATATCAGGATCAGGGTTAAATCCTACAAAGCAATTTTCAATTAATAAAAACTTGCTTTTTTTAAAGGCTCCAATTCCTCCTTCACTCATGTTATAAAACCGACAATTCCGAATAATTACCTCATTAGCATTTAACTGTAGGCACTTTGTATCTTCAAATGTGATATTCTCAAATATGGCAGATTCCAAGAAAAAGCCAGTAGGTTGTTGAAATGAGTACCTATCGTTGAAATCATCAGGATTTACTGTTGTGTTTGCATTATTACGGATCCATTTTGATTTGAATATGGTTTTCCTGCCGGCCCCAATCAGAAATATATCGTTTTGTACAATTATATCATCAAAATAATATTCCCCTTCCGGAAAAAAGAAACCCCATTTGCCCAAGTAGGCTATCTCATTTGTATCGTGTGGTACTGTGGTGTCAGATTCTTGAGTTCCATATTTTACAAGTACATTTTGTGCTTCTCCGCCCACTGGTGGGGCTGAAGAAGCAAGATCTATCCAGTTTTCGATTACCCGCACATACCTCGCTTTAAAAAGATTTCGAAAATGACCGGTATTTAGATCCCCGGGAGCAATGCTTACATCAAAAGTATCCCAATCACCATTTCCAGTTGTATCATATTTAACCTGTGTAATAGTTGTTACGTCAATTGTGTTCATATTTTTAGTATTTTGGTTAAAACTATCGAAAGATGCATTTTTTTTTTTCTACTAATTATCAGCCTGTTAATAACTTTTTCTGATTCCATAGCTCAAATATATCCGCAAAAACTTTGGGATAAACGCTTTGGAGGCTTTGGGCATGACCAAGGACTATATTGTCCAATTAAAGAATCCAAAGACGGAAACATTTTATTTCTAGCTCAAGTAGGGGCGTATGGTGGTGACCTTAC
>JBBKWX010000092.1:0-18437 GCA_037969175.1 Bacteroidia bacterium | reverse complement strand
CTCACGCAAGCAAATACGATATCGATAGCGTCTACTTCACTATCAACTTTGAATATTCCTTCGCTTGTAAATGCAAATTATATCGGTCTTACCGGCATCAATATTCCGAATCTTGTGCTCCCAAACATCACAACACTTCCTACCGGCCTGGGTATAAGCTCTACTGCAATCATGGCATCAATCAGCTTGCCTAACCTTACAAGTGCAGGAGCAATAAGTCTTTCAGGAAGCATCCTTACATCTGCTGCTTTTCCGGCTTTATTAACCATTACAAATTCGATTAGTACAAATAGCGCATATAACTTGGTCTCTCTCAATCTGAATGTGCTGGCCCAACTAGGCAGTCCCGGAATGACGAGTTATACTTTAAGGATAAATTCCACAAAGTTGACGGCACTCAATCTGCCTGCACTTCAATATTTTTATGGCAATTTTGAAGCTAATTACAATAGGCTGACCACCGCGAATGTCAGTGCCTTATTGCATCAGTTTGTTTTGATGACCCCAACCCTTACCGGTCGGTATATTGATCTTGCTGATCAAAGTCCTTCTGCACCCGTAAATTTCCAGGGCTTTCAGGATAAGCAAACTTTGATTGCAAATGGAAACACAGTGATCACGGATATATGATCCCGGCAAATATTTTATCAACCCAATTGCATTTGATTAAAATGAAAAGCAGAAAGAATTTTTCTGTGAACAGGTTTAAATCTTTACGATCCTGAATATTTTCTTTACGCCGGTTTTATTTTTAATTTCCAAAATATAGATGCCCGAACTAATTTGGCTCATATTAATTTTGTTGTTTTCTTCGGAATTAATTATGTGTTCCTTCATTACAATTCTTCCAAAAGAATCATAAATTATTGCATTGCAATTTTCGAACTTTTCATCATCCGGAAATTGAATTTGAAATTCGTTTTGAAATGGATTTGGGAAAACTGAAATTAATTTTTCATGCAATTCAATTTCCTCATCCGATACCAATGAACTACACATCAAGGTTTGCGTCAAGGGTGCATTATAGGGCAACATCCCGATACTTGGAGAAATAGAAGGGGATTGAAAAGCAATACCTCCTGAGCTGATGCTGATAGTGCTGGTCCCTATGACAACAGTAGGGCTGGACACATTACAAAATCCACTTCCAAGCGAATCATATACACCCAGAAATAGATCTGCCGATGTATTTACATAGCCTGCCACCTGCAACTGACGGTTGGGTAATTCATTCATACTTCTGATGCTTCTGCCGTTTCCCGGTGCGGTCTTCGTATTCCACAATAAATTTCCTGCACCGTCCAAACAAAAAATGACTCCACTTATCTGTAATCCCAAATATTCATCCCTTCCTGCTCTTTTCGTCATCGCATAAATTGAATACGGATTTGAGACTACTAAAATGTGTTTTTGCCAAAGCATAGTTCCATTTCTATCATATTTAAAAAGATGATTTGTTGAATTGCTCAAATAATAATCCTTTGCATAACTCACGAAAATACTGCTATCCTGATGTTGGGCTAATGCAATGAATCTGTCGTTGTCTATTGAAATTTGTGTCTTTCCCCAAAGCACATTTCCTTGATCATTCATCTTGCCCAAATAGGAATAATAATAATCGTTGACATCTTCATAAAAATCGGCAGTGAAAAAAATGTTGTTTTCATAGTCAATCAATAGGTCGGTAATATTATCCACGTATTCAGAGGATCTTATCCATTGCAATGCAAATGAACTGTCAACAACAGCAATGAATCCATCCCAAGTCAAAACCGATCCCTCTTCCCATCCCCCCAATAAATAATTTCCATTCGGGAATTGTTTTATTTTTTCTATTCCGGTTCTGTTATTCCCAGTCCAAACAACCTGATTTACCATGGTTCCGGAAGGATTTAACTCCAAAAGAAATGCGTTGAAATCATTATAATCAATATCAGTTTCGCCAACGATAACCACATTACCCCATTTGTTAATTATAATATCAGCCGCATAGCCCCCCTGAACTCCTTCAAAAGTTTTACTCCACAATTCATTTCCGTCAAGATCGAATTTTGTAACCAAAGGACTACCCCATGTTGGGTTCACACTTCCCTGAGTAGTTCCGGCTAAATAATAACCGGTTGAATCAAAAGCAGATGCATAAGCTCTGTTATTTATTCCTCCCCGATCATATCTTTTCTGAAAAACCTGTTGTGCGGAAACAAGCATGCAATTGATGCTTATAAAAAGTAGAGTGATGATCAATTTGAATTTCATTGGGTCCGGATTTTAATTGAAAATTAAGAAATTAAATCAAATGAAATTTAAAATTTACTTCTTGGATTATCCTCAAGAATTTCTTTCCAAACCCAATCTCAAGTAAAAAAATGTGAAACCGCAAAGACGCAAGAGTTTTTCGCAAAGTTTCGCAAAGATCTCTTTGCGTACTTCGCGTATTCTTACCGCCTTTGCGGTTTCACAAAAAATAATCTCACCAGAATATACCCAAGCCCAATATCAGCCTACCTTCTACGTTAAGATATTTCGTAACTTTGATGGTTCACCTGCTAGGTATTTTTTTTCATGTCGACAGCCAATTATAATACACTTATACAAAAGCTGGATGATTTCATCCGCAAGTATTACAAGAACCTACTTATACGTGGGGTCCTGTATGCTTTGACGCTTTCATTATTGCTCTATTTAAGTCTTACTACACTTGAATATTTTGCCTGGTTTGGAACCGGTACTCGGACCTTTCTTTTTTGGTCATTTATAGCCGTCATCGCCGGAGTAGCCTGGAAACTCATCATCATACCGATCACACATATCTTCAAACTGGGTAAGATCATTAGCTATGAACAGGCTGCTGAGATCATCGGAACTCATTTTGCAGATGTTAAGGATAAACTGCTGAATACGCTACAGTTACACCGACAGATTGAAAATTATTCCGGAGATACTGCCTTACTGGTTGCGGGTATAGAACAGAAAATTTCGGTGATGCGGCCTGTTCCTTTCACTTCGGCGATCGACTTAAAGCAAAACCGCAAATACTTGCGCTATCTGTTAGTTCCTGTGGTGATTCTGGCAGCATTGCTATTTACCTATCCTACTATCATCACAGAAAGTACCGCACGTCTGTTGGATCATGGTCGGGATTTTGAAAAACCTGCACCATTCAAATTTGTAGTAAAGAACGCTTCTCTGGAGAGTCTGCAAACAGAAGATTTCCTGCTTGAACTAAAGCTTGAAGGACAGGAAATTCCGGATCAGGTATATATAGAGATCGGCGATAATCAATTTAAGATCAACAAGGAAGACAATAAGAATTTCAATTATCTTTTCCGCAATCTTCAAAAAACAACTTCATTCCGACTTTTTGGAGGAGGTTTTTATTCCAGATCTTATGAGCTAATTGCTCTTCCAAACCCACTGGTTTTAAACTTTGATGTTCAGGTTGTTTATCCTCCATATCTAAAGAAGGAAAATGAACGCATCCCCAATGCCGGCGATCTTGTAGTACCTCAGGGAACCCGGATCACCTGGAGCTTCCGCACCCGCAACACCGAACATATTCTATTGAATTTCGGCGATAGCATCGTAACTCTCAATCCAATTGAGGCTGATCGCTTCAATTACACACGGCGGTTTATGAAGGGCGAGCAGTATACATTGATTACTGCCAATAAAGACACAAAAGGCAAAGACTCGCTGACCTACCAGATCAATGTCATTCCAGATCAACACCCAACCATTGCCATAGATCAACAAGCTGACAGTACCTCCAACAAGCGTTTGTTTTTCAGAGGTCAGGCCATGGATGATTATGGATTCAGCAAGCTTACATTTAATTACAAACTCACCAACGAACCTGCCGGTCCACGCCCCGGAAAGGCATTGTTTACTTTGCCCGTTACGCTTTCAGGAGGAGGAAACAGAGAGCAATTCTTCTACATGTGGGACATGAGCAATCAGGAGATCCTACCCGGTCAGGAAATTGAGTACTATTTTGAGGTTTTTGATAATGATGGAGTAAACGGTCCAAAATCTTCACGTTCACAAAGCATGGTTTACAAAGCTCCTACTGAAAAGGAACTTGCAAAAGATGCTGAGCAAAATCGTGCTGAAACCAAGGATGATCTTAAGAAGAGTATGGATCAGGCCAAGAAATTACAACGCGATATCGAGAACTTCCAAAAGAAGATGGTAGATAAAAAAGAATTGGGCTGGGAGGATAAAAAGCGTATTGAAGACATGCTAAAAACACAGCAAGATCTTCAAAACAAGGTTCAGGAAATGCAGCGGAACAATGAGCTGAACACACTGAAACAGAATGAGTTTAAGAAGCCAACTCAAGAATTACTGGATAAGCAAAAGCAGTTAGAGGAATTGCTTAAGAATGTGATGTCGGATGAAATGAAAAAGCTCATGGAAGAGCTTCAGAAGTTATTATCCGAATTGGATAAGGCGAAGGTGCAGGAGATGATGGATAAGATGAAGATGGAAAACAAAGATCTCAGCAAGGAGCTGGATCGTTCTTTAGAGATCTTCAAACAAATGGAGTTTGAGCAGAAGCTTGACGAAGCTACGAAAGCCCTTGAAAAACTTGCAAAGAAGCAGGATGACCTGAGCAAGAAGAGCGATAGCAAGGATGCTAAATCAGAAGATGTAAAGAAAGAACAAGACGAGCTAAACAAAGAGTTCGATGAATTGAGCAAGGACATGAAAGATCTTGAAAAGAAGAATCAGGAGCTTCAGTTTCCAAATGATTTTCAGGATCCGGAAAAAGAAAAGGAAGATATAAAGCAGGACATGGAAAACAGTTCTGAGAATTTGAGTCAGCAAAAAAATAAAAAAGCTTCCCAATCACAGAAACAAGCTGCACAGAAAATGCAGGATCTGGCCAATAAGATGCAGCAGCAACAAGCTTCGGCTGAAATGGAGCAGATGGAGGAAGATATGGCTGCATTACGCGAATTGCTGGAGAACCTGATCAAGCTATCCTTTGACCAGGAAGCACTGATGCAAACCTTCAAGACTATTGACCTCAATGATCCCCGCTATATTAAGCTTACCCAGGATCAGCGAAAGCTGAGGGATGATGCAAAAATGATCGAAGACTCCTTGTTTGCTTTGAGCAAACGTGTTCCCCAGATCGCTTCTTATGTAAATAAGGAAATTGCCGAGGTCAATGACAATATGGATAAGGCTACGCAGAACCTGCAAGACAGGCAAACGCCAATGGCTCGTTCCAGACAACAGTTTGCGATGACATCGGTCAATAACCTCACCTTGATGTTGAGTGAAGTGATGGATCAGATGCAGCAAGCCATGGCTCAGCAAATGCCCGGATCACAAAGTTGTCAGAAACCGGGTAAGGGAAAGCCTAGCCCATCGGCTCAGCAGCTCAAAGACATGCAAAAGAAGCTGAATGATGCCATAAAACAGGCTAAGGACGCTAAGAATCCGGGCAAAACAGGTGAAGGCGGACAAATGAGTCAA
This sequence comes from Bacteroidia bacterium, assembly GCA_037969175.1. GTDB lineage: Bacteria > Bacteroidota > Bacteroidia > AKYH767-A > JBBKVM01 > JBBKWX01. The sequence goes on along the minus strand of JBBKWX010000092.1, from coordinate 12,953 downwards.
GAACTGGCTAAAATGGCGGCTATGCAGGAGGCTATCCGTAACGAATTGCAGAAGATGAATCAGCAGCAAAATAAAGATGGCCAGGGCAGCATGGGTAATTTGGATGAGCTCGCTAAAAAGATGGAAGAAACGGAGACGGATCTTTATAATAAACGGATTACTCAAGAAACCATAAAGCGCCAGGAAGATATAATGACGCGGCTTTTGGAAGCTGAAAAAGCTGAACGGGAGCGCGATGAAGAAGAACGTCGTCAGGCTCGCGACGGGAAAAATGCATGGAACCGTAACCCTACCGAATTTGAAGAGTATAAAAGGCAAAAATTAAGGGAGACTGAATTGCTGCGTACCGTACCTCCAAGTCTTCGCCCTTATTATAAGCAAAGAGTAAGCGATTACTTTCAAAACATTCAAAATTAAGGGCATTTATGAACATAGCTGAAGCTCACAAAAACTCGATCAGAATTATTAGTCAACCCGAGAGCATTAATATCGTGGAAAAATTGATTGATGACTTGCGTGCGACTTACAACATTTGTGAGGACTCATACGGCAATATGCTAGTAGCAATTACAGAAGCAGTTAACAATGCAATATTTCATGGCAACAAAAACGATCCCTCTAAAATGGTAAATATCGTTTATGAAGTTGGTGCCGATAAGATCTTATTCACAGTACAGGACGAAGGTTTAGGATTTGATTTCTATGATCTTCCCGATCCTACTTCACCTGAAAATCTTGAAAAGCCAAATGGCAGAGGCATCTTTCTTATGAAAGCCCTGGCAGATCAGATCATTTTCGCTGAGAATGGAAGAATAGTAGAGCTTTATTTTAAAAATGAAACAGTCAACTAGACTTGATTAATACACAAAGCACAGATTTACAGAGACGTATTTCCTTTTTCCAGGAAGACGTCTCTTTTCGTTTGCAAAATAAGCGCCTATTGAGAACATGGATCTCAAAAATGGCAGCACAGGAGAAAAAAGACATAGAATTGATCAATTTTATTTTTTGTTCGGACGAATATTTATTGAAAATGAACAGGCAATATCTTGATCATGACACATATACAGATATTATCACCTTTGATAACGCTGAAGCCAAGTGGCTATTGGTCGGAGATATCTTTATCAGTTACGACAGGGTAAGTGAAAATGCCAGGGAGTTTGGTGTAAGCCTAATGAGTGAGTTACACCGTGTAATGATACATGGTGTGCTTCATTTATGTGGATATAAGGACAAAACCAAGGCTGATAAGCTAATCATGACGGCAAAAGAAGATAATTGCTTAAATTTGCGTGAATTTTGATCCCCTACCCGGACGTTTCACGTGAAACATTATCCGGTAATTTGAATTAACCCCAAATGTTTCCAAAATACGATATAATCGTGGTCGGTGCAGGCCATGCAGGATGTGAAGCAGCTGCAGCCGCGGCTAACCTAGGTTCAAAGACCTTGCTGATCACCATGAATATGCAAACCATTGCCCAAATGTCGTGCAACCCGGCTATGGGAGGCATTGCTAAAGGGCAAATTGTAAGAGAGATCGATGCTATGGGCGGTTACTCCGGTATTGTCAGTGATAAAAGCATGATCCAATTTAGAATGTTGAATCGGAGCAAAGGGCCTGCTATGTGGAGTCCAAGGACTCAAAATGACAGGATGGTCTTTGCACACGAATGGAGAAAAATGCTTGAAAACACGCCAAATGTAGATTTTTGGCAGGATATGGTGAGTTCTCTATTGGTGAAAGACGGCAAAGTATGCGGTGTAAAGACATCTATGGGGCTGGAAATAGAATCAAAAGCGGTTGTTCTGACCAATGGAACCTTCTTGAACGGCTTGATCCATATTGGTGAAAAGCAATTTGGCGGAGGAAGAAGTGGAGAAAAAGCAGCTACGGGTATAACAGAACAGCTAATAACGCTGGGATTTCAAGCCGGTAGAATGAAAACCGGTACTCCTCCACGCGTAGATGGTCGTTCTTTAGATTATACCAAGATGGAAGAACAACCCGGAGATGAGAATCCCGGTAAGTTTTCCTATACCGATACGCAACCCTTAAAAGCACAAAGGTGTTGCTGGATCACTTATACGGATAAGAAGGTTCATGATATTCTGCAGGAAGGATTTGATAAAAGTCCGATGTTCTCCGGAAGGATCCAGGGATTGGGACCACGTTATTGTCCATCCATTGAAGATAAGATCAATCGTTTTGCAGATAAAGACAGTCATCAACTTTTTGTAGAACCGGAAGGTTGGGACACATGCGAAATATATGTAAATGGATTCAGTACCTCCTTGCCTGAAAACATCCAATTCAAAGCATTGAGCAAGGTTCCCGGCTTTGAAAATGTAAAAATGTTCAGACCGGGTTATGCGATAGAATATGATTATTTTCCACCAGATCAATTAGAGTTGACATTGGAAACGAAGCATATTCGCAATCTTTATTTCGCAGGCCAGATAAATGGAACTACCGGTTACGAAGAAGCGGCTTGTCAGGGTTTAATGGCCGGGACGAATGCTCATTTGCGTATTCATGACGAAGATCCATTGATCTTAAAACGTTCTGATGCCTATATAGGCGTCTTAATTGATGATCTTGTAACCAAAGGAACGGAAGAACCCTATAGAATGTTCACGTCAAGAGCTGAATTCCGGACCTTGCTTCGCCAGGATAATGCAGATTTGCGTTTGACACCACTTGCTCATAAACTTGGACTTGCATCTTATGCTCGTCTGGAAGCTGTCAATACAAAACTTAAGGCAACCGAGGAAGTGATCAATTTCTTCAGAACGCAAAGTGTCGCACCGCATGAGGTGAATGATCTGCTAATTAAACTTGAAACAGAACCGATCCGTCAAAAGGGGAAATTATTACCCATTTTATCCCGACCACAGGTGAGCCTGAGCGAGTTAGAAGCCCACCTACCCGTATTAAAATCGCTGATAGAACGTGTAAGAACTGAATGTCTTGATGCACCCGAACAAGCTGAAATAGTATTGAAATATGAGGGTTATATCACTAAGGAGCGGGAAATGGTGGCTAAGATGGATAAACTGGAGGATGTATTTATGAAGCCCGATTTCGATTATCACGGCTTACAATCTCTCTCAACCGAGGCAAGACAAAAGCTAACCCGTATTAAGCCACGCACGTTAGGGCAAGCTTCCCGGATCAGCGGTATTTCACCTGCCGATATCTCTGTACTTATGGTATACTTGGGTAGATAATTTAACGTTCCACGTGGAACATTATACTTTTATGGAAAAACTAGACATCTGTCCTTTGTGTCGGGGCAATCATTTTAATGAAGTATTAAAAGCAAAAGATCATACGGTAAGTAAAGAGTTTTTTACCATAGTTCGTTGTGATTCTTGCGATTTTCATTTTACTAATCCACGTCCAAATGCAACTGAAATAGGAGCCTATTATAAGTCTGAGGACTATATTTCCCATTCTAATTCATCGAAAGGAATCATCAATTCTATCTATCAATATGTTCGCCCCTATGCCTTAAAAGGTAAAGTGAAGCTAGTCGCATCTCTATCTCAAAAAGGAAAATTGTTAGATATCGGTTGTGGCACAGGAGAGTTTTTGAACGCCGCAAAAATTGCAGGTTGGGATTGTCAGGGTATCGAACCTTCACCCGAAGCACGTGATCTGGCAATAACAAAACATGATTTAAATGTAGATCCATATGAATCGATGCCACGTTTAGATGACGCTTGTTTTGATGTTATTACCATGTGGCATGTACTGGAACATGTTCATCATATAGATCACCTAATGAAGGAGATACAACGTGTTTTAGCTCCAGGAGGAGTACTGGTAATCGCAGTTCCAAATCGAGATTCACATGACGCAAATTATTATTCTGAACATTGGGCTGCCTGGGATGTTCCAAGACATTTGTATCACTTTAAGGAAACAAATATTAAACGTTTGGGGGCACTCCATGGATTCAGTTTGGATAGATCCATCGGAATGAAACTAGATTCTTATTATGTATCACTTTTAAGTGAAAAATATAAAACAGGACACCCAAATTATTTCAGTGCTTTTTTTGAAGGATGGCGTTCAAATTCTGCCGCGGGAAAGAATCAGAACAAATACTCCTCTGTTATATACATATTAAGAAGGCAAAATGGCTAAAACCCATTTTAAAGCGTTCTAACAGTATATGCCCCATCTGTAAAGCAACACCACTCAAAAGAAGAGATTACGGCACATAAAGCATCTAATGAAGTTCGTGCTCAAACCCTTGTCACTAAAGGAAAGCCTTAATCTACAGGCATGAAAAAACATAGAATTTCTCTTTTATTCAATTCTTAATGGCCCCTGCCCGGTACTTCATTAAATTTCAAACAATAGAATTTATTAGGCTCAAAGGATTTGTCGGGTATGTTTATATTGTCAAAGTAGATTGTGCCATCAGCAACTTTTTATAACAGTTGCTGATAAGTGAATGATTTTTATCTAAAATGTAGGGTTTGAAAATATTTCAATTTACATATATCGCGAGATGGATAAGTATATTTGTCTCTATTATAATGAGTATATATTAACATGTAGATTTCAATTTAAAATTGACTCACAAAACAAAACTCTTATGCCGGATTTATACATTTACTATTGCCAAAAAAATCATTCAGAAATAAAATATAACACAAATATTTATTCAATTCCATCATGTGTAATGAGTAAATAAATCAAACAAAAAAATGAAATCAAAAACATCAAAAGAAAGTCTTGCCGTAAATACCGAGATCGTATTGCCAAATGATACAAATACGCTTGGAAACCTTATGGGTGGCCGACTTCTGCACTGGATGGATATCATAGCTGCTATCTCGGCATCACGTCATTCCCAACGAATTGTTGTAACTGCATCAGTAAATAATGTATCCTTTAATCAACCCATAAAACTTGGTGCGATCGTAACATTGCAAGCCAAAGTTTCGCGTTCTTTTAATTCCTCTATGGAAATATTTATTGACGTTTGGATTGAGGATACCTACAACGGGAAAAAGCAAAAATGTAATGAAGCTATCTACACTTTTGTTGCCGTTGATCAGATGGGAAATCCGATACATGTTCCAGAACTTGTTCCGGAATCTGAGGAAGAAAAAGCAAGATATGCAAGTGCATTAAGAAGAAGACAATTAAGTTTGATTCTTGCCGGGAAAATGCAGGCAGAAGATGCAACCGAATTAAAAGCTTTATTTATGAAAGAAGATTAAGCACTGATCTTATCTGCCGTTTCTGCAATTTTGACCATATCCTGATCCATCATGCACTTAAAATGTCCTTTAGGGCATTCGGCATACCCTAGTTTAGAGCAAGGCCTGCAGCTAAGATCCTCTACTTCAAAACGAAAAACCGGAATATCGTTGCTTGGCATATAAGGATACATTCCAAACTCCGGAATCGTATTTCCCCAAATACTGATCAATGGTTTTTTGAACGCTGCGGCAATATGCATCAAACCTGTATCCGGGCTGATCATCACTTTACATTGACGGATAATATCAGCGGATTGTTGGATATTAAAATTCCCGCAAGTATTGAATACTCTTTCCGGGTCTAAAGAAGTAAGTCGCTCTGCCAATTTTTTGTCTCCGTTTCCTCCCAATAATACAATAGGTCCTTTTAAATTCCTGATCAATTCTATCCATTTAGATTCCGGTGGAACTTTCGTCTTATGCTGGGCACCCAAAGCAATAGCTGTATACTCTTTATTGAGAATTGGAGAAATACTTTCAACTTTAACCTCATTCTTTTCAGAGACAAAAAAATCCAAACCCAGACCGTCATTTATGACCCCTAGATCTTCTAGTCCTTCAAAATATCGGTCTACTAAATGCTTATCAGGAAGCTTATGAAATTTAAAATTTACGGTCAGCCACTTTAACAGATTTAGCTTATGAAAAGCAAATGATTTTGCACCCAAAGCACGTCTTATTCGATGAGAACGTAAGTTCTTTTGTAGATCCAGAATGATGTCGTAATTCTCACTTTTTAACTCTGCAAGAATTGTTTCACGTGGAATATCCCAGACATACAACTTATCTATATAAGGTGACGCTTCCAAAACTTCCTTAAAAGCCGGCTTACATAAAAAATGTAACTCTGCATTTGGGATCTGTTTCTTGACCGCTCTGATGACAGGGCTGGTTAAAACAATATCTCCGATGGAGCTGAAACGAATCAAGAGTATCTTCATAATACAGAGATTGTGACAAATATATGAATTGATCTCATTCAGCAAAGGTGCATAAAGGGGTATTATAATTACTTTTGCTCAATATGTTGTCGGATACCCATACTCATTTATATGCAGAAGAACTGAAACCCGATCGGGAAGGGGTCATAAAAAGAGCTTTAGAATCAGGAGTAGATCGGTTTTTTTTACCAAATATCGATCTTGAATCCATAGCTATGATGAAAGATCTGCGCGATGAATATCCAGATAATTGCTTTATGATGATGGGTTTGCATCCCTGCAGCGTTGATACTGATTATGTTAACACCCTAAAGATCATAGAGAAAGAGCTGTCTTCAGATATTTATTACGCCATTGGCGAGATGGGGTTGGATTATTATTGGAGCAAAGATCATATCAAAGAACAGGAAGAAGCATTTTTGATCCAGGGAAGATGGGCGCATGATCTGGATCTTCCACTGGTGATCCATTCCCGGGATTCATTTGAACCTGCATGTGTGTTGATTGAAAAATTAGCATCAGAAAATAAAAAGGTCAGAGGTGTTTTTCATTGTTTCGGCGGGAGTTTGGAAGAAGCAAACAGAGCAATCGACCTTGGATTTATGCTGGGAATTGGAGGAGTTCTGACATTCAAAAAATCTACATTAAGAGATGTATTAACCCATGTGGATATAGAACATTTGGTTTTAGAAACAGATTCTCCTTATCTCGCTCCGGTTCCTTACAGAGGCAAAAGAAATGAGAGTTCATATATAAAACTTATAGCTCAGGAATTAGCTTATTCAAAAGGACTCAGCCTGGAAGAAGTCGCAAGGATCACTTCAGAAAACGCATCAAAATTATTCAGAACAAATGCCTAAGAAACCATCCATACTTTTGATCTATACCGGCGGAACCATCGGGATGGTGAATGATCCAAGAAAAAAAACGCTGAGCACGGTCAATTTTGAACAAATAAACAAACAGGTTCCTGAGTTGGGGCGATTCGGGTATACTATTAAAGTCAGATCTTTTGATCCGCCCATAGATTCATCAAATATGAATCCGGGAATTTGGGCCGAGCTGGCAACGCTGATAGGGGAGGAATATGAGAATCACGATGGTTTTGTGATCCTGCATGGATCAGATACCATGGCTTATACTGCATCCGCCTTATCCTTCATGCTTGAAAATCTGGGCAAGCCTGTTATACTTACCGGTTCACAATTACCTATTGGAGAAATACGAACAGATGCGAAAGAAAATCTTATAACTGCTGTAGAAATTGCAGCCGGAATCAACATTGGTCATGTATTGGTTCCTGAAGTATGTATCTTTTTTGATTATCAATTATACCGTGGAAACAGGACCTCAAAATATAACAGCGCAAAGTTTGAAGCTTTTCAAAGTGTAAATTATCCGACCCTTGCTCAAGCCGGAGTGCATATAGAATATAATAAGGAAGTAATCTTACCTAAACCATCCGGTAATTTGATAGTCCATACAAAACTGGATACCTCCATAGCTGTTATCCGCTTGTTTCCGGGTTTGGGAATAGATCAACTAAAGGCAGTATTGTCCGTCAAAGGCCTGAGAGCCATTGTTTTGGAAGCTTTTGGAGCAGGTAATGCTCCAACTGATAAAGCTTTTTTGGATCTTATACGTGGAGCAGTAAAGAATGAGATCATTATTTATGATGTGACCCAATGTGGGGGGGGAAGTGTAGAACTAGGCAGATATGAGACAAGTTTACATTTAAAAGAAATGGGGGTTATTTCGGGTAAAGATATCACCACAGAATCAGCTATAGTGAAGCTAATGTACCTGTTAGGTAAGTATTCCGGCAAAGAAAAAATAGAAAAAGAGTTACAAATATCATTGCGAGGCGAAATGCAGTAGATTTATATTTTTTGTGATTGATGAATTTTTGTAATTTGGCAGCCGCTTAAACCGAGCGAACGTTCTTTATAATTGCAGGAGAGATGGCCGAGTGGCTGAAGGCGCCCGCTTGGAAAGCGTGTATACCTCAAAAGGGTATCGAGGGTTCGAATCCCTCTCTCTCCGCACCGGGCAAAAAATTATTCTCATTTGGTCATAAAATCGCCATTTTAAATAATAGTTTTGCATCTCGTATAATGAATCTGTAGTTTTCGGCTTCTTTAGCAAATAAATAAACTTTAAAACGTTTTCAAACTCTATACACTAACAACACCCCTTATGAAAAAAATCATTTCACTTGTTCTGTTATCCGGCATGTTTGCCTTGACCGTTCCACAAGTATTTGCACAAGATGAAGAGGCTGCTGCACCTGCAACAGAGCAAACTTCTGATGCTTCTACTGAAGTAGCACCAGATGCTGATGCTAGTTTTCACCAGGTTATGAAGACTAAATTTATCCAGGGTGGCTGGGAGTATATGTCTCCTATCCTTTTTTGTTTGATCCTTGGTCTTGCGATTTCAATTGAGCGTATTATTTACCTTAATCTGGCAACCACAAATACAGACAAACTTTTGGATAGTTTGGAAGATGCTTTGAACAAAGGCGGTGTAGCTGCAGCTAAAGAAGTTTGCAGAAACACAAAAGGGCCAGTTGCATCTATCTTTTATCAGGGATTAGACAGATCACATGAAGGAATTGATATCGTTGAGAAATCTGTTGTAGCTTATGGATCTGTACAAATGGGTCTTTTAGAACGTGGTTTGATCTGGATCTCTCTTTTTATCTCTATTGCACCGATGCTTGGGTTCTTCGGAACGGTAATCGGTATGATTCAGGCTTTCGATGCTATTGAAGCAGCTGGTGATATCAGCCCAAGTCTTGTAGCCGGTGGTATCAAGGTTGCACTTTTAACAACTGTTGCCGGTCTTATCGTTGCCATGATCCTTCAGGTATTTTATAACTATATCGTCTCTAAGATCGATGGTATTGTAAACCGTATGGAAGATGCTTCTATCGGTCTTGTAGATCTTTTGGTAAAGCACGAATTAAAAAACAAATAAGCCATGGCTGAAACAATGAGTACAATTGGATTGTACCTGACGTACGTGCTCCTTTTAGTAGCAGTAGTTTCCATGGTAGCATTTCCATTAATCTATAGTATTAAACATCCTAAAGGAGCTATAAAGTCTCTGCTTGGAATAGGCGCAATATTGGCGCTGTTTGCAATATGTTATGCATTCAGCAGTTCTGAAGTTTTACCTGAATACAGCAAATACGGTGTAGGGTCTAATGAAGTAAAGCTAATTGGTGCCAGCCTTCGTACCCTGTATGTATTGGGTATAGGCGGTATTTTATTCGCGATCTATGCAGAGGTTTCTAAGTTCTTCAAATAATCCATAACCAATATGGGAAAAAGTAAAACCAGAATGAGTGCAGACATCAATGCCGGCTCGATGGCCGACATTGCGTTCTTGCTACTTATCTTCTTCTTGGTAACGACTACTATGGATGTGGATACGGGGATCTCTATTAAGCTGCCTCCTGTTCCGCCTCCTGATCAGGAACCACCACCTCCGCTCAATGAGCGTAACGTGTTTGTGGTACTTGTCAACGCCAATGATCAATTATTAGTTGAAGGTGAATGGTCTGACATCAAGAGATTAAAAGAGGATACCAAAAGATTTCTTGCCAACAACGGAGCTGTTCCTAATCTTTCAGATAATCCACAGAAAGCTGTTATTTCATTACAAAATGACAGAGGTACTTCCTACGAAATGTATATTAAAGTTCAGAATGAATTGAAAGCTGCATATACAGAGTTAAGGGATGATGAGTCATTCCGTAAATTTGGAAAAAAGTACGGCGAACTTACCTCGCTTGAGCAAAAAGATATTCGTGAGGTTTATCCTCAGAAGATCTCTGAAGCCGAGCCTAAAGATCTGGGAGGAGCAAACTAATGGCACATAAGTTTAAGAAAAAGCAAGGCAACAGGAAACCTGAAATTTCTACTGCATCTTTACCGGATATCGTATTCATGCTCTTGTTCTTTTTCATGGTTACGACTGTGATGCGGGAGACTTCATTGAAGGTGCAAGTTCAAACACCGGATGCTACAGAGATCCAGAAGTTGGAGAAAAAATCTCTTGTAAGCTATATTTATATCGGTCCTCCGATCAAAGCTCTTATTCCGAGCTACGGCACGGAACCAAGGATCCAATTAAATGATGCTTTTGCATCCAAGAACGATATTGCTGAATTCATTGAATTGGAAAGAAAAGCCAGAAATGAGGCTGAAATTCCTTTTATGACGACCTCACTCAAAGTAGATAAGTCAACCAGAATGGGAATCGTTACGGATGTAAAGCAAGAACTGCGTAAAGTGAATGCATTAAAGATCAATTATTCCACAAAGAAAAGATCAGGCGATCTATAATCACTTATTCATCCTTCTATAGGGGGATTAGGGGGTAAATAAAAAAGGGAGGCTAAAAGTCTCCCTTTTTTATTCTTTATTAAATACATTCGATCCTTTTATTCGATGTGTTTTACCATCATCTCTCATAACGGCTTCTGTTCCTGTTTCAAAAATTGATTCTTTATCAAGTACAATGCCTTTTTTGTCAGGTAAAATGATTCTGGCACCGGGTAAAACTTCCACCTTACTGCCTGCTCCCAAATTGAGTTTAGCACCATCCCGGAGAACCAACCTGCTTTCAGGTAATAAGATCAAGGTAACTCCCTTTTGCAAATTCAATTCGGCATCCTTTTCAAGATAAAAAACAGATTCCGGCATCAAATACATGATCGTTGGTTTCTCCGAGCCATCCATTTCAACGCGACGTGAGATCAAATCTAATTTTTTGTTCCTTGCTAAACCGATAGAGTACACTTCATTTTTTCTTACAGCGGGTACAATTATAGAATCGGCACACCAAACATTGTTATTTCCGATCCAGGTTTCATCAAAGATCACACGTAGCTCTATGGCACCATCATTATATTCTTTGATCAATTCTATCGCAACTCCATTCAAATAAACTATTCGAACATGCTCATCATTAGCTAAGGACAAGGAAGATTTATCGGCTTCCGGAGCTATTTTAAGTCCGGGCATGGAAGCGGATGGGTTCGTTCCGATATTAATGGATCTGTTTCCGTTCAGCGTATAAGCCAGAGAAGTGGTCAGTTCACACAGATCAGATTGGGTAGGCATATTCATAGAAAAAGGATCTGATGTGAGTATATCACCACTACTTCCGTCTGAATTCTTTTTGACACGAAATCCTCCGGCAGGTAGTTGAACGAAGTGAAGATCTGCTTGCTCACCTATCCCATATTCCCCTTGTTGCAGATATGCATAAACCCCTTTTACAGCATTTGATTTTTGCTTTTCGCATGCAAGTTCAAAATTATCAAATGCGCTTTTGTTACCTGCTGTTGTAAGGTGGTTTTCAAGCCAGAGATATTGCTTTCTGCCATCAGAGTCTCTGTAGGGAAGCTTGATCCTTAGTGCATCTCCGGTCTTCACAAAATCTCTTAAAATATAGATGCCTTCAAAATTAGAATCCCCAGCATCCAGATCGGATCTGATTTCCTTTCCGGTTTTATCAAGACATGAAATTTCGTTTTCGGTTTCAGAACTCCTCCATCCGAGTTGTTTCCTTTCATATGCATTTATTGTTTGGAAGAGTGCTACACCGGGCGTGGCCAGCGACCAGGCACTTTTGCCTAAGTATTTCAGATCATTGATCTTTGCAATCCCCGGAAATGGACCCATTATAAGCTCGCCTAATGCAGCCTTCATACCGGCCAAGGGCAAACTCCCATCAGAACTGATAAGCGACCAGGAATCCGCTTCAAATCCAAAGTATCGCTCTGTTCCTGATGCTCCTGTTGCAAAACTATTATGTAAGGATGATTTAAGGATTAGCATTACATGATCTATGCTGTGAGGATGATCTCTACCCGGCATTAACAAGGGGGCATACTCACTCTTTCCTGTGTAATTATCAAACCAGGAAACCGGCTTTTCTTCTGCTGTATGAAGTTCAATTTTAGCCGCTTGCATGATGATCTCAGACTTACTACGGACGAGATCCGGCAGACGACTATGAATCAAACTAATAATGCTGGTATGATAATCTCCATGGATGTTCAGTGCATTGAAAGAACTCTCCTTGAAAAAAGCACTAAGCATCCCCTTATTTCCAAAACTATCACTGTCTACAACTTCATTTGCCCAATCCGGCAATTCACCTTTTTTCCATTGCGCAGAATTGGCTGCATTATTCCAACTATCAGCTTCTTCTGCAAACAGGATCAGGATGTTAAAAGTTCCTTTGGGCGGAATAATATTACTTCCGGCAATTTGCTTTGGTGTTTGAGCCAAAGCTGTGTTCTGAGATTGAAAAAGCGATGATAGTAATACAAAAAGTACTATCGATCTAATCATATTACAAATTACGGCTGAATGATCCGGATTAAAAATTCTTTAGTCAACAGTTTAGTGGTATTGGCCAAAAAAATGGGTTGGGGTTTGGGTTGGGGAAAAAATGGAACACTAAAGATCTAAAACACTAAAAACACTGAATAATTAAGAGACGGTTCAATTGGAAATGGGGAATGTGAAATGTGGAATTCAATTAAGAATTGAAAATCATTGTTGTCCGGAATAAATTTTAGTTTTATTAGCATACCTTTTTTTTAAACCACAGTGGCCACAGAGTTATACTTCCTTATTAATCGAGGCTCTTTTGATGTGATTTCATTTTCGTGGAAAACCACTGGTATACAGAGAAAAAAGAGAT
>JBBKWX010000091.1:0-28041 GCA_037969175.1 Bacteroidia bacterium | reverse complement strand
GTATCTATTTGCAAATACCTTTGATATTTATGAGGAAAATTCAAGTTCACCAAAATGTTCCTGCAGTTGGTCTTATCGTAATTTATTTTTTGTTAAACAGAAGATAAAACTACATTCAAAGTGTTGTATGACAAGCCATGGGCTTGCAATATTATACAACATTGATAAAGTTAGCTTGACGCGTATGCGCACATGCGGGACTGAGGCCTCTGTGGTTAAAAAAAGGTCTAATGAAAAAAATATAGATAATTCCTAAAAACAATAATTTTCGATCATCTATTATATGAATAAACATCTATGAGAGCGAATAGCAAGTACCGGCTGAAAATCAAAGCAGCAGATATTTGTTCTATAGCTTAGGTAAAATTGCTCTTTATTAATTGAAATTATAATCGCATTACAGATCCAAAATTCAAACTTCAAAAAGTAAACGCGGAGCTACAAAGATCGTGTTTATGACATCCAATCTATTAATATGTAATATATTTTGTAAATTTAGATACCCGGTTCTCAAATTTTGGGAATTTTCTTTTTATTGGATCGCTCAGCTAACGTCAAATATACGGTTCATGTGATAATTTAAATGCAAGCGCAAAAAACCAATTAAATATTTATAAATATTTGTTAGGAATAAATACACAATTACTAGTAATAAAATGCAGTAATAGATATATACTTATATCGGGGTATTGGAAGAAAAAACGAATTACAAAATGAATAATAAGCGGCTTATAAAACCATTATGCACATTGACTGTATTATTAGCTATTGTCAATTCCGGCATTGCACAAAGTGAAACAAAATTGCCTGTAATTAATATAGCAAACTCTCCTAAAGTTACAAAAGTCATCAGCACTGATAGTGATCCTTATTTTGTAATTACTAAGGATACTGTTTCAAGTTATGGCCCTCGCAGTATCACACGCAATATGCAGCAAGATAAAAACGGGAATATGTGGTTTGCAACCTGGCAGGGAATTATGAAGTACGATGGTAAAGAATTCACCAATTATACGTTGAAAGAAAACTTGATCCGTTTTCATGTTTTTTCTGTTCTGAAAGATAGATCCGGAAACCTTTGGTTTGGAACTATCCGTGGAGGACTCTACAAATATGATGGAGTAACATTTACTCTTTTCACAACTAAAGACGGACTTGTAAGCAACTTTATTGAATGTATCCAGGAAGATGACAAAGGAAACATCTGGATAGGCACAGACGAAGGCGTAAGCTGTTATGACGGAAGATCTTTTAAAAATTACTCAACAAAGGATGGGTTAAGCAATAATTTTGTCCACGCTATATCACAAGACAGAAACGGAAAACTCTGGTTCGCAACTCATGGGGGTGTAAATATTTACGATGGTAAATCATTTACTGCATTTACAAAAACAGATAAACTACCTTTTAATAATGTTCGCTCCATCATTGAGGATAAAAATGGTATTATTTGGATCGGCAGTCAGGATGGTCTTAATAGTTACGATGGGATAACCTTGGCTAATCTCACAAGAAATTTTATTGGGTATATATTTGAAGATAGCACAGGAAACCTGTGGTTGAGTGAAGGTGAGGTAAATCTTAAGGATAATACTTGGCATCAGGATACAGGTATGGCATTAACCAAGTATGATGGAAAATCTTTTACTAAAATCAAGAATGACAGACAGCTCTTCGGAATTACTGAAGATAGTAATGGCAACATTTGGTTCGGTACCGACAATGGAGTGTGGCGGTATGATGGAAAAAACTTTAACAATTTTTCCAAGATGAGAAATGAATGAGGGTGTATCAAAGATGCTAATCTTAACTAAAACTGATCTTCACAAATAATCCTGATCACAAAATACTACTTAAGCAGATCTCAACATATTATGATAAAATTCTTTCGAAGAATAAGACAACAATTAGTGAGTGAGAATAAATTCACGCGATATATTTTATATGCGATTGGAGAAATCATTTTAGTAGTTATTGGAATATTGATTGCCTTAAATATCAATAACTGGAATCAGGAGATGAAAAGCTAAAGCCCTAATGGTAACTAATATCAAATCTATTGCGGAAGATCTGCGCTATGATATTATTCAGCTTAAAAATACGTATCTTATATTAGGTAATCAAGATAAAGCAGCCAGGAATGTGATGCAGATTATAGAGTCGGAAGAGAAACTGGTGATAGATTCTTTGCAATTTATCCTTGACTTCAATTATCAGGCAGCTACTCCGCTAATTGCAGAAAGATCCAATACCTGGAACTATTTGAATTCTTCGGGTGTTATCTCTGAATTTCCGGATGCTGAACTTAAAAAAATGCTTCAGGATTATCATAATGCATTTAATGATATGGAAAGAAATTTCAACAATACAGGAATTCCACCCCGAATAGAACATCGCAAGCTAAAATACGAGCTATTTTCTGATACGGAACACAGAAAATTCTTCCCTACACAAACACCAATTCCACCTGGTGCTGAAGTCTATGTTTCAATTTTTACTGACAAACGCTGGTTGCCGATCTTAAGATTTATTGGAAGTACAGCAGGTCACTTTGAAAAAGGGTTTCAATCCATAGAAAGTAAGGCTCAAACTATTATCGACCATATAGAACAGAATTATAAGTAATGATTACAATTCGAATCATATAATGAAAGATCTTGAAATTATAATTGACCCGAGAGTCAAGAAAGTGTTTGATAATTACCCCAAGCAAATTCGTAAAAAGATGCTTAAGCTCAGGGATCTTGTTATTAAAACTGCTGAAGAAACAGAAGGAATATCAAAAATTGAGGAAACATTAAAATGGGGAGAACCAAGTTATCTGACTAAGACTGGTAGTACATTACGCATGGATTGGAAAGAAATAAATCCGGAGCAATATGCAATGTATTTTAAATGTACATCCAAATTAGTTCCAACATTCAAATCTATATATAAAGACAATTTTAAATACGAAAAAGATAGGGCCATCCTATTTGACTTAGATGAGAAAATCCCGGAAAATGAATTAAGAAATTGTATACGGATGGCACTGACTTATCACAAAATAAAGCATTTGCATCTGTTGGGTAAATAAAATCAACTCTGATGAAAAAGAGAATACTTATCACTTTTCTACTTATAATTTCTCTGCCGGCATTTAGTCAGATATTCAACTGCAATACAGATTTCTTTACAATTACCGTTGATGGATATATCCAGAGATGGAGTTTGAGTAACGGAGCTATCAGTGGTGGTGACACTATATTATCGGGTGGTGGAACAAGTTTGGCTTATTGCGGAGATATAAACTCTCCCACTTTCTATACTAACAATTTCTCACAACCAGCAATTTCTTATTATGATTCGACCACAGGCTGGATAAGCAATCCAACCTATACTTACGTTGATAATGGAGGAGGATATCTGAACGATCAGTACTATCAAGTTTTAGGAGCGGTCATACAAGTCATTAAATATTGGGACGGAATAAATTTAACCACGGTTGATTCCCTGAACGGAGAATTCTTTGCAGGAACACATGATATAGCTGTGGACACTTTGGGACGTGCCTGGGTGTTTACCGGTGCTTCTCCAAGCAATGTAGACAGTTTGAAAGTGTATGATCAAACCGGACAATTGAACGCCTATTCCATTCATTATTCGCAAACCGGATATGGGTCCTTTTTCTTGAATGATACTTTATATATCGGAACTGTTGAAGACAGTATTTATCCCGTGATCCTAACCGGGAACATGGCTCAACTGGGTATACCTATCCCCTTTCCGGCTAACAGTTTTACTGATATGGCAAGTTGCCAACGGAGAGAGTCGGTGACTTCAGTTCCTGAACAGAATAATCTATCATTCTCAATATATCCAAATCCCGGGAATGGAATTTTCACTTTGCCTGAAAATATTGAACCATCTAATGTATTTGTTTATAATTCTGCCGGTAAAGATATAATGGTGAATATTAATGGAAGGTTCTTGAATCTGAGCAATCAGGCATCAGGAGTATATTCCATAGTTTTTTTCTATAAGGGAAAAATTCATTATTTTAAGGTAATAAAGCTTTAGGATTCAATTATCATTCAAGCCTAAAGATGTGTTTTTTTATATTAATTTTCTACACAATTTATCATGAAAATCAAAACAACATTTTTCTTAATTCTCATATTACTTGGGGGTAATTCATTAGGACAATCTCATACGAAATCCACTATTCATGATTTGATTCAAATTCACACTGAAGAAATTTACGACAGTCTGGTCATCATCCGCAGGGACCTGCATATGCACCCTGAAATATCTGAACAAGAGCAAAGAACTTCAGCACAAATAGCATCCTATCTTTTATCATTAGGATTAGAAGTAAAAACAAATATTGGTGGATATGGTGTAATTGGAATTTTGAATACCGGGAGGCTCGGAAAAAAGATCGCTTGGCGAGCTGATATCGATGCTATCAAAACGAATCAACCTGATGTAGTAGAATACAAATCTAAAAATGAAGGGATACGACATATTTGCGGACATGATGTGCATACCACTATCGGACTTGGTATAGCAAATGTGCTTACTAAGAATAAGGATAAACTGAATGGAGTTATTTATTTTGTCTTCCAACCTGCAGAAGAAAATTTCAAGGGCGCTAAAGCAATGCTGGATAATGGCTTGTTTGATATAATTTCTCCTGAAGAAATTTATGGACTGCATATGAGTCCTATGTCGTCCGGATATATTTCCGCAAGAACAGGCAATGTTTATGCAAGCCGATATACAATGACCCTGACTTTTAGAAATTCGAAAAAGAATGATGAGATCATTGAATATACTACTGCTTTGGTAAACAGTTTTGATAATGGTAAATCAGGCTATGATATTTGGGATAGCAGAAACCTGGGTGATCCTGAAGTAGGTGTTTCCAATCCAAATAGCATTTACAAAAACTTTGTACATGTAAATAAAAATCACACGTTAGATAAAGATACTACTGATTTTACCATTTTCAGTGTTATTACAAGCAGTGACATTTCACTACTTGACACAACCCTGGTTCTTATTGTAAACAGGATCAGAAAATCAAAATATGCCAAAGAATTCGTTTCCGCAAAATATGTCTATAAACACCCTGCAGTTATAAATGATCCTGCTCTTACCAAAGCATCTCTAAATAGTATTGCAAATATTTATGGAGAAGAGCAAATTGTTTACACCTATGGCGCCATTCCCCAATTCAATGATGACTTTGCTTATTTTCAACAGCATGTTCCCGGAGTATATTTCTTTTTAGGCGGATCTAATTCTGAAAAAGGATTGATCTCTATGCCTCATACACCCAATTTTGCTGTGGATGAGGAGTGCATAAAAGTTGGGGTAAAGTACTTCACATCCCTGATCTATGAAAGATTGGCCATTGAATAGTAAACAGGAATAAAATTTTGTTATTCGCGAAATGAAAATATGGAGAGCAAATAGACTTGACCATAAGGAACTGACGGCAATAACAATGCAGTCAAAAGCTTACTGGGGTTATTCGGCTGAACAGATTGAGATTTGGTCAGACCAGCTAACAATTACAGAAACTTATCTTGATACCCGATCTGTTTATAAATTAGAATTGGAAGATAAAACTGTAGGGTACTATTCATATTTCAAAGAAGATAAAGAGACCATTTTTCTTGACAATCTATTTATCCAACCGGAGCACATTGGGAAGGGTTTAGGCAAATTTTTACTGAATGATTTCTTTGAGCGAATAAAAGATTTCAAAACCATGCGGATCAAACTTGAATCAGATCCCAATGCTGAATTATTCTATAAAAAATTTGGATTCATAAAAACAGGCCAACAGGAATCTACAATAAAAGGTAGATTTCTACCTATCATGGAGTTAAATATTAATAATATTTCAAATGTTTGAAGCCTGATCAAGATTCAATAAATTCAAAATTAAAATAAGAGAGATATGCTAGTCTTAGAATCAAATAAAAATAATGCAATGGCATTTTATAAAACCGCATATGAAGGAAACCCGAAAAAAGCAATTGCGTTATTTGTCGGTGCAGAATATATCCAGCATAATCCTGCGGTAGCAGATGGCGAAAAAGGTTTTATTGCATATTTCGAAAAAATGCAGAATGAATATCCTGATAAATCAATAGAATTTGTAAGATGTATAGCTGAAGGAGATTTAGTTGCATTGCATACACATCAGACCTGGCCCGGGAATGACGAATATGTAACTATGGATATTTTTAGATTTGATGATAAGGGTAAAATTTGTGAGCATTGGGATTCCATTCAACAAATCCCAAAAGATTCAGCTAATCCAAACAAAATGTATTGAAAATCGGTCTAAATTTTTTATTGAACTATCTGATAAATGTACAAGGATATCCAGACGTATAATGATAAGCAACTGAAAATCGAAAATGAATTTGAAATAGCCACATGTCCCTTTTGTAAATAATAATTAAGTGCTCAGCAAAGTGCATTGGTATCAGAATATGGTGGCTCTTCATATTTGTCCATTACTAATAATTATCTTATCTTATACTGAATGTGATAATAAAACATCGGACGATTCATCGCAAATCCATTTATCACAATTGATCCATTCAGTCCCTTTCTTAACATAAATGAAATTGGGACACATGAGTTTTATTTTTACTGGAATTTAATATGAAGTATTATCCCCATATATTGATCCTATTATGTCTAATACTTGGCTGTGAAAAGTTCGAATATAATATCTATGAGAAAGAAAGAGAAGAATTGAATGAACGTGTGAGCACAGCTTACAACCTGAAAAGGGTATTAGATATTCCGAAAAAAGATACACTGAACATTATATTTACTGCTGACCTGCAGCGCTTTCATGACGATGTGGAAGACTTGGTTGAGACCATTAATTCCATGCCAGAGGTAGACCTGGTTTACTTTGCAGGAGATATTACCGATTTTGGAGTTGCTTATGAATTTCACATCATAGCCAGGCAACTCTCAAAGCTCAGAGCACCTTTCCTCACGGTCATCGGAAATCATGATTGCTTGGGCAATGGTAAAGATGTTTATCAAAACATGTTTGGTCCACTGGACTATGCTTTCACATGGAATGGCATCCGTTTCATTGCCCACAACACCAACAGCAAGGAATTTCGTTTTAATGGAAAAGTACCTGACCTGGACTGGATGCAAAACCAACTGGCAGATACATCCTCATATGAACACAGTCTATTTATTTCACATGTGCCTCCCACCAGTGTTGATCTTGATCCTGCATTGGCGAGCGACTATGTGAAAATACTGCGTGATGCGAAGAACACCATACTCAGCGTCAACGGTCATGATCATCAATATGCTCTAAAACAGACATACAATGATGGGACTTGGTACTTAACATGTGGAAGTCCCAGCTTCAGAAAATTCAGTTATGTTACTATTTACAAAAACTCAGGTTCGAATCCTGTTTTTAGTGTTAAGCCTATTCTATTTTAGCGTACCGGGACTTGCACAAAATTCAGATGAAGAGATAAAAAAGAATTGGCTTATTCCCAAAGGATACTCAATTGAATTTGCGGGAAATTTTGGGATGTTTTCAATGGGTGCGATTTATGAACCGCTCCGCAAGACTGAGTTGGCTCTAACTGTCGGCTACACCCCTCCTGAATATGGTGATATCTGGACAGCCAATGCGCTAGCATCGTATAATTTCTATCGTATCAATTTAAACAAAAACTTAAAACTTTATCCATTAAGAACTGGCATGTTTATGAATATCAATTTCGGTGATAACATTTACCTGAACTGGCCTTCTATTTATACGGATGATTACTATTGGTGGAACTCTTCCCTGCGATTTGGACCCTTCATAAACACAGAACTACAATACAATCATCCGGGTTCAGGCATAGGTATAAATTACTTTTTCCAGATCCTGACCAACGATCTCTATCTTTTAACCTATTTTCCAAATACGGAATCTTTGAATATTTATGATATTTTGGTTTTAGGCACCGGCATTAAGATATATTTGGAAAGGGGAGAGAAGTGAGAATAGGATTCTTTCGGAAGAAGAATTGGGTTCCGATAGATCCGGATTTTTATTGGGAATGATATTTTTAGATTTGACGAAAAGGGCAAAATCTGTGAGCATTGGGATTCCATCCAACAAATCCCAAAAGATTCAGCTAATCCAAATAAAATGTATTGAAAATTCAACTAATTTTAAGAAATCAACAATTTGATCTATGAAAAAAGAAATTCAAGCATATAATGATTTGCAAACAGATGTAGAAAAGGAAATCTGTGATCTACTTGCAAAAACTTTTTACTCTTGTTTGCCGGAAGCTGAGTACAAGATCTGGCATGCCCATCCTGTTTGGTTTTTGGAAGGAAATCCTGTTGCAGGGTATAGCAAACTAAAGGGTGGTATTCGTCTTTTATTTTGGAGTGGACAGAGCTTTGAGGAAGAAAACCTAAAAGGAGAAGGAAAATTTAAAGCTGCAGAAATTAGATATACTTCAGCAGAGCAAATAGACTTGTCTGATCTTAAACGATGGCTTGAAAAAGCAAAAGATATTCAATGGGATTACAAAAATATTGTAAAGCGTAAAGGTAGGTTGGAGAGATTGAAATGATGCAAACGAAACACAATCAATAAAATTTGTATCAAATCTAATCAGTATAAATATTTTGTTTCAGCTTCGTTTGAAATATTATTTTGAACTTATCCTATCTGAATAGTACCAATAATTAATACTGCCTTATCTAACTGTGTTTATTGTTATTGCACCATTTAAGCCCGGATTTCTTTGAGCTAATCAAATTTCATTATATTTATTTGGAAATACCCCCAATACCGGATTCCATTTGCCTCAAAGAATATGAATATTCCTGTTTTGTATAATAGATTGAAAAGCTTTTTCTTATCTAAACCTAAGATAACTTCCGGTATTTTCTTCTGCATTTTGGTTATAGTAGCATCATTTGCTATTTATCAGCGACATGGATACTTAAAAGAAGTTGAAAAAACGAATGCACTCAATTTATTAAATGTTGTTGAAAATAATATTGAACAAACGATTAATGCTGCGGTAGTTACAACTTTATCTTTGGCGCTATCCGTTGATGATGAAGGAAAACCTGTTGGATTTGAAGATTTAGGCAGACAATTGGTTGATGAGAACCCATTCATTGATGGAATCCAATTGGTGCCAGAAGGAATAATAAAGTATGTTTATCCGTATGAGATAAACAAAACAGTTTTAAACTATGACATTTTATCAGATCCAAAAACTTCTAAAGAAGCTCATGAATCTATTGACCAAAAAAAGTTTTATATAGCTGGCCCGTTTGAGTTGAAACAAGGTGGTGTAGCTGTTGTAGGTCGACTACCCATATTTAGACAAAATACTTTTTGGGGGTTTTCTGCTGTGATAATCAATTTAGCTACTCTATTCAAAAATGCAGGGATTGATACCACATCTACTTCCGGATATTATTATCAATTTTCTAAAGTTAATCCCAATACGCTAAAGGAGGAAAAATTTCTTCCTGTACGAACTGAAACTACTAAGGGATATCTAGCAAGTACTAAATTTCAAGAAAGCAACTGGATCATTTCCATTATACCTGTTAATAAGTACAGTATTTTTTATGGACTTTACCTGACCGGATTAATAAGCTTAATAGCTGCTGGATCATTTTCAACACTATTATATACTATACTGAACAGACCGGAAAAACTGGAAAGGCTTGTAATAGCAAGAACCCGGGAATTGGAAAATACTAAAATAGCTATTCAAAAAAGTGAAGAAAATTATCGAACCTTAATTGAAAGAGTCTCTGATGGTTTTGTGGCTATGGATAAGAACTGGCATTATACCTATGTGAATAAAAATGCAGGTGAAATGTTAGGCCGTACATCAGAAAATCTGATAGGAAAAAACATGTGGGAGGAATTTCCGACAATCAAAGAAGAGCCACTTGATCTGTATAATGCATATATGGAATCGGTGAGATCTCAGAAAAGCGCTACAATAGAAAAATATTATAGTCCATTAAATAAATGGTTTGAATCTATCATTTATCCATCTGAAGAAGGAATTAGTATATACTTTCTGGATATTACTGAACGCAAAAAAGCAGAGCTTGAAATAGAAGAAAAACAAAAACAATTGGAATTTATTTCAAATCATGTTCCGTTTTACCTGGCCCTGCTAGATGCAAATAAGATCTACAAATTTGTGAATGAACCCTATGCTTCCTTATTTGATCTCAATCCAAATAATTTAATTGGAATACATGCACGGGAAATTCTTGGAGAAGATGCATTCAATAATGCCAAACCTTATATGGATAATGCTATTGAAGGGCATATATCAGATTATGAGTTGGAATTTAAGCAAGAAGATGGAGTGAAAATATTCAATGTGAAATATATTCCTGAATTTGATTCGGATGAAAAAGTAAAAGGATTTATTGCGGCCATATCGGACATAACTGAACAAAAGAAATCTGCCATAATCCTCAATCAAAGTCTTCAACGAAATACAGCATTTCTCAATGCTATTCCTGATATGATCTTTGTTATCAACAACGAAGGAGTGTTTACCGATTTTCATAATTCAACAGAAAAAGAATCATTTAGCTCACCTGAACATTTTTTAAATAAGCATATCTCGGAATCACTCCCACCTGACCTTGCCGCTGATACACTTCAAAACATAAAAATTGTTTTAGAAAATAAGAAGATTACTATTCATCATTATCATCTGGAATATCCATTTGGGAAACATCATTTTGAAGCTCGCTATGCTGCTCTAAATGAAACGGAAGTGTTGGTCATAGTTAGGGATGTTACCGTTTTAAAAGACTCGGAGGAAACAATATTGCAGTTAAACCGAGATCTTGAAAAACGTGTCCGCGAAAGAACAATGGAATTAGAAACAGTAAACAAAGAACTTGAAAGCTTTAGTTATTCCGTTTCACATGATTTGCGTGCTCCTTTAAGAAGTATCACAGGCTTTTCGCAAATATTGATGAATGAATATAAAGATAAACTTGATGAAGAAGCCCACCGTTTATTTACGAAAATAAAAAATAATGCCGCTAAGATGAGCGTCCTGATAGACGGGTTATTGAATTTTTCACGTCTGGGTCGAACTGAAATTATCAGATCTAAAATTAATAATTCAAATTTAGTGCATGAAATTATAAAAGATGAAATGCAAAGAAATCCTAAAAGAAATATTGAATGGGATATTAAAAACCTACCTGAGCTTTCAGGAGATTATCTTCTGATACGTCAGGTGTGGGAAAACTATATACTCAATGCCGTAAAATATTCTCGAAATAAAGATAAAGCAGTTATAGAGATCGGGGCATTTACGGAAGATGAAGAAACCATTTATTATGTAAAAGATAATGGAGCCGGCTTTGATATGACATACGCTGACAAACTATTCGGCGTTTTTCAGCGTCTGCACAATGATGCCGAATTTGAAGGGACAGGGGTAGGACTGGCGAATGTCCATAAGATAGTTTCTAAGCACGGTGGGAAAGTTTGGGCAGAAGGAGAACCGGGAAAAGGTGCATCTTTCTATTTCACTATTCCTGATAACATAATATAGTTAAACAATGCTAAATCAAAAATAATTATGAGTTTAAATGCTGTAGAGATCCTATTGGTTGAAGATAGTATGGACGATGCTGAACTTACTATACGAGCTCTTAAAAAAAATAATTTGGCCAATAATCTCCTACATGTAAGTGATAGCGAAGCAGCATTGGAGTTTATTTTTGCAACCGGTAAATTCAGTGAAAGAAATATAAATATTCCGCCCAAATTGATTTTATTGGATATGCATATGCCAAAGATCAATGGTCTGGAAATTCTGAAACAAATAAAATCAAATGAGCAAACAAAAAAATATCCCGTTGTAATTCTCACTTCATCGAAAGAAAACAAGGACATTGAAAAATGTTATGAACTGGGTGCTAACAGTTATATAGTAAAGCCTGTTGATTTTGATACTTTTTCAGAGACAATTGGTAAGCTTGGCTGGTATTGGCTTCAGATAAACCAGCCACCAGCGTAGGTTTGCAAAAATCATAAAGTAAAAAATGAACTTATTTCTTTCAATTACTAAATCCATAAAAAAAGGCAGCCATTGATTAGGCTGCCTTTTACAATTTATAGTTGTTTCAACATTAAACTTTATCAAAACGATCTGCATTCATCACTTTGTTCCAAGCCACTGAAAAGTCGTGCAGGAACTTCTGACTTGCATCATTGCATGCATAAACTTCAGCAATGGCGCGTAGTTCTGAATTGGATCCAAAAATAAGATCAACGCGTGTACCGATCCATTTCACTGCACCCGTTTTACGGTCGCGGCCTTCGAACAAATCCTGACTATCAGAGGTAGCCGACCAGGTAGTATTCATATCAAGCAGATTTACAAAGAAATCATTGCTCAGCGTTCCCGGTTTTTTGGTAAAGACACCATGTCCAGACCCATCAAAATTGGTATCTAAAGTTCTCATGCCACCCAACAACACAGTCATTTCAGGAATGGTCAATGTAAGTAGCTGAGCTCTATCTACCAGCATTTCTTCAGCTGAAACATCAAAGCTTTTCTTTTTATAATTTCGGAATCCATCGGCTGTCGGTTCCAGATATCCAAAACTCTCCACATCCGTCTTTTCCTGAGTAGCATCCACTCTTCCCGGAGTAAATGGCACATTCACTTCTTGTCCGGCATTACGGGCAGCTTGTTCTATCGCTGCGTTTCCTCCCAATACAATAAGATCTGCAATTGAAACTTTTTTATTACCTGTTTGAGATCCATTAAATGATTCCTGAATACCTTCAAGGGCTTTCAATACTTTATTGAGTTGGGTAGGGTTATTCACTTCCCAGTTTTTCTGAGGCGCCAATCTTACTCGAGCTCCGTTGGAACCACCCCGCTTATCAGATCCACGGAAGGTAGAAGCGGAAGCCCAGGCTGCAGAAACCAATTCAGAAACCGTCGGTCCTGAACTCAGGATCTTTTTCTTGAGCTCTTCAACATCGGCACTGCTGATCAATTCATGCTCTTGTGCAGGTAATGGATCCTGCCATAATAATTCTTCTGTGGGAACATCAGCACCCAGGTAACGCTCAATAGGTCCCATATCACGGTGAGTCAACTTGTACCAGGCACGTGAAAAAGCATCCGCGAACTCAACCGGATTTTCGTAAAAGTTCCTTGAGATCTTTTCGTAAGCCGGATCCATCCTTAAAGATAGATCAGTAGTAAGCATAAAAGGTGCGTGCTTTTTTTCAGGATCATGCGCATCCGGTATCAATCCCTCACCTGCTCCATCTCTAGGTTTCCATTGAAAAGCTCCGCCCGGACCTTTGTGCAATTCCCATTCATATTCAAATAGATTTTCGAAAAAGTTGTTGCCCCATTTTGTGGGTGTCTTGGTCCATGCACCTTCCAGACCACTGGTAATTGCATTTCCTGCATTACCACTTCCCAAACTGTTTTTCCAGCCCATCCCCATCTCTTCGATAGAGGCAGCTGCAGGTTCACGGCCAACATGCTTATCGGCATCGCCTGCACCATGCGTCTTTCCAAAGGTATGTCCTCCGGCTATCAGCGCAACGGTCTCATAATCATCCATGGCCATCCGACCAAACGTTTCACGGATGTCACGCGCCGCAGCGATAGGATCAGGATTCCCATTTGGCCCCTGAGGATTCACATAGATGAGTCCCATCTGAACAGCAGCCAGTGGATTCTCGAGATCGCGGTCACCACTGTAGCGCTTATCGCCCAGCCACTCGCTTTCTGTTCCCCAATATACATCTTCCAGAGGCTGCCATACATCCTCGCGACCGCCACCAAAACCAAAAGTCTTGAATCCCATAGACTCGAGTGCACAGTTGCCTGTGAGTATAATCAAATCGGCCCAAGAGATCTTCTTACCGTATTTCTGCTTTATTGGCCAAAGCAAGAGGCGAGCTTTGTCGAGATTGGCGTTATCCGGCCAGCTGTTGAGGGGTGCGAAACGTTGTGAACCGGAACCCGATCCACCCCGTCCATCACCTACACGATATGTTCCTGCACTGTGCCAGGCCATACGGATAAACAAAGGACCATAGTGTCCGTAGTCGGCAGGCCACCAATCCTGGCTATCCGTCATCAGATCCGTAAGATCTTTCTTTACAGCCGCCAGATCCAGGCTATTAAATTCCCTGGCGTAATTGAAATCCGGATCCATAGGATCCACCAGAGAAGAGTGTTGACGAAGTATATTCAGGGTTAATTGATTAGGCCACCAATCACGATTATTAGTGCCACGTCCGGCAGCAAAATCCAACCTGTTACCACTGAAAGGGCATTTGCTTTCTGCATTAGTATTAGAAGCGCTATCCGAAGCGCTCAAATCCGTCTTATTTTCCATGTTACTGATTGATTTGAATTGATTTTAATGAACACATAATATCTGATTGCATTCTGTATATAAATTACAGAAAAATTATCCCCAAAACAGAGATAATGCTCATGATCAGAACTGCCTTGAAATTACAGTTTTTTTTGCTGCTCTATGGTATTAATGAAATAAAGTCTTTTAAAATGCTAATTATAAACTGATTGAAAGAATTTGTGTTATGGCGGATAATGCTTTACTTTCATCCGATCAAATGAAATTAATGAGCTGATAAGACCTGAAAGATCTTTTTCATGTTCTGTTTTAAAATTGATATGACCACAGTTTAAGTTCTATGGATTAGGTAACTAATAATGTAAAAAATAATATTGCAATAAGTACATACAATTGAAAATTGGTATCCATCGTTAATAAAGAATCCAAATTCGAGAATCATTCTAATAATTTATCAGAATGAAGAAAAGTAAATAAATATTTCAAGAAGTGAAAAGGCAAAATAAGTATACCAATTATAAAAAATAATATGAGAGCTATTGTACATACAAAATACGGCCCTCCCGAAGTTGCCATATTATCCGAAGTGGAGAAACCTGAACCAAAAGCAAATGAGGTATTGGTTAAAGTGTATGCTTCAACCGTGAATCGCACGGATTCCGGGTTTCGGAGCGCTGAATATGTTATTTCCAGATTATGGAGTGGACTCTTACGACCAAAACAACAAATTCTGGGAAGTGAATTTGCCGGAGAAATAGAGGCGATAGGAAGTGAAGTAAGACTTTTCCGGGTTGGAGAAAAAGTTTTTGGATACAACGATGTTAAGTTTGGAGGACATGCAGAATACTTAACTATTTCAGAAGAAGATACCATTGTTCATATCCCTCATAACATAGATCTACATGAAGCAGCTGCAATTTCAGAAGGAGCTCATTATGCGCTCCACAATATCAGAACTTCAAAAATAAAAAGCGGACAAAATGCTATGGTCTATGGAGCAACAGGCGCTATAGGATCGGCAGCTGTGCAGCTTTTAAAACATTTTGGCGCAAATGTAACTGCAGTTTGTAATACCAAGAATGTAGAGCTCATAAGATCTTTGGGTATTGATAATGTTATTGATTATCAAACCGAAGATTTTACAAATACAGAGATCCGATTCAATTTTATTTTTGATGCTGTAGGGAAGAGTTCTTTTGATAAATGCGAACCTTTATTGACAAAAAATGGGGTCTATATTTCAACAGAATTAGGTAAAAATGCAGAGAACATTTTTCTTGCATTGCTTACTCCTATAACCGGTGGTAAAAAAGTTATGTTTCCTATTCCTGTAACTGCAAAATCGGATCTGATATTTCTAAAAGAACTCATCGAAAAAGGAGAATATAAACCTATCATTGACAGAGAATATGATCTGGCAGATATTGTTGAAGCATACAAGTATGTAGAGTCGGGACAGAAGACCGGTAATGTGATCTTGAGAATAAGATAGCGGCAATTTTTTCACCTCTGGTAATGCTGGGCAATAGTTACTCTTGGATTGGTTTATTTGACCGAATGTTTTGTTCTGACTTTTTTTTACCACTAAGAACACGCAGGACACAAGTTTCACTAAGATATTTTCACAAAAACATCAAACTAATTAGAAATTAATATTTTTGGCTTGTCCTTGTACACCAGCCTCCAGACATTACATTTAAAGCAGATTTTCTACAAAATAAAAAAGACAATACAGCTGCCGAATATGCATTAAATTCTTCGTGTCACTAAGTGCCCTTGTGCTCTTAGTGGTAAAAAAAAACTGACTAATAGCGAAACTGCAACCAAAATGCTGTTCAATAAGCTATAGGCTCACAAAATAATCCAGTAACTTTTAGGCTTCAACTATACACTATGATAAATAAAAAATCGTTATCAGAAATAGTGTCTTAAATGAATGGACTAATCATGAAAAACAAAAGAGTTCAATTAATTATTATTGTTGTATTCATCCTCCTGCTCATTCCACTGATAGCTATGCAATTTACAAGTGAAGTAAACTGGGATTTAGCAGACTTTATAGTTGCAGGATTTCTATTGATCAGTTTTGGAATGTTGGGTGATCTGGTACTACGTAAAACAAGTAAATTCAAGTATCGAATTGTTGCTTTTACTTTTCTGTTTGCAGTTTTAGTACTGATTTGGGCTGAACTTGCAGTCGGGATCTTCGGGACACCCTTTGCAGGAAACTAGATTCTTCAATATATTTGGAGAATAATATTTATTATGGCAAAGCAACAAGTAAAAGAATTATCTGCACAGCTTCGTGAAGAATTGATCAGCTTTTTAAAAAGCCGATTTGAGAAAAACATGAATCTTCATAAAGGTATTGCATGGAAAGATGTACAAGCCAGACTGGAAGCCAAGCCTGACAAGATCTGGTCGCTTCATGAGATGGAAAAAACCGGAGGTGAACCGGATGTTGTAGGGCAAGATAAAAAGACGGGAGAATACATTTTTTATGATTGTTCCGCAGACACTCCAAAAGGCCGCAGAAGTATTTGCTATGATAGAAAAGCTTTGGATTCGAGAAAAGAACACAAGCCGAAAACCAGTGCTATGGACATGGCAGATTCCATGGGAGTAGAGATCCTGACCGAAGAGCAATATCGCGACTTACAGCTGCTCGGCAATTTCGATACTAAAACATCTTCCTGGGTGATGACTCCCGACAAGATCAGAAAACTGGGTGGTGCTATTTTTTGTGATCGCCGTTTCGATACGGTTTTTACGTATCACAATGGCGCGGAATCATATTATGCCGGAAGAGGGTTCCGTGCTTTGCTGCGGGTTTGAATTCCATTTTTTTATCCCGAATCATTATTTTCCGGAATATTCTGAAATTTTTTTACATCTGAGCTTTTTTTAACCATAGATTCTACTTGCAGATAAATACTTATGATCCAATTCGACATTATTAAAAAACTTTTTCCGGACTTTATATTCTGAATTACTTTGTAATTGGGTAAAAAAACATACTCCTTCCTGAATAATATCGCTTGATTGCGTATATTCATGGCTTGTACTCCGGTACTTTTTTATTTGCCGGGAATAAACAATTTTTATGAAAACAGATAACGAGATTGCCCAAGAAAAACCAATGCAATTGATAACTTCCATTGCATCTGAAATGGGCTTACCACAGGAATTGCTTGTTCCTTACGGACATTACAAAGCGAAGATCAATATGAACAGTTTTGATACAGAAAAAATAGCAAAATCAAAACTCATCCTTGTCACAGCAATGACACCTACAAAAGCCGGAATTGGTAAAACAACCACATCTGTTGGACTGGCCGACGGCTTAAGAAAAATAAAAAAGAATGTAGTTCTTGCACTTCGCGAACCCTCTCTGGGTCCTTGTTTTGGCATGAAGGGTGGAGCTACCGGTGGAGGCTATTCTCAGGTGATTCCCATGGAAGATATAAACTTGCATTTCACTGGTGATTTCCATGCGATCACTGCGGCCAATAACACACTATGCGCACTCATTGACAACTACCGTTGGTTCAATCGTGGTAAACCCGAAGGAATAAAATCGATGTTGATCAAAAGATGTCTGGATGTGAATGATCGTGTACTGCGAAAAGTAGTTACCGCTTTGGATGGCCCCAACAATGGCATCGCAACAGAAACCGGATTTGTGATCACGCCGGCGAGTGAACTCATGGCTATGCTTTGTCTTGCGGAAGGCTTGGAAGACCTGCGTCAACGTATAGATGCTATGCTACTGGGATTTACTTTTGCAGGCGAAGGATATCTAACAAAAGACCTGGGTGTAACGGGTGCTATCACTGCTTTGCTAAAAGATGCCATGCTTCCAAATCTGGTGCAGACTTTAGAAGGATGTCCGGCCATTTTACATGGCGGTCCGTTTGCAAATATTGCACATGGTTGTAACTCCGTAATGGCAACAAAAACAGCCATGCAATTTGGCGACTATGTAGTAACGGAAGCAGGTTTTGCAAGCGATCTGGGAGCAGAGAAATTCTTCAATATCAAATGTCGACAGGCGGGAATTCAACCTGCTATGAGTGTATTGGTAGCAACATCGCAGGCATTGAAACTGAGTGGTGGAGTAGATGAAAAAACCATGATGCTTCCGGATATTCAAGCGTTGACAAAAGGATTGCGTAACCTGAAAAAACATATTTCTATACTACAATCTTTTGATCAAAAAGTATTGGTGGTACTCAACAAATATAATTTTGATACGGAAGAGGAGATCACATTTATGCGCAATTGGTGTGCTGAACAAGGTGCCTCTTTTGCTGTCAATGAGGGATATGCAAAAGGTGGTGATGGCGCAGTGGAAATGGCTGAAGCTGTGGTAGCAATTTGCAATGATCCCTCTCCAAAACTGAAACATACTTATGATCTGCAAGATGATATTGAAACCAAGATCCGAAAGATCGTAACCGGGATCTACGGCGGGTCCGATGTTGTGTTATATAAGAAAGCGCATTTGATGATAAAAAAGATAAAGCAGCTGGGCTTAGAACATCTTCCTGTATGTATGGCCAAGACTCAATATTCCTTCACGGATGATCCGGAGATCAGTGGACTTGATGGAAATTTTGTTATTGATGTTGAAGATATCATTATTAATAAAGGTGCAGGATTCATTGTTGCTGTGTGTGGTGAAATAATGCGGATGCCCGGTTTGCCGAAAATTCCTCAAGCTAATTTTATTGATGTTGTTGATGGAAAAATTATTGGTGTGAGTTAGAATAAATAAATTAGATGATGAATAAGAAATTCATTTCTCTGTTTGTAGTATACTTCCTGATATACATTCCTTATTCTCAATCACAATCTCTTCTGGGAGCATTTAGAAATATCTATGTTTATAATGAAGGTCGTGATACCCTATTTCTGAGTCAGATCAATGCCGGTGAAATTCATTCTTGCGACACCTTGCGAGTAACGAATTCAATACAAATTGATGGGCTGGGTTCAGAAGAACTTGTCCTTCACAGGACGTGTAGTGGATTCACCAGCTCACACGGAGGAACTTTCGATATTGAAGAATCCATATCCATATCTAAATATGAGATCTGGAATTTAGATACTAAGGAAATGATCTTTGAAGCTAAATACAATTATCATAATGACTACAATAAATTCCAAGCTTATGAGGATCCACAACATAAAAAAGGTGTAGAATCTTATAGTTATGATCTCGAAATAGATTCTGTTGGAAGAATTATTATTAGCAATGTAAAGAAGCATTCAAATGCTTCAACATTCGTTTGGAAAACGATCAGTAAAAAAGGCAAAAGCGAAACCCTGGTTGAGGAGATTCCATATCAGTATGAGATCTATCCTGACAAAGCAGAAGGAGTTTATCTATTCGTAAATGGAAAATATGTAATGGAATAAAATCTTGAATAATAAACCAAAAAGCATTTCTCATAAAACTAATTTGATCAATATTTTATACATCTGAATAATATGAAAAAGACCATATTGATCACCGGAGCCGGTACAGGAATCGGAAAGGATACTGCTTTTGTATTAGCAAATAATGGACATCATGTCATCGCAACAACTGAAACGGAGGAACAAAGAACTAATCTGATAACCGAAATTGGATCTCGTGATATTGAAATATCTGTCATTAAATTAGACATCACTATTGCACAGGACAGAAAGAAAATTGAAGATTATGATCTTGATGTTTTGATCAATAACGCAGGAATAGGAGAATCCGGATCTCTGGCAGAGATAGATATCGATAAGGTCAGACATAATTTTGAAGTCAATGTATTTTGTTCTTTAGAGTTAAGTCAACTTGCATTAAAAAAAATGCTAAAGAGGAATCAGGGAACGATCTTATTTGTAAGTTCTCTTGCAGGTAGAATAACAATGCCCTTTTTAGGTCCATATGTTATGACGAAATATGCCTTATCAAGCGGGGCAGAAATGATGAGACATGAAATACACAGAGTAAGAAGCAATGTTCATATAAGTTTAATAGAACCCGGTGCTTATAACACCGGATTTAATCAAACGAATATTGCCAAGAAATATGTCTGGATGAATGAGCAATCTATT
The DNA here is from genome assembly GCA_037969175.1 of Bacteroidia bacterium. GTDB lineage: Bacteria > Bacteroidota > Bacteroidia > AKYH767-A > JBBKVM01 > JBBKWX01. Next base: position 7,521 of record JBBKWX010000091.1, on the reverse strand, counting down.
TTTTATCCGATCATGGATATGATAAAGAAGGAAGAAACCCGGCAGTTTAAATTTACCGAATCAAAAAGCACACAAAGCATAGTTCGAAAGATCGTAAAAGCATCGGAAGCGAAAAGACCCAAACTTCGCTATTCGGCACCCTGGTGGCAGGCTGTTGGAGTTCATTTATTGCGAATGTTTGGAAAATAATTCTACCTCAACTAATTACAATTAAGATCAGCTTTTATTTAGAGATGGAATAAATCAGAATTCAAATTCAATGATCACTCGTATCGAAATTGAAAAATGTAAATGAAATTACCGGAATAAAACTGTCCGGAATAATCTTTATTTTTAATCAGACCTCTTTTAACCATAGAATACACCAAGTTATACTTCCTTATTGATTAAGGTTCTTTTGATGTGAATTCCATTTCATCGAGAATCAAAAAATACACAGAGAAATAGATCGAATTCCAAATTAAAATCGAAGACATAAAATCACTCTTTATTCTTTGCCTGAAAAGTCTCAAATAATCGGACTGATTAAAGGTTTCTGAAAAGGACCATATTATAAACCCTTCGGAGGACTGTGGTAAAATTAATACAAAATCTCTGTTGTTAAATTCTTATGATGTACCTCGACATGATTGGAAACCCTTGTCCGGACTTAGTGATTGATAATACCATTACTTCTATTAATGATCTCATAATTAAACATTTCTAATTAAAGCACTTATTTAGAATCATTCTAAATACCCTATTTCGGGTATTGTGAGATCCTCTGTTCTCTGTTCCTTTGCATTGTCAAATTATCATGAACAAAATAGATACTGAGTAAGAATATTTTTATGAGAACAAAAATTACAATTTTACTATTATTGATCTCTTGCACATATGCAGAAGCGCACAGAGAATTTGCAAGAACATACCAATCGAACACGCTTCCAAAAGGTGTAAATGAACTTGAAACATGGGCAACCTGGAGATCCGGAAGAGAATATCTATATAATAGATTGGATACGCGGATTGAGTTAGAATCAGGATTAACGGATAGATTACAAACCGCACTTTATTTTAATGCATCACATAAATCTTATGGAGCAAGCCTGGATACACTTGGAGGCATTGCTGATACTTCTTCTAGCGGAATATTTTCCGAATCTGAGTTTTCAGTTTCAAGCGAATGGAAACTAAATCTTATGAATGCATCCACGGCCCCTTTTGGATTTGCAGTATATGCTGAACTGGGATTTTCGCCCAGCGAGATCGAGATAGAAAATAAATTGATCTTTGATAAGAGGACAGCAAAAAGCACATGGGCTTTAAATCTGGTGAGTGAGTTTGAACTTAAATATGACGTTAAAAAAGGAAAGACAGTAAGAGAATGGGAATCAAAACCTGAGATCGATCTGGCTTATATGTATATGTTCAAGCCAACTTTCGGTTTAGGGATAGAGATCAGAAACAGCAATGAGATCGAAGAAGGTAATTGGAATTTTTCTGCATTATATGGCGGTCCCACTTTATTCTTTTCTAATGACAAGCATTTTATCATCTTCAATATTTTACCTCAGTGGGCCAATCTTCATAAGACAGATGATGCTCCGAATAATCTGGTTTTAAACGCCCGTGAGAAAGTAGAGACCCGATTGATATGGGGAATTAGTTTATAGTTTTTTTGTAATGTGTAAGAGATACCTGGTCATTTTCATTTCCATCGTATTGGTGAGTTGTGCTTCAACACAACTGATACCAATGGAACAAGATTTAATCCTTGCTCCGGTACATGGGAATGGAAGTGATCTGGCTTCTCTGAACAAAGGTTATAATCTCTACGTCAATAAATGCGGGAGTTGTCATTATCTCTATCGTCCTGCAAAATTCGAAGCAGCTAAATGGAAAAAGGATTTGCCTGAAATGTCAGATAGGGCTAAGATCACGAAAGAAGAGCAAGATTTGATCTTAAAGTATCTGCTTACAAAACATGAAGCTTCCCAGGTTAAGCATCAATAATTAAATCTTACGCTTCTAGTTGCTCAGTTTTTTTCATCTCATGGTTCCGTAAGGACCGGCGCATGTACATATCTTTTAGGGATGTAATCCGTTGATGCCACTTTCAACCCCGTCCACTGCAAATCCCAAGACTGTTACCCGTTTCACGGGTATTCTATATAGGGTATGGGCTACTAAAAAAAACAGATACATCGCCGGATTTGTTCACATGATACCTGATTCATGGGTATTTGAATTAGGGAGTTTACTACTAATCAAATCCAAAAGATACATCGCCGGATTTATACAACTGATCCCCGTTACTTGTGTATTGAGTTTTGAAATGGATTGTTTATATAAAGAAATAACTTAATCACAAAAGAACATAAGATTCACTTATGGTATTGAGTATTGAACAAATCAACAACAGAAAAAAAGGATTGCAAAAAGACATTCACCGAAAGGTGAATCATGTGAATTGCCCCTTTATGCTTCGCTTAAAGGGGCTGATGTAGCACGCAGGTATTCACGTCCCCGAAGGGGTCGCATAAGTCATCGCCAATTGTGAGCACCAAGCCCCTCATTTCCCTGGCGCATGTGCATCCCTTCCAGGGATCTATTGCGTTGATGCCACTTTCAACCCCGGGATGCTAAGCATGCCGGGGTTGTTCATATAATACCAGCTACACGAGTTTTGCCAAACTAATATAATCATAACTAGAAGATTAATAGTTTTAATTCTTATAACGACAATTCAAAATCTCAAAATATGTTTATAGGACATTATGCACTGGCACTAACTGCTAAACGGGATGAGACTTTACCCTCTCTTGCAATCATGTTTGTTGCAGTTCAATTTTTGGATCTGCTCTGGCCAATCTTTGTATTAAGTGGAATTGAAACCTTCGAAATTGATCCCGGAAACACGGCTATCACTCCGCTAAATTTTACCCATTATCCTTACTCGCACAGCCTGTTCATGTCAATTATCTGGGCTGCTCTTTTTGGAATTGCATATTACGGATTTACTAAAAATAAAAAGGGTTCTCTGTTATTAGGAGCATTGGTGATGAGTCACTGGGGACTAGATCTATTGACACATCGGGCAGATCTTCCAATTTCTCCTTTTGGAGATATTAAGCTTGGATTGGGATTGTGGAATATGCCTTATCTTGAAACTATTCTGGAAACCGGAATGTTTGCAATGGGAAGTCTTATATATTACAGATCTATAAAGCCGGTAAAGAAAAAAGCTTTCTGGTCTTTGATCATTTTATTCCTTGTCATACATTTCCTGAATATATTGGGTCCACCTCCACCATCAGTAAATGCTGTTGCCTGGTCAGCAAATTTAATGTGGCTATTTGTATTATGGGCTTGGTGGATAGAAAAGAAAAAAGTTAATGTGTAAGAGTGATAATTGTATTTAAAAAGTTCGATGAATAACTCAAAATTCCAATTCTGGCAAAAATGGCTGACATGGGCAAATGTATTAACTATGGGCATAGGGCTTCTGGTAGCTTTTGGAGGCAATTCAATTTTCTTTAAGATCCATAATGATTTTACAAGAGAAGTGTTTTTTGATGGGAAGGAAATCACCGGGAGCTTACTATTATTCAAGAACTGGCTATTTGGAATTATTGGTGGTACGATAGTCGGATTTCATTTTCTGATGATCATGATCTCTGAAAATGCATTTAAGAAAAAAGAGAAGTGGGCTTATAATGCATTATGGGGAGGCCTGTTATTTTGGTTTATCATTGACAGTAGCATCTCTATCTTTTACGGCGCTCTTTACAATGTAATTTTGATCAATCTATTTGCATTGGTATTGATAGGAGTACCTTTGCTGAAAACACATACTGCTTTTAGCAAGAAATAATTTATAGCCTCTTGAGCCAAGAATACATACTCCGAAACATGTTCAACAATACTATAAACATCAAATCCATTATCCTTTTTGCAAGTGTATTTCTTGCCTTGTCATGCGGTCAAGGTAAGGATCTTATAGAAGAACAAACCACCAATTTTTGTGCTGACATTCATAGAAATGATTCTATAAGTCTTACAAAAGAACTTGAAGATATTTCAGAACTGATGTCGAGTAAAACAGGTGTCTATGTTTTGGAAGATGGAGGAAATGCCATGATAACCCGCGCTTGGTTTTCAGAATATGCGGAAAAATCTATAGACATACAGTACTTTATTTTTTCAACTGATAATGTTGGATTGATCGCTTGCGATTATCTGGTAAGAGCCGCGAACCGTGGAGTTAGGGTCAGGATCATAATTGATGATATCATGGTGAATACAGGTTTACAGGATGTACTTACTCTGGATTCTCATGAAAATATTTCGATAAAGATCTATAATCCCGGTGTAAATCTCGGAAAGAATATATTGCAAAAAGTAAAGAAGTTGACAGAGGAGTTCAGATCTGCGAATCAACGTATGCATAATAAGACATTTATAGTAGATGGTAAAATTGTTATTACAGGAGGAAGAAATATTGCAGATGAATACTTTGATTATGACCATGAATATAATTTCAGAGACAGAGATGTATTGCTCCTGGGTAAAGTAAGTGCTGATGTAAACAACTCATTCTATGATTTCTGGAATAGCGAATTAAGTTATCCAGTTACTGAGATAAGTAATGAGCAACCTAAAAACGTATCTGACCCAAACAGGTTTGCCCGGCTATATGAATATGCCTGCAACCCGGAAAATTTCAGTCCAGAGGTTAGAGAAAAGCTCAAAAATTTCCCGGCAACTTTTAATGATATGAAAAACTCAGAAAATTTTGTCTGGGTAGATGATGTCATTTTTGTTTCGGATGATCCTGGAAAAAATGATGGAAGCAAAGGATTGAATGGTGGTGGAATATGTACGGATGCCTTGGTTGATCTGATCAAAAATGCGAAATCAAGTATAGCTATTCAAACTCCCTATTTGATAACTACTGAGTTGGGGCAGTCTCTTTTTAGGGATGCTGTAAAGCGCGGAGTTAAAGTGAGAATCCTGACTAACAGTCTCGCCTCAACTGATAATGTAGAAGCTTTTAGCGGTTATCAGGGAGATCGCAAAACACTGCTGAACACAGGAGTAAGGATCTTTGAATTCCGGCCCGATGCTGCTGTACGGATGAAAATAATGACAAGCGATCTGCAGGCTGAACTGGAATACAAACCTATATTTGGGATGCATGCCAAAAGCATGGTTGTAGATGGTAAGTTAACAGTTATTGGCACATTTAACCTCGATCCCAGAAGTGCTAATCTAAATACAGAATGTGTAGCTATCATCAGCTCAAAATCCATAGCTGATAAGGTTCTAGTTCAAATGGAAGAAGACTTCAAACCAGAAAATTCATGGGAAACAACTCTTGATTTCAACCCTGACTCGGAGGCCGGAAAATGGAAACAGGCAAAAAGCTGGACCAGAAAAGCTATACCTAAAGCAATCCTCTGATCTCCATTAATATCAGGCATTATTAAAAATATCTTCTGTTGGTTGCGATTTAATATTTAGTAAATTACCATATTATCAATTATCTCGAATCAAATTTCCTGGTAAAATAAATCCAATAAATCATGATTCAGGAATTAGTCAACTCTATACTTACCGAGTATAACTATCTCCAAATATTTGGACTAGTTGTGGTCTATTTTCTATTGCTATATTTTGGATTGGGATATGTATTTCTTGGGGTTTGCAAATTCCTGAACAAGAAAAATATTTTACATAAGATAGTTGATAAGGAAGTTTCCGGAAATCAGATCCGGAGAGAGATGGTACATTCTCTAAAGTCCATTATAGTATTTGGCTTTTCAGCCTTCCCTTTGATAATGCTTATACGATTGGGCTATATTCAGTTAATGCCTGATACTCTATTCAATATTATATGGGGCGTTGCGTTATTGAGTATTTGGAATGAAGTTCACTTCTTTGTGATACACCGTCTCATGCATCTTCCTTTTTTTATGAAACATATACATTTCATACATCACAAATCAGTAACACCTACTGTTTTTTCTGTTTATAGTTTTCACTGGGTAGAGGCCTTATTGCTAAGTACTGTTCCACTTACTCTGGCTCCGTTTATATCACTTTCAGCTATTGCAATATTTCTCTACCCGCTTGCCAGTATCATTTTAAATTTCTCTGGACATTGCAATTATCGTTTTGGTAAAGGCAAAGGAGCTGATTGGGTTTTACTGGGTACACACCATAATGATCATCATCATAAATTTACAAGCAATTATGGCTTTGCTTTAAATTTCCTGGATACGTTAAACGATAAAATAAGATGGCTGATGTCATCAAAAAATAAATAATGACAGAAGTCTATATAACAAGTTCAGGAGTCTTTTTACCAAATGATCCTATCTCAAATGATGAAATGGAAAATTATCTGGGAAAGATAAATGGTAAGAGTAGTTCTGTTAAAGACAGGATACTAAAGCAAAACGGTATCAAACAGCGGTACTTTGCACTGGACACGAATCAGGAAAGTACGCACTCAAATGCTGAGATGGCTGTGAAAGCAATTGAAAATGCAATTTCAAAAAATCGCTTACAAGCTAAAGATATCGAACTCCTATCTACAGGAACATCGCAGGGTGATCTTCCATTGCCCGGATTTGCAAGTATGGTACATGCAGGTCTCGAGTTTCCGGTATGCGAACTTGCAAGTTTTCAAAGTGTATGTGCAAGCAGTATGATGGCACTTAAGAGTGCATATGTTCAGATAAAAGGTAATGAAAAACAAAATGCTGTTTGTGTAGGATCTGAGTTTTCTAGCAGGCTGTTCAAGGCATCCCGATTTGAATCTCAGAATATGAAGTCAATTCCTTTCGATACCGAATTCTTACGTTGGATGTTGTCGGATGGTGCGGGTGCAATGGTGCTGGAAAACAAAAAAAACAATAAAGGAATTTCATTGAAAATTGAATGGATAGATATACAATCACATGCAAACAAATTTCCGCTTTGCATGTTTGTGGGTAAAAATGACAATAAGAATGAAGCTGAAAAAACCTGGCTGGATTATCCCGACTATGAATCTGCAGCTAAAGCAGGAGCATTGAATCTAAAGCAGGACATTCGGCTATTGACGCAGGTTGTAGAAACGGGAGTGATCCATTATTTCGATCTGATCAATAAAGGGATGATAGATAAAAATGATATTGATTGGTTATGTTGTCATTATTCTTCAGATCATTTTAAAGAGCCTATAAAAGAATTGATGCGAAAAGGGGGTGGAGAAATTCCCGAAGAAAAATGGTTCAGCAATCTGTCAACAAAAGGAAATACAGGAGCGGCCTCTATCTTTATCATGCTTGAAGAATTAATGTATTCAGGCAAACTCAAAGATGGTCAAACTATAATTTGTATGGTTCCTGAGAGCGGCAGATTTGTTACATCGTTTATGAAATTAAAAGTTTGTGGAACTAGTGAAGGTAGAAGTAAAAGTTATCCTATAAGAGAGATTGAAGCTCCTGAACTGAATGTAGAATCTAATGAAGTTTCTGAATGGTTAGTGAG
>JBBKWX010000090.1:0-8636 GCA_037969175.1 Bacteroidia bacterium | reverse complement strand
AGAGAAGATGAATTATCAGGAAAAATTATTGGCTGTGCGATAGAGGTTCATAAAACTTTTGGTCCAGGATTATTGGAATCTACGTATAGGGATGCGTTGCTTTTTGAATTGGTAGAAAGAAAAATCTTTGTTAAAAAGGAACAAAATATTCCTTTAATATATAAAGGAAATGATTTAAAATCCAGTTATCGCATGGACCTCATTGTCGAAGACAAAGTCATAATTGAACTGAAGGCAGTTGAAGGACTAAACGACATACATTTTGCTCAAACCCTAACTTATTTAAAATTGACAAATTGCAAACTTGCCCTCTTAATTAATTTCAATGTTACGCATTTAAAAAATGGAATAAGAAGAGTTGTTAATGGTTTATAGGTAAAGCCTCGCGCGCCTTTGCGAAAAACTCATGCGTCTTTGCGGTTTCAAAAGCAAAAAAAACCCCTCGGACCAGGAGGGGTTTCGATAACCATGAAATGTAAAAAAAAGAAAAATTAACTTCCGCAGGCTTCGCATGATTCCGGATCATCCAGTGAACATGCGATCTCTGCAAAACGATCTTCTCGGGAAGCATCGTCTTCAACTATTAATCTTGAAACCATAGGTATAACCTGGGCTTCAGCTTGTTTTTCAACGGTGAATTTAATCGCATCCGTTGCAGCTTTTGTACGCAGATAATACATACCGGTCTTCAATCCTTTCTTCCATGCATAAAAATGCATCGAAGTTAATTTTGCAAAATTCGCATCCTGCACAAAAAGATTTAAGGATTGTGATTGACAAATATATGCTCCGCGATCTGCAGCCATATCGATCAGAATTCTCTGCTTAATTTCCCAAACAGTTTTGTACAGATCTTTGATGTCTTGTGGGATCTCAGGGATATCCTGGATAGAACCATTAGCAGTAATAATTTTATTCTTCAAATTATTATCCCACAATCCGGCCTTCACAAGATCCAGCAACAGATGTTTGTTTACCACTACAAATTCTCCGCTCAATACACGACGTGTATAGATGTTTGAAGTATACGGCTCGAAACATTCGTTATTACCCAAGATCTGAGATGTGCTTGCAGTAGGCATTGGAGCAAGCAATAATGAATTGCGGATTCCATGCTGTTTTACATTTGCACGAAGCTCTTCCCAGTTCCAACGATCTGTAGGAGTTACATTCCACATGTCCGGCTGCATAATTCCTTTGCTCATCGGTGATCCTTCGTATGTTTCATACGGGCCATCAACTTTCGCCTCTTCCATAGAAGCAGTAAGTGCTGCGAAATAAATGGTCTCGTGGATCTGACGATTCAACTCTGCTGCTTCTTCGCTATCGAAAGGAAGTCTAAGCAAAATAAATGCATCTGCCAATCCTTGAATACCAATTCCGATCGGACGGTGACGCAAGTTAGAACGACGTGCTTCTTCAACCGGATAATAGTTTACATCTATGATCTTGTTTAGATTATTTGTGATCACTTTTGTGATATCAAATAATTTCTGATGATCAAATTTTCCATCGATCACAAAACGTGGCAATGCGATAGATGCAAGATTACAAACCGCAACTTCATCCGGTGCAGTATACTCGATAATTTCTGTACACAGGTTAGAACTTTTTATCGTTCCCAGATTTTTCTGATTTGATTTTTCATTACATGCATCTTTATAAAGCATGTAAGGTGTTCCTGTTTCAATTTGTGATTCAAGAATTGCAAACCAAAGATCCTGTGCCTTTATTGTCTTACGTGCTTTTCCTTCACGCTCGTAACGGGTGTATAGTTCTTCGAATTCTTTACCGTAACAATCAGACATTCCCGGTGCTTCGTTAGGGCAGAACAATGACCATGAGCCATTGTCTTCAACACGTTGCATAAACAGATCAGGCATCCATAATGCAAAGAACAGATCGCGTGCACGATTTTCTTCCTTACCATGATTCTTTTTCAATTCAAGAAAGTCGAATACATCGGCATGCCAAGGCTCAAGATAAATTGCAAATGAACCTTTGCGTTTTCCTCCGCCCTGATCTACATAACGTGCAGTATCATTGAATACACGCAGCATAGGAACGATACCATTCGAAGTACCGTTGGTACCGCGGATGTATGAACCGGTAGCACGTACATTGTGTATGCTAAGACCAATTCCACCTGCGCTCTGAGAGATCTTTGCACATTGCTTTAAGCTATCATAGATCCCATCGATACTATCATCTTTCATCGTCAATAAAAAACAAGATGAAAGCTGAGGCTTAGGAGTACCTGCATTGAACAAGGTTGGTGTAGCATGTGTAAACCAACGCTCCGACATTAGGTTATAAGTTTGGATCGCTCCATCAATATCTTCTTTATGGATACCAACTGCCACACGCATGATCATATGCTGGGGACGCTCAGCTACCTGACCTTTTATCTTTAACAAATAGGATTTCTCAAGGGTCTTGAATCCGAAATAATCATAACCGAAATCACGATCATATATAATAGTAGAATCCAATGCATCTGCATTACGATTGATGATATCCATCACATCGTCTGCTAACATCGGAGCTTCTTGTCCGGTTTTTGGATCGATATAAGTATAGAGATCTCTCATAGTTTCAGAGAAACTCTTCTTGGTATTCTTATGAAGATTAGAAATGGCTATCCTCGATGCAAGTAATGCATAGTCGGGATGCTTGGTGGTGAGAGATGCGGCGATCTCGGCAGCAAGGTTATCCAGCTCGATTGTTGAAACTCCGTCATAGATCCCTTCGATAACCTTTTGGGCTACCTGCATAGGGTCTACATGGTCCGGGTTCAGACCATAACAAAGTTTTTGAACACGGGCGGTCACCTTATCAAATTTAACCGATTCTTTACGGCCGTCTCTTTTAACAACGAACATGGGCATAGTGTGGTGGGGGTTTTAATGTATTAGCAATATATAGGTAAAATGATAGCTCCGGCGTGGAGGTCGCCGGAGTTTATCGACAACTGATTGTTAAAAGTCTTCGTCAGTTTTGAAGACATTGTCCTCTTTTGAGCCCATGACACCGGCTTTCTGGTATTCTCCAACCCTCTTTTCGAAGAAGTTTGTTTTTCCCTGAAGACTGATCATTTCCATGAAATCAAATGGATTTGTAGCATTATAGATCTTAGCGCAACCTAAAGCAATCAAGAGACGATCTGCAACAAATTCGATGTACTGAGCCATCAATTTGGCATTCATTCCGATCAAAGCTACTGGTAAGGCGTCAGTTACAAATTCCTTTTCCATTTCCACTGCATCGGCAATGATATCTTGTACTGTTTTTTCAGAAAGTTTTTCATTGAGCATGCTATATAATAGGCAAGCAAAATCGCAATGCAAACCTTCATCTCTGCTGATCAGCTCGTTAGAGAAAGTTAATCCCGGCATCAAGCCACGCTTTTTCAACCAGAAGATCGAGCAGAAACTACCTGAGAAGAAGATTCCTTCTACAGCAGCAAAAGCGATCAATCTCTCAGCGAATGAACCATTCTCGATCCAACGCAAAGCCCAATCAGCCTTCTTTTTCACGCAATCGATGGTCTCGATGGCATTGAACAAGCGACTTTTTTCGGTGCTGTCTTTTATATAGGTATCTATAAGGAGTGAGTAGGTCTCGGCATGGATATTCTCCATCATGATCTGGAAACCATAGAAACAACGGGCCTCAGGCAATTGAACTTCATTCATGAAGTTTACTGCTAGATTTTCGTTTACAATACCGTCTGATGCGGCGAAGAAAGCAAGTACATGCGTAATGAAATGACGTTCACCGTCATTCAGGTTTTCCCAGTCTTTTTGATCCTGACTCAGATCGATCTCTTCGGCAGTCCAAAAACTTGCTTCATGTTTTTTGTACATCTCCCAGATATCAGAATATTTGATCGGGAACAGTACAAAACGGTCTTTGTTTTCTTGTAAGAGTATTTCCATGGTATTAAAAATTTGAGAGTAAAAGTCTCCTGTCAGGCTAGCACGTTTTTTTGTGCCTCCTTCAGTTCAACGTAATTAATAAATAGTACGGGTAATAAATATCTGATTGAAAATCAGTGCATAAAAAAGAATTGGTCCTTCTCTTTGGTGCTTTACAAAAATTTAGGAATTAGTTGGGAATGTCAACCTTTTTCTTTCCACAATTGTCCGAAGTTTTCAACAAAAGTTGAATAAGTAAACTTATCAACACCCTAATTTTTCTCCCTAAAATTTCTAAATGGATTTGGATCTTTCGTGGTATTTCGCCAGGGCATCCAGTTCATCAAACCATTCCTGACCGTATTTACGAACCAGGGCATCCTTAACAAAAAGATAGGTAGGCATTTGCAATTCTTTGCCGAGGGCACAAGCCGGCGAACAAATAGGCCAGTGGTGGTAATTGACGGCATCGAAGCCATCGTAAGCGGTGATCCGTACCGGATACAGATGGCAGGAAACAGGCTTCTGCCAATCTATATCACCCTCCATCCAGGCTTTCTCAATAGAGCAAAAAGCGATCTCATCGTCGTAACGCACAAAGGCACAAGCACCTTTGCCTTTCATAAGCGTAGTGGTATGTTCTCCGTCGCTGTCGATCACGTGAGTGCCGTATTTCTCAATGCTGGCGATCCCTTCCGGGGTCATGTATTTCTTCACTTTTGGAAACACAGCATCCAGGATGGCAAGCTCGGAATCATCCAGAGGCGCTCCGGCATCACCAGCCACACAGCATTCCCCTTTGCACTTCTTCAGATCGCAGGTAAATTGTCTGTCAAGTAGTTCTTCTGATACGAGGCTATTTCCAACGGCAAGCATAGATGTAAAGGTACTGTTTTAAGATCAGTTTATTTGAAACCGCAAAGACGGAAAGACTTACGCAAAGTCGCTAAAAAGCTTTGCGTCTTTGCGAAAAACTCATGCGCCTTTGCGGTTTCATTTTTACTCAAAGTTCTTAGTTTTTACTAATAGCCATTTCCAACACCTTAGCCTCCATATCTCTTTTTTCTAATTCTGTTACCTGGGCAGATTGTCTTTCGAGATTCAAAAACTGAAATATGATCCAGGCTAAAGCAATAAATACAGCAAACATCAGCAGGGTAATTTCCCAGGAAAAATTTGCTTTTATGGGTCCTATAAATGCAGCCAAAGCAATACGACCCAAATTACTTATAGTCATATAAAGTGTGAACTGGCTGGCTGAAACTTTTCTCCAGCAACACTGCATAGCAATTGCTAAAACTCCGATGGTAGCAAAAGTATAAATGATATTATGTACTACCATATAAGCGAAGACAAGTGATTGGATATGCCAATATGGTTTTAGCAGAAGCGTAAATGAAGCAGTTAAAACTATGAAAAGAAAAAAATAAATATTTATCATTTTCTTTTTCCCAAATCTGTCGATCAGAAAACCTCCTATCAACATACCTCCAATACCACCGATCAAAGTAGCAGTAGAATAGTATTGCGAATAAACTACATTCGTCCAGCCGAGTTCTTTTACAGTGAAAATAGGCAGCAGTGTTCCAATGAAATTATAAGCCCCTGCGGTGATAAACATGATCAATGCAAGCAGCAAAGAATTGGGCAATTTAAAAACATTATATAATGCTTTGAAAATACTTTTCCAATCGTGTATCTGCAATTTTGTTGTTTCGGCTAAAGCTTCTCCATCTGTCCAGGGCATTATTTTTTCTCCCTGTCTTTCTCTTAAAAAAATAGGCACTAACATGATCAAAGCAATCATCCCTGCAAGTGTTAAAATAGCAGTAGGGAAATCGTATTCATTCAACAACCATGACCCTAATGCCAATGATACAGATACACCAATAATTTTTGCACCCCACATTAATCCATTCGCTCTTGCTTGTTGGTCTACAGGTATTATATCTACTGCCATTCCATCGGTAGCAACATCCTGGAAAGAACCAAAAAAGGCTACTGTAAAACCGGCAGCCATAAACATGTTTAAATTGTTTAATGGGTCAGGGACAAAAGCCATTGCAATGCAACTTCCTATCAAACCTATTTGCCCCATAATTACCCAGGGTCTTTTTCTACCCATGGGTAAATACGTATACCTATCCATGAGAGGCGCGACAATAAATTTAAAGCTCCAGGGCAGTCCGCAAACAACAGCAAAAGTTGCAATTTCACCGGCCGAATTCCCATTCATTGCCATCCAGGCAGGGATCCCAAAAAACAACATTCCTTCAGGTAAACCTTGTGCTAAATACAAGGCTACAAAATTGAAGTAGCGTAGAAATGCGTTATCAGAAAGCGATGCTATTTTATTTGGATTCTTAAAATTCATACATGAATGATCGTTTGGAACTGCATGATAATAATTTTATATGTCTTAACATTAAAATTTTACCTCGTGGAAAAGTGCGAGAGTGCGGAGAAACAGTGCGGATAGAAGAGATTCATCGCACTGTTTCTTTACACTTTCGCACTACTTGATGTCTCCGCGGTAAAAAACAACACGGATTCTTTTACTCTCCTCCCAGCTTCATGAACAGATACGAAAATAGACCGGAAAATAAATCATCATTTCTTAATGATCTTTCTATAAACTACAGAATTTTCTGATTCTAATTTTAATAAATATAATCCTGAAGCAAGATCATCAATCAGTATTGTTTTTTTGTTTTCGATATTTCCAGTACGAACCGGCTGCCCAACAGGGTTCAATAATTCATAATTGACAACACCATTTCCTCCAATTATTTCTATGGTTAGTTCATTTATTAGAGGAACAGGGTAAATGTTAATTTGTAAACTTTCATTATGGTTTTCCACCCCGGTGAAAGAAACAAAAATAGTATTGGAAGGTAAGGATGGGCAACCCATATCAGTTATGATAGAATAATAATTACCCCCACTTGTCACAGTATAATTTTGCGCTGTAGCACCAGAGATAATTCCTGATTGATTGTACCATTGATTCCCTGTGGGAATATTGGATTGAAGTTCATTGCCAACCAATGTAATGACCGGTGCTGCGGGCATAGGATCAACATTAATATTTATGAATGCCAGAGGTCCGCTACCACATGTATTATTGCCTCTTACACTAATGTTTCCGGAAAGAGAACCCGGATCATAATTAACGGATATGCTACTTGACAAACTCGCTCCACTTGCTCCGGGCGGAAGTGCCCAGAGGTATCTGGAAGCATTGGTTATATATTGGGTATAATACATTACACCTAATTGACCTTCGCATACACTGACTAAACCAGTAATGGCATTTGCAGCCCCGGGTAATGGATTCACTGTAATATATTTTGATGAGGTAGTTCCGACACCGCATGGATTAATACCTTTCACATAAATTGTCCCTGCAGTAGCTGTTGTTGCAAAATCTATTAATATGCTGTCCGAATTGCTGCTTCCACTCATACCTGCCGGCAGAGTCCATTCATAAGAAGTGACATTGGGATTAGGGACAACAGAATATTTTACCAAATTACGCCCCTGACAAACGGATAAGAATCCATTAATAAATCCGGGAGCTGCTGGAGAAGAAACAATATTTACAAGCTTGGAAGTACTCGGCCCTGCGCCACAAATGTTGTTTCCGTTAACAAATATATTACCCGACATAGCACTTGATCCAATGTTTACAGAAATTGTGTTTGTCAGACTAGCACCAATAAATCCTGTTGGAAGAATCCATGTATAGCTTGTTGTATTTGGAATGGGAGGAATTGAAAAGATCACATTATTTTGACCCTGACAAACTGAAGTTATTCCTGTTACACTGCCCGGCAAAGCAGGTATAGAGTTCATCGATATAGGCAATATGGATTCCTGTCCATGATAGCATTGATTTACTCCCTTAACGCTAATGTTACCTGCTGTTGCATTAGCAGCAAAATTAACTGTAATACTATTCGAAGTACTTATCCCCGTTGCACCCGGAGGCAAAGTCCATTCATAACTTGTGGCATCAGGAATAGGTGCAATTGTATATACTACTGAACTCTGACCCGGACAAACCAATACAGACCCACTGATAACTCCCGGCATTTGAGGGACTGTTGACTGAGTTATAGCTAGTGATGACGGTGCACTGTTGCCACAGGAACTTATTCCAAAAACGTTTATTGTTCCTGAAACAAAAGAAGAATCATAATTAACCAAAATGCTATTTGTATTGCTTGTACCAACAGCCCCTTGTGGTAAAGTCCATGAATAAGACACAAAGCCGGGAGCTGGAGAAACCGAATATAAAACACCATTTAGGCCGGAACAAGCTGTATTAGGGCCACTGATAAACCCCGGACTTATTGGTAACTGATTAACTGTTATTAAAAAATATCTATTTAGACTTACACCACAAATATTTGTAGAATTAACAAATATAAATCCCGATAAAGCTGTTAATCCAATGTCAATCGAAATAGTATTCGTAGTGCTGTTACCGCTTGCCCAGAATGGAAGTGTCCAGTTATAATTAGTAATTGTTGAATCATAAGGCAAAGAATAAATTAAACCAAGCTCTCCACGACATACGTTTGAAGGGCCTGTTACTTGTCCAAGAACAGGTGGACCGGAAACAACATCAAAATTCAAAATTGAATTTATTCCTTCGCCACAATCATTAAAACCTTTAACAGAAATTATTCCCGGGGTAACGTTAGAATCAAAGTT
>JBBKWX010000089.1:0-4899 GCA_037969175.1 Bacteroidia bacterium | reverse complement strand
GGTGCTAATTGACATTCTCACTGCATCAAACAGTCATTCCTTTTCCCGCTGATCTCGCTGAGTGCCTTGATCTGTTTTTAGTGCTAATGGACATGCTTTCTGTAATAAATTATCTTTCCTTTTCCCGCTGATCTCGCTGAATCAGTATAGATATCCGCGGGATTTGCGGAAATACTCAGACTGTTCAATACTATAAACTGCTTATTAACAAGAACTGATCAGATGAAATACTCAGCGAGATCAGCGGGAAGATACATGATGGATTATTAATAAACCTGCATTAAAGCGCTTGGAAATTGTTGCCTTATTAGGTAACTTTGTTTTGTATTATTGAAGATGGATTTATGGGCGCAGGGTTTAGAAGGGAGATCTTTTATTACAAACATTATTACACCGATTTTTTTGAAACATTAAATGAGGATGTAAAATTGAAATTGAACTGGACATTGCAATTAATTGCAACACAGGAACGCATACCTGAAAAGTTTCTTAAACATATAGGCTCAAGAAAGGGATTGTATGAAATTCGAGTTGAGTATGCTTCAAACATATTTAGGGTTTTTAGCTTTTTTGATGATGGACGTTTGATCATTTTACTAAACGGATTTCAAAAGAAAACACAAAAAACTCCGGCATCAGAAATAAAGATGGCTGAAAAACTGAGAAAAGAATATTTGCATGAAAAAGAAAAATAATAATCTGAAATCTTTTGCTGACCATCTTGATGAGAAATATGGCAAACGTGGAAATCCTGATCGAGAAAAATATGAACAGGGCTTTGAGGCTTTCCGTCTGGGAGTAATGTTGCAGGAACTCAGAAAAGAATCGGGTTTAACACAAGAACAACTTGCCGAGAAATGCGGCACGACAAAAAATTATATTTCCCGCATTGAGAATAATGCTAGCGATATCCGTCTATCAACTCTCATGAGGATTATTCAGGAAGGGTTTGGAGGGCATTTGAAGTTGAGTGTAGATCTCGGGTGATTGAGCTTTGGAAAGTTTTTTTTACCATAGAAACACAGAGACACGGAATTTCACGGAAGATCTTCTATATAATTTATCTGTGTTTTCTGTGTTTCCGTGACTCTGTGGTGAAAAAGCGAATTCAAGTAAATCTTACTTAAATAGCATTTTCCTTTTTTAGTCTCGCCTAAATTATTATTTTTGCAGAGCTGATTAATTAATTCGGCACTACTAATGTTGCAAAGATTCCTTATCACTTGTCTCCTTTTAATCCCTGAGATTCTCTCAGCACAAACAGCCTCTATCAAAGGACTGATACGAGATGGACGAGAGCCAATACCTTTTGTGAATGTTGGGATTGATGGTACAAACCGTGGAGCGGCAACAGATATAAACGGTCGGTTTGAGATCGCAAATTTGCAAGCCGGGAGCTATTTGTTGAAGGTAAGTGCTGTAGGATATGAAAGCTGGAACCAGAATATCAACCTGAAAGAAGGAGAAATAAAAGAACTTAATATCTTTTTGAAAAAGACTTCACAAGACCTCAAAGAAGTAGTAGTGACGGGCACCATGAAAGAAAGTTTTCTGAAAGATTCGCCCATCAAAGTAGAAGTACTTACACCCAAACTTTTCCAAGCGAGTCCGGCCAGCAACGTGATTGAAGCGGTGCAGGCGGTGAACGGGGTGCGCGAACAAATCAACTGTGGGATCTGCGGCACCAACGATATCCATATCAATGGGATGGAAGGGCCTTATACCCTGGTGATGATAGATGGAATGCCCATCGTGAGTGCTCTTGCAAGCGTATATGGTTTCAACGGGATACCGCTGAATCTCATAGAACGCATAGAAGTGGTAAAGGGTCCGGCTTCTTCACTTTACGGCTCTGAGGCTATGGGCGGAGTGATCAATATCATCACCCGCCGGCCATCTAATATGAAAGGACTGAATCTCAACAGTTACTATACAAGTCATGATGAGGCCAACCTGGATCTGAGCGGAGCTTTCAAAGCCGGAAAAAATGATGCTTTTTTGTTAAGTGCAAATGGCTTCCGCAACCAGCGCCGCATAGATCGCAATGCAGATGGATTTACGGATCTTCCTACATCAGAACGTCTAAGCGGATTTGGAAAATGGGAGCACTTGAGACCGGGTGGAAGAACGATGAGTCTGGCAGCGCGCGTATATGCAGAGGACCGCTTTGGGGGTGAGATGGATTGGACAAAAAATGATCGTGGCGGAGAAGTAGTTTATGGAGAATCTATCTATACGCGACGCTATGAAGTAATTGG
This sequence comes from Bacteroidia bacterium, assembly GCA_037969175.1. Classification (GTDB taxonomy): domain Bacteria; phylum Bacteroidota; class Bacteroidia; order AKYH767-A; family JBBKVM01; genus JBBKWX01. The sequence continues at coordinate 2,641 of JBBKWX010000089.1, read as the reverse complement.
GAATTACACTTTACCTCTCCGCAACAACCCGCTACGACTGGATCTCAGCTGGAACCAGCATAAGCAGGATAGCTATTACGGAAGCACGCCTTTTATGGCGGAGCAAAGAATTTTCTTTAGCAATCTGGTCTATGATAAAAGTTTGAAAAATCATGAGGTGCTTGCCGGCTTTACATTCCGACATCAGTATTATGATGATGGAACGGTGGCAACCACCGAGCCCGAGATCAGATACATTCCCGGAATCTTTGTGCAGGAAGAATATAAGTACAACAAGAAAGGCAGTGTACTGGGCGGTTTGCGCGTAGATCACCACGAAGAGCATGGATTTGTTTTTACTCCCCGACTAGCTTTTAGCTACAGACCTGATGAATGGACCACCTTCAGACTCAATGCAGGCAAGGGTTTCAGACTGGTTAATCTTTTCACCGAAGATCATGCTGCACTCACCGGTGCACGTGATGTAGTGATAGCAGAGAAATTAAAACCTGAAGAAAGCTATACGCTAACCCTTAGCCTGAACCGGGTTTATGCATTCATTCTCGGATCAGGAACCTGGGATGCGGATGTTTTTATAACCCGATTTAACAACCGCATCTTGCCGGATTATTCTATTGATCCCAATGAGATCCATTATGCAAACTTAGATGGGCACGGCATTGTACGCGGCATGTCACTTTCTGCTGATCATGCATTTACTACACGATTCCGTTCACGTTTAGGTGCAACTTTACAAGATGCTTACCTCATGGAACCCGCCACTGATGGCACATTGCATCGCACAGAGCAGGATTTCACACCACTGTGGACGGGCCAGGTATCTGTATCTTACGATGTAGAAAAACCCAAATTAAAAGTAGAATTGAGTTCGAAAGTTACCGGCCCACAATATCTTCCTGTGTTCCCTGAACCATTTGCTCGTGCAACAAGATCGCCGGTTTATACCATGTTCGATCTGCAAGTGAGCAGAAAGATCTCGAAGAAGATCGGCATCTATGCCGGTGCAAGAAATCTTCTTGATTATACTCAGGATAGTCCATTGATAGACCCTGCAAATCCCTTCGGTCCTAACTTCGATACGACTTACGCCTATGGGCCTTTGCAGGGGAGGCGGTTTTTCTTTGGGCTGAGGGTGGAGTAAAAAATATGAAACCGCAAAGGCAATCTTGGTGCAATTGGACATTCTTTCTGCATCAAACAGTTATTCCTTTTTCCCGCTGATCTCGCTGAGTGCCTTGAACTGTTTTTTTTATTAATGAATAATTCTTCTGCATCAAACTGTCCTTCCATTTCCCGCAGATCTCGCAGAGTGCCTTGAACTGTTTTTGTTGCTATTGAATAATTATTCTGCATCCAATTGTCCTTCCTTTTCCCGCTGATCTCGCTGAGTTCCTTGAACTATTCTTGGTTCTAATGAATAATTCTTCTTCATCAAACTGTCTTTCCTTTTTCCCGCTGATCTCGCTGGGTGCCGTTAACTGTTTTTGGTGCTAATGGACATTCTTACTGCTTCAAATAGTTATTCTTTTTCCCGCTGATCTCGCTGAGATTGCCATAACCATTTTAAAGATTTGGTTTAGGATTATACCAACATTTTTGGTGGATTTTTTAAAATACAGTATGTAAGAAACAGGAAGTTTTTAAAACTCATTTACTTTTGTTTTCACACAAATTAAATGATCAAACATGACAGAAAATGAATTATCATACTCGATTCGGGGAGCCATCTTTAAAGTCTATAAGGTGCTAGGTCCGGGATTATTAGAATCTGTTTATGTCGCAGCATTGACATCCGAGCTAACATCAATTGGACTCAAAACAGAGTTGGAAGTTCCCATTAAAGCTCATTATGAAAATATAAAACTGCCTATAGGGTTCAGGATAGATCTGCTAATTGAAGACAAAGTTATTATTGAGGTCAAATCTGTTGAATTACTAATGGATGTTCATCATAAACAACTCTTAACCTATCTAAAAATGAGTGGTCTCAAACTTGGCTTATCAGTAAATTTCAATGTAGCAGATATGAGCAAGGGTATTATCAGAAAAGTAAACGGACTATGAAATTAAATGTTTTATATAATGCTCTAAAAATGAATTTTTGATGATAATCTTTTCTGTGAGATCTGCGGAAATACTAAACCAGTTTCATCTACAAAAATAATATTTTACTATGAAAAATATTTGAAATGCTCTGCGAGATCTGCGGGAAAAAGAAAAACAATTATTTCTGCAAGAACAATTATTAACTCAGCTTAGAAGTTAGCAACCGCATCTCCACCCTTGGAGAAATTTTTTCGTAGAGGATATTATAAACCGCAGTTGTGATCGGCATATCTACGTTATATTTTTTGTTGATCTCGTAGATACATTTAACAGCATAAAATCCTTCAGCTATCATATTCATTTCGAACTGCGCCGACTTAACTGAGTATCCTTTTCCGATCATATTTCCAAAGGTGCGGTTACGACTAAACTGTGAATATGCCGTAACGAGCAAGTCGCCAAGATAGGCGCTATCATTGATATCCCGACTGATGGGATGAACTGCATCCACAAACTTTTTGATCTCCTGAATTGCATTGGAGATTAGTACGGCCTGAAAATTATCGCCGTAACCAAGACCATGACAAATTCCACT
>JBBKWX010000088.1:0-10249 GCA_037969175.1 Bacteroidia bacterium | reverse complement strand
AATATAGATCTGGTGAAACACTTCAGAATCAAAGTCATCATATTCATCGAAGTCATCAAAGTTGTCAAAGTCTTCTGCGTTGATCATTTTGTTAGATTTTATACTGACAAAGTAACAACTGTCAATACCAAATCACAACCGCATATATGCTGGTTTTTATACCAGCCTATTATGACTTATTCCTTATCAAATAAAAAGGGGTCGCTCATACTGAGACAACCCCATTTAACCAACATTATTCTAAGCTATTCTATAAGCCATAAACCAACTTGTCTTTTGGATATTTAACCGAGTAAGAGAATGCTTTTTTAGCACTTTCACCTCCATTAACTTTGATCTTCCAGGTGACAATCCCTGTATCTGCATTCAGATCTCCTCCACTCATCTCTCCTTCTTTTACTTCTATCTCTTTTATCCTTGATACAGGAATCTGATCTTCTATCATCAGATCTATCTTTTCTTTGCGGGTATTCTTCACAAGGATCTCATATTTGCGATCAATAACTCTATTAGTTCCCAGGAATTGATTGCCGCTATTTTCTTTGATCAGCTTTCGGGTTACTATCACTTTCTTATCTCTACCCAATGAAATATTCAGGGTATCCTGCGCCACGGATGGGTCTATATATGATTCACCTACAAATGAACCTTCAAAATAAATACTCAATTTTCCGGGCACCAAATTCATGTCTTCCCATCCCGTTACAGCTGCTGACAAGAATACATCTTTCTCAAGTTTAGGAACAACGCTGTATGAATATTCTGCAGGCAATTCATTGTTCTGAATCTCAATAGTCAAACGCTTGCCATCAGAAGGGATCGTGTATGGAAGTTTCACTTCAAATTCTGTAGCTAAGGTTTGCGCATTTGCAACCGTATAATTAATGGTGCTTTCGGCTGACATGACCTGACTCATATCATTACTCATTTCCATATTGCCTGCATCTTTTCTTGGAGATGCTTTCATCTCCTGCATACTTAGCGATCTTGTTTTGGGAACCGGTCTTGCAAAAGAAATTATCCAAGGAGTAAGGATAGGTTTCACCGCAGAAAGATTTGGCATTCCTGTACTCAATTTCAAATTTATCTTATCCCATTTTTCTCCAGTTTGTTGGTAAACTTGTGCACGCATTTCTAATTTTATTTTACTAGAAGTACCTGCAGATCTAAGGTTGTAAAGTGGCTCCCATCCTGCATTATTCACTAAATAACTAACTTCTATTTGTCCGGCACCCGATGTTTTTGAAAGTGCATTCACAAAGATTCGTGTAGTAGGTTGTTCTTCTTTTCTACTTTCTCCTATCTGTTTATTGATACGAGTTAAACTCTCATTCAGTGTCTTTTCTCTGAGCACAATTTCACTAACTTTTTCTCTGATCTCAAACATACGAACCCGAAAAAGATCAGCCATTTTTTGAAGATCATCTGCCTTCACTCCTGTGTTTGCACCGCCAATATTTTTATTCGAATTCATCAATGAGATCTCATCATTATAAGAAGACTTGCGATTGGATAATTTATCCAGTTCTCTTTTCAGAATATCAAGTGAATCTTCCAACATCAGCTGCTGACGTGATTTCACAACCGGCTCCATATAATTTAATTGGGGACTAACGGATAATATTACATAGTCGCCTTTTCCATTTATTTCAATACTGTTAGGGACTAAACTTGATGATAATCCTTCAATAACAAAAGTTGTTTCTCCGGCTGTGTAATTAAAATCAATGGTACGAGTTACCGTTGCCTGTGTTCTATAAATTGTAAGATCTGTGAGTTTGCTGTTTTTCAAACTGATTTCATCAGCATGTAAACTAAAAGCAGAAAAGATAATTGTGATTCCGAGTGCGAAGAGATGTATGAACAACCCGTTTAAGTTATTTTTATTTTTCATAATAAGATGATTTTGAGATTCCTGTTTTTTGTGATTACGGGGATAGGATGCAAGTTAGATACTGATTCCATAAAGGATCGAAAAAAAAGTGCGAGTGTGGAGAAACAGTGCGATGATTTTAATTGTTCTTCTTTTTTTACCACAGAGTCCTCAGAGTGGGATCATTCTTTTTCAAATAACTTTTCAGTCTCACAGAGAACACAGGTATATTCAATTAGAAATGTAGAATGTTAAATGTGGAATTCTATTAAGTATTGAAATTGGTTCCAAATCCAAACTAGGAGTTCAATAAAATCCGTGTCATCCTTGTTCCCATAAAGAACACTGCAAATCATCGTATCTCGTAATTCGTATCTCGTAATTCGTAATTTATTCCTGTACGCTTTGATTTGCCAACTGCCCGCAAGCTGCATCAATGTCCTTACCTCTGCTTCTGCGAATGTTGACTATGATATTACGCTGTTCAAGGTAGCGACTAAAAGCATCCGTTTTCTCAGGACGAGCATTCTTGAATTCTCCGTCTTCTATAGGATTATATTCAATGATATTCACTTTACACGGAATGTGTTTACAAAATTGAGCCAGCTCTTCAGCATCTTCCAAAGAGTCGTTGAACTCATCGAAGATGATATATTCAAAAGTGACTCTTGTTCCAGTTTTATCATAAAAGTATTTTAACGACTCAGCCAATACTTCCAGATTATTGTGTTCATTGATCGGCATGATACGATCACGCTTACTATCGTTAGCAGCATGAAGTGAAAGAGCAAGATTAAATTTAACTGCATCATCACCCAGCCTCATGATCATTTTTGCGATGCCGGCAGTACTAACTGTAATTCTCCTGGGAGCCATATTCAATCCATGCGGACTGGTGATATGTTCAATCGATTTGAGAACATTGCTATAATTCAACAATGGCTCTCCCATGCCCATATATACAATATTAGCAAGTGGCATTTTAAAATGCTCTTCTGATTGACGAGCAATTGCCACCACCTGATCATAGATCTCATAAGCTTCCAGATTTCTCAATCTGTTCATTCTACCTGTAGCACAAAACTTACAGGTCAAACTGCATCCTACCTGAGAGGAGACACAAGCTGTGGTCCTGTCATCAACAGGTATCAAAACACCTTCAACAACATTCTTATCTGATAAACGAAAAGCATTCTTGATGGTCCCGTCTTTACTTACTTGTTTAGTCTCTACGGACAGGCATGGAAATTCAAATTCCGCTTCAAGCTTCTCTCTCAAACCCAAGCTCAGGTTGGTCATATCTTCAATGCTGCCAACGCTGTGCTTCCAAAGCCACTCATAAACCTGGGCAGCACGGAAGGGCTTCTCACCTATCGTGTTGAAGTATGCTTTTATCTCTTCCAGACTGAGAGAGCGTATATTGCCTCGCTTGGCACCGGTATTCATGCTGCAAAGATACGAATTACAATCTCTTATGCCCTTTCTTGAATTTATTCAGGGAAGAGTGAATGAAAATTACGAGATACGAATTACGAGATACGATGTCATCTGTGCTCTCTGTGCGATTGAAAATTATTTGAAAAAGAAAGATTCTACTCTGAGCCCTCCGTGGTAAAACAGGAAATCAATTACGAGATACGAATTACGAGATACGATCCTTTCCAAACCCAATACTATTCCCTTAATTTGCATATGCGTTTTTTTAGTGCTGATACCATTTACACATCTGATGGGGCTCCTGTTGAAGAGGGGGTTGTTGTTACGGATGATGTTGGGAGGATCTTAGATGTGCTTGAAAAAGGCAATCCCAATATTTCTCCGGAGCAAAACATCGAGTTTCATGAGGGTATCATTTGTCCGGGTTTTGTGAATGCGCATTGCCATCTTGAACTATCTCATTTAAAAGATGCAATCCCTCAACATACAGGCTTGGATGTATTCATACGCGATATCATGAAAGTGCGTGTTGCTGATGAGGAAACAAGGCAATTGGCTATGGAGCAAGCCGACAGGTTGATGGAGGAAAATGGGATAGTTGCCGTTGGGGATATATGCAATGGAGATTCATCTTTTCAGATAAAATCAAGATCCAAGATCTATTATCACTCCTTTATCGAACTCTTCGGATTTGATCCTGAACATGCTGACAGATCATTCGAAAGAGGACTGGATCTTTATCAAAAAACAAAAAATATTGGAAAAGGAAATGCATCCATAGTTCCTCATTCGCCTTATTCAGTTTCAGAAAAACTATTCATGAAGATCAATTCCTGGGCTTATGAAAACAACGGTTTGCTAAGCATTCATATGCAGGAAAACGAGGATGAGAATTTGTTTTTTAAAGATAAGTCGGGACCTATTCCTGATCGCATCAAAGACTTTGGAATTGATATTAGTAAATGGAAAGCAAGCGGGTATGATTCATTGATGTCGACCGTTATTTTTCTGCCAAAATGTAATCCGATCTTGTTGGTTCATAATACGGTTGCTACATTGGAAGATATTAATTGGTTTAAGAAATATACGGATGTTGGATATTGGTGTCTATGCCCTTTAGCAAATCTTTATATTGAAGATAAATTACCTCAACTAAATCTGTATTCTAAGTTGGATGGAAAAGTTTGTCTGGGTACAGATAGTCTTGCTTCGAATGGAAGCTTATCCATACTTGAAGAGATGAAGATATTAAGCCGGTCGGGGGTTTCATTAGATCTATTAATAGAATGGGCCACTATAAATGGCGCCTCTTTTCTAGGTATTCATGATAGGTTTGGAAAGATCCGCAAAGGATTTATTCCCGGACTAAATTTGATCACAGGATTGGATAAAAACAAAAACCTCCTGAAAGAAAGTTCTGTCAGGAGGCTCATTTAATATTTAGTTTTTTTACCAGTCGTCGCGAGTATCTTTTACCGGTTTCGCGGTTAGTACCTTATTCAGATCAGAGATCAATTTCTTTGAAAACTCATCCGTTTGTGCAAGGTAATAATCATAGGCCGGGAGATATGTAGCAGAAGATTTATCCATCCACCGTTCGATAGGATAATAAGAGAGAAGTTTCCAATTGATATTAGTTAGCTCAGCCTTATATCTTCCATCTCTTGCTGCAACGATCACACTATATTCAACATAGCCTGCTTCGGTTACCACTCCCTTTTTATCTGCTTCATTGAAGATCTTGAATCTGTGTTTACCCATGATACGATTTTTCTCAGGCTCGTTCTCGCGGATCACATCTGTAGGGTTTACATAATATGCATTGAACCATTTCAAAGCTCTTGTGTAGATCTCTTTACCGGGAACACCATCAACCTGTGATACGTCCGTATAACTAATCAATTTAGTAATCGGATCGATCGGCATTTCAGGCGCTTTAGGAGCATCGGTTTGGGCAGTGGCAATAGTAAAAGGAAGTAATCCTAAAAGGATAAGGAGTGTTTTTTTCATCAAAAATTAATTTAGTATGATATCTATTTCTCAAAAGTCATACCACAGAAAAACTATGCGTTAGACTTAACTTTGATCTTCATGCCCGGAGTAATGCTTCTGGCATCCTTGATATTGTTGAGCTGCTTGAGGTCCTCAACAGAAACACCCTGATATTGTTGCGCAATATTCCACAAAGTATCACCTTTCTTAACCGTATGATATACAAATTTCGAAGGTGGTAGTTGGGGTTTTGGAGTTGGCACTGCAACCACTTTAGTTTCACTTGGCTTTTCTATGATCTGTGCTTTAACAGTATGCTCCGGAGCTACTCTTTCTTTGACCGTTTCTTTTTTAACGATCAGTTTCTGACCAATCTGAATCGAGTTTGATCTCAAATTATTCCAAGACTTTATATTTCTTAGAGATGTGTTGTATTTATCACTCAGCCCGGATAATGTCTCCCCTCTTTTTACTTTATGGTAAACTGGCTGAATAGAAGTCTTAAGCAGTAAGGGTTCATTTTTTATCTGAGCCGGCTCAATGATCAAAGTTGATCTGGAAGTATTAGCAAGAGCAGGAATTTGGATGATCGATGGAGCTGCATCTTCTATTTCTCCTAATCTGCCTAATCCAATAGAGGTATAATAATTACTCATCATACCAGCTACAAAATCATTTCTCGTATATGTTGATTCAACTCCCAGTACGATACCGATCAATCGGTGAGAACACCGGTTTGAAGTTGCGACGAGACAGAACTTAGCATTGCGAGTGTACCCGGTCTTTAATCCATCAATTTCATCTTTGTAGTCAACTGCAAGACGATTGTGATTTCTCAATGGAACTGATTTGCTTCCTAACTTCAATGTAGCATCACTAAGGCTGGATATGTATACAAGTTCATCGTACTTCAGCATTTCCAATGCAAGTGCAAGCAGATCATAAGAAGATGCACGATTATCATTTATCGAATTTGGAGCCGGCATTCCCGTAGGATTAGAAAAAAACGTTTCCGTCATTCCCAGCTCACGAGCCCGTTTATTCATTCTCTCTACGAAATTTACTTCTGTTCTTCCGATAAATTGTCCTAAAAGAAAAGCAGCATCATTCCCGGAAGAGATCATTGCGGATTTCATTAATTCTTCTATTGTGAAGGTATCCCCAATTTTTATGTTTACCCTTGAACCTCCTTGAGCAACAGCTTCACGAGTTACCCTAACATTGGTTTCCCAGGTAATCGCACCTGACTTGATCTCCTCCATAGTTATGAGAGCCACCATCATTTTTGTAAGAGAAGCGATCGGGTAAGCTATTTCGGGATTCTTTACCCAAACTACCTTTTTACTAACTTCATCATACAGTAATCCTCCTCTTGGAATATAATCTTTTGAGACTAACCCGGGCAAGAATTCACATGTAAAGCGATCTTCTGCCGGGATCACTAATCTTGTTTTTGATAATTCGGAGCTTAGTACCGGTGAATTAGTTGATTTGCTAGCTCCCATTGTATCAGGAAAAATTACAAACACCAATGTGGCCATTGTAAAGAGAATCAGGCGCAAATGGTTGTTTTTCCTCATTTTTTCAATGTTATATATGCTGTATTATTCTACTAACGCAAGTTTAGTTCAAATTGATACGCGTATTACTGTTACTAAATGATATTTCCAACAATGCAATGTTGAAAAACCATAAGAGATTACTCCCGGGTTTTACGACCCTTTATTCATAATAGTTCAACTTATTTACTTTGAATATTGTAAAGACCTTCTTATTATTACAATAGAATGATAATACAGAAAATATGATTGAAATGCACGAGTCCTTTGCGGTATTCATTGCCCGGGTTTTTCTGGGATTGTTATTTTTTTTCCAGGGATATGATAAAGTTTTCAAGATTGGTATCAGTGGGGTGATCAAAACTTTTGAATATCCATACAAACAAACCGGGTTGCCTCGGATATTACTGGTTATTGGAGCTTACCTTACTTCATTTATTGAATTGATATGCGGAGCACTTTTAGTATTGGGACTTTTTAAATACCCAGCACTTTACCTTTTGGGAATTGACCTGTTAATGGCTTCTGCCGGTTTAGGAATGCTGAATAATTTATGGGACACTAAACACGCGTTCCCCAGAATTATCTTGCTGTTACTTTTACTTTTTTTACCGGAAGCCTGGGATACATTCAGCCTTGATCATTGGATAGGTTGATCAATGATTCTGCAAATAACAGATCTGAACTGTCGGTAATTTTAATATTATCTGCTTCTCCGGGACATAAATGTATGGATTCACCGATCATTTCAACAAGTCCGGCATCATCACTTACCGAAACTCCATCCCAGGTAGAATATGCTTTTCGCAGTATGTCACTTTTAAAACACTGTGGTGTCTGGATCAATTTGAATTGTTCTCTATCCTCATGCATATTCGTAACACCATGAATGCTGCGAATAGAATCTTTGAGTGGAACACAGGGAATTGCTGTCCCGTTTTTGCGTGCTTCTTCAAAACAATTCCGGATCAGGTCAGCGCTAAGCAAGGGTCTTACAGCATCATGAACTGCGATGATACCATCAGAATTGCATGCTTGCAATCCATTCAGTACCGATCCTGAGCGGGTTTCTCCACCAATGCAGATCTGATGTGGGATGTTAACCACAAATTGCTTGCATAGTGAATTCCATACTTCAATCTGATCAGCAGGAAGTACGATGGTGATCTCAATACCCGGAATGGCATTGTAGAATTTTTCAAGAGTATGAAGAATGACCGGTTTATCTCCAAGCAACATAAACTGCTTGGGGATCTTGCTCCCCATTCGGGTACCGGAACCTCCGGCCACTAGAATGAGCCCGTCAGCCATTTCAAATTATAGAATCAGCATTGCATCGCCATAGGTATAGAAGCGATACTTTTCTTTTATAGCCTGACGATATGCTTCAGTAATAAGATCATATCCACCAAATGCTGAAACCATCATCAATAAAGTAGATTCAGGCATATGGAAATTTGTGATCATGCAATTAGCAACACTGAAATCATAAGGAGGGAAAATGAACTTGTTAGTCCAACCTTCAGCAGGCTTCAATTCGCCTAATGTAGAAACTGAAGATTCGATTGCACGCATAGAAGTAGTTCCTACAGCACAGATCCTTTTCTTTTTTTCTTTACCCAAATTAACAATTTCGCAAGCAGGTTGTTCAATCTTAAATTGTTCAGAATCCATTTTATGCTTGGTCAGATCTTCTACTTCAACTGGTCTAAATGTTCCAAGACCCACGTGAAGTGTAACTTCGGCAAAAGTGACACCTTTTAGCTCAAGTCTTTTCAAAAGTTCACGACTAAAATGAAGTCCTGCCGTAGGAGCAGCAACTGCACCTTCATGTTTTGCATAAACTGTTTGGTATCTATCCTTATCTTCCGGTTCAGCTTTACGCTTTATATATTTTGGAAGCGGGGTATTGCCTAATGACTCAATAGTTTTTTTGAACTCATCATACGGACCATCAAAAAGGAATCTAAGAGTTCTACCGCGGGATGTGGTATTATCGATAACTTCAGCTACCAACATATCATCATCACCGAAATAAAGTTTATTTCCAATTCTGATCTTACGCGCCGGATCAACCAGAACATCCCAAAGACGACTTTCACGATTCAATTCTCTTAAAAGAAATACTTCGATCTTGGCACCTGTCTTTTCTTTATTGCCATATAATCTGGCAGGAAAAACCTTGGTATTATTCAAGATCATCACATCATCCTCATCGAAGTAATCCAATACATCCTTGAAAACTTTATGTTCTATGGTGCCCTTCTTTCTATCAATCACCATTAGTCTGGACTCATCACGTTGAGATGCAGGGTGTGTTGCTAATAGGCCTTCAGGAAGAGTAAATTTGAATTGAGAGAGTTTCATTAATATAAATAAATTATGTGCAATGTCTACTTTAGGGGGCGCAAAGATAGTGAATCAAAGAGCCAAAGTCCAGACATTTGTTGTACCATTCTGATTATAATCAATTTATAATCACCATTTGAATGAAACAACCGCCACTAGGCCGTTCCATTGGAGCGCCTAAGCTCTATCGCTTGCTTACAGAAGCTTACAACATCATGAGCGTCGGAAACAGCATATTGTCCAATAGCGGTTCTGCGCAGGGAACTCAAATGTGCACCACAACCTAAAAGCTCACCCATGTCGCGGGCCAGAGACCTGATATAGGTACCTTTAGAACAATTTACTTTGAAATGTATTATGGGTAGATCAATTTTACTGATCTCAAAAGAATGGACTTCGATCTCCACCGGATTTAATTTATGATCGGAGCCCTGTCTTGCCAAAACATAAGCTCTTTTACCATCAACCCACTTTGCAGAATGTAAAGGTGGTCTTTGCATGAGTTTTCCGGTAAGCTTTAATGCGGCTGATCCGATCTGTTCAGAAGTAATGATAGCAGCATCACCGGAATATACAGGCTCTGTCTCCAGATCTTCTGAATCTGTTGTCATCCCCAGAGTAATAGTTCCTGTATATTCTTTTGGTAAACCTTGAATCTCATTGATCCTTTTCGTGTACTTGCCGGTGCATAAAATGAGTAATCCGGTTGCCAATGGATCTAATGTTCCCGCATGGCCTACTTTCTTGATCTTTAAAGCTCCTCTTACCTTTTTTACAACATCAAAAGATGTCCAGGTCAAAGGCTTATCAAATAACAATATTTCGCCGGGAGGGCTTTCAAGATCAGACATTATATAATTTCCAACGATATTCCTGCAAAATGCAGAATGAGAATAAGCAGACCAACCACTATACGATAATAACCAAACATCTTAAACCCATGTTTATTCAGATAGGTGATAAAGCCTTTAATAGCGACTAATGCCACAACAAATGCAACTATATTTCCGACCACAAGATTTGTTATGTGTTCGGATCC
>JBBKWX010000087.1:0-45458 GCA_037969175.1 Bacteroidia bacterium | reverse complement strand
ATATCTGATATAAGTAAGTTTTGAACGAACTTCCTTATAATTTACTTCTTCATCGGAAATGGCAGTAAGTCCTTGTGGATCCCAATTTACCATGCGTGTACCACGATAGATATGTCCTTTCTTATGTAAGTCGATGAACACATCTATTACAGCCTCGCTCAACGAATCTTCCATAGTGAAACGCGTACGTTCCCAATCACAAGAGGCGCCTAACTTCTTAAGCTGATCAAGGATTATCCCTCCATATTTCTCTTTCCATTCCCAGGCATAACCTAAGAATTCATCTCTTGTAAGATCGGATTTCTTGATGCCTTTTTCTTTGAGCATGGCAACCACTTTGGCTTCGGTAGCAATGGATGCATGGTCGGTTCCGGGAACCCAAAGTGCATTTTTGCCCAGCATCCGTGCACGACGTACAAGTACATCTTGTATGGTATTGTTTAGCATATGGCCCATATGCAATACCCCTGTTACATTAGGTGGTGGAATGACGATACAATAAGGTTCACGCTCATCAGGCACAGAGCGAAAAAATCCCTGATCCATCCAGTGTTTATACCATTTGTCTTCTATTCCTTGCGGGCTATATGTCTTAGCGATCTCCATAATTCAGCTTTGAACCTGCAAAATTACCAATTTTTTTGAGGAAATATATGCCTTGTTATGGAACACGGATTACACGGATCAAAACTGATTTACACGGATAAATGATCCTCGGGATTCTTCTTTATTCTGTGTTTTTAGTGTTTTTGATTTTTAGTGTTCCATTAATTTTTTTAGATATCCGTAGGATGCTCATCCTTCCTTCACATTCAAATCCTATCCTTGTACCATCAAATAACGGAAACCGGGCGGTTCACACAAACTTCATAAAACATAAGTATGTTTGCTACCGTTCTTATCCGAGAACAATAAATCAGTCAATAATAATCCAAACTCAATAAAATATTATGAAAAAAGTAATCCTATCTCTATTTGTTCTTGCAAGCGTATCATTCGGTGCAATGGCGCAAGCAACAGAAAATGCAGTTAAATCAAGCAATGCTGAAATCAATCTTGAAAAAGATGTTCATGATTATGGTACCATTAAAATGGGTGCAAATGGTGACTTTGAATTCAAATTTACAAATACAGGTAAAGAACCATTGATCATCACAGATGCTAAAGGAAGCTGTGGATGTACAGTACCAAGTTATTCTAAAGAGCCTTTAAAGCCGGGTGCAACTGGTAGTATCAAAGTAAGTTATGATACTAAACGTATCGGTGCTTTCACTAAGACTGTTACTATAACTTCTAATGCAAAGACTAACCCAACAAAGATCATTACTATCAAAGGTGTTGTAGAAGCTGAAGCTCCTGCTGAAACATCTCCTGTTAAGAAGATCGAAATGGGTGCTACTCCTATGGAAGCTTCTCCTGCTAAGAAGAACTAATAAGTTCAATTATCTTAAGGAGTCAATTAAAAACTACTTATACATGAGCCTCACATAAAGGCAAAATCATTTTTCGTTTATTTATGTAAATTTGTAGCCCCATAACTCATGGGGCTATAATTTTTTATATCCATGCCATCTATCTCAAATAAAGGGCAAAACATGCCCGCCTCCCCAATTCGTAAACTGGTACCTTTTGCTGAAGCTGCAAAAGCAGCAGGCAAAAATATTTTTCATCTGAACATCGGACAGCCGGACATAGAAAGTCCGCAGATCATGATAGATGCTGTAAAAAACTTTGATGGTAAACTGGTAGAATACAGCCACAGTGCAGGAATAGAAAGTTATCGTAAGAAACTTATTGTTTACTATTCTAAATTCGGAATCAATCTGGAATTGAATGACCTGATGATCACAACAGGTGGATCAGAAGCAATAGAAATTGCCATGATGAGTTGTTTGGATCCGGGTGATGAGATCGTAATTCCACAACCGTTCTATGCTAACTACAACGGGTTTTCTTGTCAGGCTGATCTGAAAATAGTTCCTGTTTATTCACCTATTGAAACCGGATTTTGTTTGCCACCTATTGATGCATTCGAAGATGCCATTTCTGATAAGACCAAGGCTATCATGATTTGCAATCCGGGTAATCCTACCGGATACTTGTATACGCGTGCTGAACTTGAAGCATTAAAAGATCTATGTATCAAACATGATCTTTTCCTATTCTCTGATGAAGTGTACCGGGAGTTTTGTTATGATGGAAGAGAATATATTTCTGTAATGCATCTTGAAGGAGCTGACGACAAGATTGTTTTGATGGATTCCATTTCAAAGCGATACAGTGCATGCGGTGCCCGGATCGGAGCACTTATCTCACGCAATAAGGAAGTAATGGCTGCGGCATTGAAATTTGCTCAGGCAAGATTATCTCCTCCAACTTTCGGACAGATAGCAGGAGAAGCCGCAATTGATACTCCTGATTCTTATTTTGAAGATGTGCTTGCTAGATATACCAAGAGAAGAGATATAGTGGTTGAAGCATTAAACAAAATTGACGGAGTATTTTGTCCTAAGCCAAGTGGTGCTTTCTATTGCATAGCCCGCTTGCCTATTGATGATGCAGATAAATTTTGTCAGTGGTTACTCGAATCATTCGAACATGAAGGCAATACCATCATGCTTGCACCTGCCACCGGATTTTACGCTACACCGGGTATGGGAATAAATGAGGTTCGTATCGCTTATGTCCTCAAAAAAGAAAGTTTGATCAAAGCTATGGAATGTCTGGAAATTGCATTACAGCAATATCCGGGAAGAACTGCAAAAGTGTTTGGAACTGTAACCGAAACAGGATACTAAGCCTATTCGAAATCGGTATATAACAGATATTTTTTTCTCATTTTCTTGTACTCACCAAGCTTTGGTTCCCATGATTTGCGGATTTCCTCTTCGCTCATTCCTGATTCTATTTGCTTGCGTAAATCTTTTGTGCCTGCTAATTTCTCAAAATAAGGTATAAAGAATTTATCTTTTTCGGGATAGGCTTTGTACATGGAGATGAGCCAGTACAAGTAAACCTGGCGCTTATCAGGCATCACGCTATTTCCAAAATCGCTCAGATCAATTCCTGAACATTCTTTATTCTTATACGGAGGATTATCACTCACTCCGGGAATAGATCTTGGAGTGAACTTCATTTTTCCGTCTTTAAAATCAGGAAAGCCTATCAGCTGGAATGGCTTGTCTGTACCTCGACCAAGGCTCACTTGCGTACCTTCAAAAAGACAAAGGCTTGGATACAAATAGATCGCAGACATATTTTGCAAATTCGGAGATGGAAGTACAGGCAACTTGTATTTGTCTTTGTGAGAATAATTCTGAACACGGATGAGTCTGATATCACATTTAAGTTTATTCTTTAACCAGCCTTCTCCATTCAACATCTGAGCATATTCACCAAGTGTTAATCCATGAACAATTGGGATCTCATTCAGACCTATAAAGCTCTTCAGCTCTATATCTAGAACAGGACCATCAACATAAAAACCATTTGGATTTGGTCTGTCAAGAACGATCAATGGAATCCCTTTTTCAGCACAAACTTCCATAATATATTGAAGTGTTGAGCTAAATGTATAGAACCGGGCTCCAACATCCTGGATATCGAAGATCATAATATCTATTCCCTCCATATCGGATTTGGAAGGAGTTTTTTTATCACCATAAAGTGAGATCACTTTTACTCCGCTTTTTACATCAAAACCATCTTTGATATGTGCTCCATCACTGGCCTCACCACGAAACCCATGCTCGGGTGCAAAAACTGCTTTGATCTTCACATTTAGACTTTTTAATGTGTCGACCAAATGTGTTTTTTGAACCATGGAAGTTTGATTGGCAAGAACTCCAACACCTTTTCCTTTGAGAAGAAAAAGATAATCATTGATCATTTCGGCACCCGGAGTAATTGTTCTGGCAGGTGGATTGGCTACAAGACATGATGAAAGGAATGCAGCAAATAAAAAAGAAAGCAGAGTGAATTTCATAACTTAGCGCTCAATTGGCAAATACGGTACCAAAGATAGAAATAGACAGAGCAATTGCGTAACCCCGAATACTTCATAGCGAAAAGAATTGTTTTCAGACCGGAAGCAGGGAAGAGATTTACCCGGCCTGTGATCCGTATTGCAATGGCCGGAGTGACTCTTGGAATGGCTGTAATGATCGTCAGTATTGCCATAGTTAAGGGTTTTCAATCGCAGATCACAGAAAAAGTAAGCGGTTTTGGTGCTGATATTCAGGTGTCTTACTTTGATACAAATGAGTCTTTTGAATCTACACCTATTGAGATCGGACCTAAGACGATAGCACAATTATATACTATTCCCGGAGTAAGACATGTGCAATCCTATGTAACCAAATCAGGTATTTTAAAGACCAAAGAAGATATCTATGGACTTGTTCTGAAAGGAATAGACAAGAATTTTGAATGGGATTTTTTTAGGCAAAGAATAAAAGACGGCTCAACATTTATTCCTTCTGATAGTGCTACAGGAAATGAGATCTTACTTTCATCTTACATGGCAAAAAAGATGAAGCTAAAGACGGGTGATGATCTTACCATGTATTTCATACAACAGCCGCCAAGAGCCAGGAAATTCAAAGTCGTAGGTGTATATGAAACAGGTTTGGAAGAGTTTGATAAATTATATGCGATCTGTGACATGCGTCATATCTTGAAACTCAATGATTGGAATGAAAAGCAAGCAAGTGGTTTAGAGATCTTTTTGGATGACAGGAACAATCTTGATGAAGCAGCCTATGAAGTATATAATACTGTAGGATATGATCTGAATGCGAGAACGATCCGGGAGATCTATCCTCAACTTTTCGACTGGCTGGATCTTCAGAATATCAATGTGATAATCATTATTTCACTGATCATTCTTGTGGCAGGGATGAATATGATCTCAGCACTTCTGATTATCATACTTGAACGCACTCGTATGATCGGGGTCTTAAAAGCTATCGGTACAACAGACCGATCTATCCGAAAGATCTTCATATACGTCGCCTTGCATTTACTGGGTACAGGTATGATCATCGGTAATGCTTTGGGTTTGTTTCTGTGCTTTCTGCAATACCAGTTTGGATTGGTAAAACTAGATCAGGAATCCTATTATATGAGTGTGGTACCCATACATTTTGCATGGACAGATTTCCTGCTTTTAAATGTTGGTACACTAGTTATCTGTACGCTGATGTTTGTATTGCCTTCCTTTATCATTACCCGGATAAGCCCCTTGAAAGCAATCCGGTTCAATTGATCTTTTGTAATTATCAGATTATCAAGCTATCAATTTGAAGCTCAATGACTCTTCTTGCACTTTATTTTGCTTAATTTTGCGCCATGATCTACAATAATATTCTCGAAACAATTGGCAACACGCCAATGGTAAGACTCAACAAGGTTTGTGCGCCCGTAAAAGCTACTGTTTACGCAAAAGTAGAAACCTTTAATCCTGGAAATTCTATCAAAGACAGGATGGCTGTGAAAATGATCGAAGATGCTGAAAAAGCAGGTTTGTTGAAGCCGGGCGGAACTATAATTGAAGGTACATCAGGGAATACGGGAATGGGCCTTGCAATTGCTGCAATTGTGAAAGGCTACAAATGCATTTTTACTACAACAGATAAACAAAGTAAAGAAAAGGTAGATGCACTAAGAGCTTTCGGCGCTGAAGTTGTGGTTTGTCCGACGAATGTAGAACCTGAAGATCCTCAAAGTTATTATTCAGTATCTGCCCGTTTGGCGAAAGAAACTCCAAATTCATATTACCCAAACCAATACGATAATCCAAGTAATGCAACAGCTCATTATGAGCAAACGGGCCCTGAGATCTGGGAACAGACCGAAGGCAAGATCACGCATCTGGTTGTAGGTGTGGGTACAGGTGGAACGATCAGCGGAACAGGAAAATATCTGAAAGAAAAAAATCCGAACATCAAAGTGTTTGGCATTGATACCTATGGTTCAGTATTCAAAAAATATAAAGAGACAGGAATCTTTGATAAATCAGAAATATATCCTTACATCACCGAAGGTATCGGAGAAGATTTCTTACCAAAGAATGTAGATTTTGATGTGATCGATCTTTTTGAAAAAGTATCGGATAAAGATGCTGCTATCTATACCCGTGAGATCGTAAAGAAAGAAGGTATCTTTTGTGGAAACAGCGCGGGATCTGCCATTGCCGGTCTTATACAATTAAAAGATCATTTCAAGGAAGATGATGTTGTGGTTGTTATTTTTCATGATCATGGAACACGTTATCTTGGAAAAATGTTCAATGATGATTGGATGAGAGATCGTGGTTTCCTTGACAGCAAAGAATTGAAAGCAGGCGATCTGGTTTCAAAAAAATTGAAACTAGGTGAAGAATTGATCACTGTTACTTCTTCCGAATCCATAGGTTCTGCTGTTGATAAAATGACATCTTTGAATGTTTCTCAACTTCCTGTTTCAGATAATGGAACTCTTGTTGGCTCTGTAACTGAGTCGCAATTGTTTGCTATGTTATTAAAAGATGCTGAATCAAAAAATGCTCAGGTTTCTACTGTTATGAGTGCTGCTTTTCCGGAGGTTGGTCCATCATCAACACTGGAACAATTGAGTTCATTGATCTCAAGGGATAATGGGGCTATCATTGTGAATGACACTTCCGGAAGGAAGTTTATCATCACTAAGCATGATATCATTCAGGCTATCGCAAAATAAGCTATGCCCCTAAAAGAATACACGGATCAGATGGGGAGAACGATTTCGATCTCCTCATCGCCCCGTCGTATCATTTCACTTGTTCCATCTCAAACTGAATTATTGGTTGATCTTGGTTTGACCGAAGAACTTGTTGGGATTACAAAATTTTGTATTCATCCGGATGAAATATTCAAAACCAAAACCCGTGTTGGAGGAACAAAAAAAGTAGATCTTCAAAAAGTAAGAGATCTGCAGCCTGATCTTATCATTGCCAATAAAGAAGAGAATTCCGAAAAAGATATTCGCGCTTTGGAAAAAGAATTTCCTGTTTGGATATCCGATATAAAAACCCTGAATCATGCTTTATCGATGATAGAAAGCCTGGGTTCAATTTGCAATCGTAAGCAAATAGCAGGAGAAATGGTCAGGGATATTAAAGTGAAGTTTGAAGCATTGGCATTACATCCTGAAAAGCGCAGCGTACTTTATTTTATTTGGCAAGACCCTTATATGCTTGCAGGGGAAGATACATTCATCGATGACGTGATCAAACAATGTGGATGGACCAATGCGGCGGCAGGGATGGGTCGTTATCCTGAATTAAATAGTTCGGAAATTTCAGACTTAAAACCCGATGTGATATTGCTTTCAAGTGAGCCGTTTCCTTTTTCTGAAAAACATATCGAAGCATTTAAAATTATGTGTCCCGAATCAAAAATTGAATTGGTAGATGGAGAAATGTTTAGTTGGTATGGAAGCAGACTATTGAAAAGTCCGGCTTATCTTGAAGTCCTGGCAAGACATGTCTAGTTTAATTATTAGTCAATCCGCTTTTTACATTATATTTGAAGCAGCCATTAAAGCAAAGTATTGCAATAAAATATGAACCGTTGCATCTTTTTCATTTTCGTTTTTTGCATATTTCAACTCAGCTATTACACTGTCAGTGCTCAGCGTGTCGGGCTTGTCTTGAGTGGTGGGGGTGCTAGAGGCTTATCTCATATTGGAGTTATAAAAGCACTAGAAGAACAAAACATACCCATAGATTATGTAGCCGGTACATCCAGCGGCGCCTTGGTAGGAGCGCTATATGCTATGGGTTATTCTGTCCAGGAGATGGAAGCCATAGTCAGAAGCAATGAGTTTTATAATTGGACACAAGGGATCATTGATGAAGAATTGCATTATTATTTTCGCAAGCCAAAAGACAATGCTTCATGGATAACGATCAAGTTCGGTGTGGATTCGATCTTTTCTCCAACCATACCAAATAGAATCGTGAATACATCACCGATGGAATTTGCAATGATGGAAAGAATGGCTCCTTCCATGGCGATATCCAACAATAATTTTGATTCCTTGTTTATTCCATTTCGCTGTGTAGCCTCTGACATCGTTGGAAAGAAACAAGTCATTTTTAAAAATGGAGATCTGGCCAGAGCTGTAAGGGCATCCGTTGCTTATCCATTTGTCTTTTCACCTGTTGTATATAATGGCATGATCCTTTTTGACGGGGGTATTTATAATAATTTTCCGGCAGACATTGTCCTTGAAGATTTTTATCCTGATATAATTATTGGAGTAAAAGTGAGCGGTGACGCACCTCCACCGGCTACTGACAATATAATTTCCCAGTTAAGGACTATGCTTGTCCAATCAACAAATTACAGTGTCATTTGTGAAAATGGGATTATCATAGAACCACAGGTAGATCAGTTCAGTCTCATGGATTTTAAGAATCCGGATGAGATCATCAAAGCGGGTTATGTAGCAGCACAAAAAAGATTACCTGAAATTGAAAGATCAATTGAAAGAAGAATTGATCAGAAAGAGTTGACTGATAACCGAAAGGCGTACAGAGCAAATTTACCAAAAGTGCTGGTAGACTCAATAATTGTAAAGGGTATCACCCCGGAACAGGCAGATTATGTTAGAAGAGTGATGAAACCCAGGCCAGAAGCAGTCAGTCTTAAATCATTAGAGGCACCTTATTTCAAATTAGTGGCAGATAATAATATCAAGAGTATTTTTCCTGTATTGATTTTTGATAAAGAAACCGGATTTTTCTATCTGGAATTGGAGATTGAAAAGGAGAAAGATATCATTACTGAATTTGGAGGAAATTTTTCTTCCCGCCCAATCAATGAAGCCTTCATTGGTGTTCAGTATAATGTATGGGGAAAACAAAGTTTGTCTTTACGTGCGAATACCTATTTTGGGAAACTCTATTCAAGCATACAATTCGCTCCCAGATTGGATGTGCCATATACGGTCCCCTTTTATATTGAGCCTCGATTTACTATGAACAGATGGGATTTTTTCAAAAGCAGTACCGCATTTTTTGAAGATGTAAAACCATCCTATCTGGTACAAACCGAGCGGATATTTAATCTTGATTTTGGAATTCCTGCTCGGAATAAAGGAAAGTTGATCATCGGAAACAGTGTAGTGAATCTGGACGACAGTTATTATCAGGATCGGGAATTTACTCAAAGTGATACTGCTGATGGAACAAAGTTTAATGCCTTTAGTTCCTCCTTAACTTTTGAGAGAAGTACCATGAACCGAAAGATGTATGCAAATCAAGGCACTTACTTTTTGGTCAGTGGCAGATTCGTTGATGGTATAGAAAATTATGTACCCGGATCTACATCACCTTTATTGGAATCGAGTAGTAAACAATTATCATGGTACCAGTTGCGTGTTGTTTACGATAATTATTTTGAAAGAATAGGTCCACTAAAATTGGGATTCTTAATGGAAAGTATGTTCTCAAATCAGCCTTTCTTTAGTAATTATACCAGCAGTGTTTTAAGAGCTCAGGCCTTCCAGCCTTTACAAGAGACGAGAACTTTATTCCTTGAGAATTTCAGGGCACATAACTATGTCGGTGGAGGTCTCAGAACAGTGCTCAGTTTAAGCAGTAATATAGATCTTAGATTTGAAGCATACGGTTTTCAGCCATTCCAGGAATTTATTCAAAATGAAGACAGAACTACAAAATACGGGGATGCTTTTAAGGTCAGGTACTATATTGGTTCTGCTCAGGGGGTATATCACAGTCCTGTTGGACCACTAAGTTTAAGTGTCAATTATTACGATAAGAAAGAACAACCCTTCTCCGTCCTGTTTCACTTTGGATATATTCTTTTTAATGAAAGGGCTTTTGATTAATTCAAAATTTGAAATCGCTTCTGTCCGGAATAATCTTTATTTTTTTATCAGACCTTTTTGTAACCATAGATTCCACAGAGTTATATTTCTTTATTGATTGAGGCTCTTTTAATGTGATTTCTTTTTCACGGAGAATCAAAGAGATTCAAAGAGAACTCAGATCGAATTTCCAATTAAGATTGACTGAACTAAAAATTACACTTTAATCTCAGCTTGAAAGGCCTCAAATAATTCGACCGATTAAAGGTTTCTGCTACCGGTTCATATTACAAGCCCCTCAGCGGACTCCGGTAGTATAATTTCAAAGATTCGTCTTATAGATAATTACATAAGATGCAATTTGACATTTTTTGGAATGCGTTTCAGGACAGTGGTGATTTGAAATCCATACTATATGATCAATACGAAATGATCAGAATTAAATTTTGCATTTGATACAAAAAAAATAACCCCAAATCCGGGGTTATTTAAATGGTTTGTTTCTTAGGATTATGCCTGAGCTGTAGGGCCTCCAAAGTTCATTGGCATGCCTACTGCTTCTGTTTCTTTGATGACTCCATGTACGGATTCAAATTTGGATACATTTTCAGCCAGCGCATTCAACAATCGTTTTGCATGCTGAGGAGTTAATACTATCCTTGACTTAACTCGAGCTTTTGGAATACCCGGCATTACTTTGATGAAGTCAACTACAAATTCAGAATTTGAATGTGTAATTATTGCCAGGTTTGAATAGATACCTTCAGCTACGTCTTCGTTTAGTTCTATATTGAGTTGATTCGGGTTTTGACTATTATCGTTTTGATTCATAATATTTCTTGTTTATGTAAAGTTAAGCATAAATGCTAAATTAAGCTATACAACAATCCCCGACTTTGTAGAGCCGGGGATTGTTTAATTTATTAAAGCAGATTATTTCGAGTCTACTGTCTCCTCATTCTTGGAAGCCATGAGTAAGTTATACTCTTCCTGGGAACCAACAATAAGCTTTTCGTATTCACGAAGTCCTGTACCGGCCGGGATCAAGTGACCAACGATCACATTTTCCTTCAGACCGCTCAAAGGATCCATTTTACCTGCAATCGCAGCTTCGTTAAGGACTTTAGTTGTTTCCTGGAAGGAAGCAGCAGAGATCCAGCTCTTAGTATGCAATGAAGCCTGTGTGATACCCTGTAACAAAGGAGTAGATGTAGCAGGTATGGCATCACGTGCTTCAACCGGTTTCATATCCTTACGTTTCAAGGCAGAATTATCATCACGTAACTTACGTAGTGTAATGATCTGTCCCGGGCGAAGTGTAGCAGAATCACCTGCATCAACAACAACTTTCTTGTCGATGATCCAATCATTCTGTTCCATAAATTCGTATTTATTTACAGATTCCTTTTCAAGGAATTTTGTATCCCCTGGATCATCAATGATCACTTTACGCATCATCTGACGAACGATAACTTCAAAGTGTTTATCATTGATCTTCACACCCTGAAGACGATAAACTTCTTGTATCTCATTAACCAGGTATTCCTGAACCATTGCTGGTCCTTTGATAGCAAGGATATCTGAAGGAGTTGTAGCACCGTCTGAAAGAGCAGATCCAGCTTTGATATAATCATTATCCTGAACCAGGATATGCTTACTCAATGGAACTAGATATTTCTTGGTCTCACCTTCTTTAGAAGAGATGATGATCTCACGATTACCACGTTTGATACCTCCATAAGAAACTGCTCCATCGATCTCAGAAACAACAGCCGGATTACTTGGATTACGAGCTTCGAAAAGTTCGGTTACCCTTGGTAGTCCACCTGTGATATCACCAGATTTACCTGTTTGACGAGGAATCTTAACAAGGATATCACCTGCACTGATCTTAGCTCCGGCATTGACAATAATGTGAGCACCTACCGGCAAGTTGTAAGAACGGATATTCTCTTTATTCTTGCTGTCGATGATACGGATACTTGGATTTCTTGTCTTATCACGGCTATCTGTAATTACTTTTTCAGTATAACCGGTTTGTTCATCAGATTCTTCACGGAAAGTAAGTCCTTCTTCGATATGTTCGAATTCAACTTTACCTGTTATGTCAGACATGATGACAGCGTTGTACGGATCCCAATCGCAGATCAAGAATCCTTTTTTCACTGGATCTCCATGCTCGGCATACAATTTAGCTCCGTAAGGAATATTCTGAGTAGTAAGAACCACTTTGGTGTTTGGATCGATAATTCGGAATTCACCGGAACGACCCAAGACCATTTTCTGAGAACCGCCTTCAATTTTAGCTTCTACAAAACGAATTTCTTCAAATTCCAGAACACCATCATATTTAGCTTCGATACGTGATTCTGCAGCGATCTTCGATGCTGTACCACCCACGTGGAAAGTACGAAGTGTAAGCTGTGTACCCGGCTCACCAATAGATTGAGCTGCAATAACACCAACTGCTTCACCTTTCTGAACCATTCTACCGGTTGCAAGGTTTCTACCATAGCATTTTGTACAAACACCATACTTAGATTCACAAGACAATACCGATCTGATCTCAACTGTTTCTATAGAAGAAACTTCGATCT
Organism: Bacteroidia bacterium; assembly: GCA_037969175.1. Lineage (GTDB taxonomy): Bacteria > Bacteroidota > Bacteroidia > AKYH767-A > JBBKVM01 > JBBKWX01. The sequence continues at coordinate 33,009 of JBBKWX010000087.1, read as the reverse complement.
TAGCTGCAACTACTTCACTGATCTGTTCACCTGCTTCGATGATCTTGTCACCGGTACGCGGATCGAAGATATCATGCAGAGAAACTCTACCCAGGATACGATCATAAAGTGATTCAACTATTTCATCCTTGTTCATCAAAGCTGTTTCAGGCAAACCTCTCAGTGTACCACAATCTTCATCAGCAATGATAACATCCTGAGCAACATCCACAAGACGACGAGTAAGGTAACCCGCATCAGCCGTTTTCAAGGCTGTATCGGCAAGACCTTTACGTGCACCGTGAGTTGAGATGAAATACTCAAGGATAGACAAACCTTCCTTAAAGTTTGAAAGAATCGGGTTTTCGATAATCTCACCACCCGTTGCACCTGACTTCTGAGGTTTTGCCATAAGCCCCCTCATACCACCAAGCTGACGAATCTGCTCTTTCGATCCCCTTGCTCCTGAATCAAGCATCATATATACTGAGTTGAATCCTTGCTTATCGGCAGTAAGCTGTTTTAGCAAGGTCTCAGTGATCTTTGAATTCGTGCGTGTCCAGATATCAATGATCTGATTGTATCTTTCATTGTTAGTGATGAAACCCATATTGTAGTTACCCATCACTTCTGTTACTTCAACATGCGCTTTATTTACAAGCGTCTCTTTTTCTGCAGGAATAGATACATCTGTAAGGTTAAATGACAGACCTCCACGGAATGCCATCATAAATCCTTGATCCTTGATATCATCCAGGAATTTGGCAGCTTTAGCTATTCCACAAACCTTTAATACATCAGAGATGATATCTCTCAATGACTTTTTAGTCAAAAGTTCATCGATATAGCCAACTTCTGCAGGAACAACCTGATTGAAAAGTACTCTACCAACTGTAGTTTCTTTCAATCTGTTAACCAGCTCACCATTCTCAATAACATTCACTTTTACTTTGATCCAGGCATGCAGGTCAGCACGTTTCTCATTGTAAGCGATTATTACTTCTTCAGGTGAATAGAAAGCCAAACCTTCTCCTTTCACAACTCTTTCTGCATCTGTCTTGCGGCCTTTGGTCATATAATACAGACCAAGTACCATATCCTGAGATGGAACGGTGATAGGAGCTCCGTTTGCCGGATTTAAGATATTATGTGAAGCCAACATTAACATTTGTGCTTCAAGTATTGCGGCATGGCCCAAAGGTACGTGTACCGCCATCTGGTCACCATCAAAATCGGCGTTGAATGCAGTACAAACCAATGGATGCAATTGGATTGCTTTTCCTTCGATAAGTTTTGGCTGGAATGCCTGAATACCTAATCTGTGAAGCGTCGGTGCACGGTTAAGCATGACCGGATGCCCTTTCAGAACGTTTTCAAGAATATCCCAAACGATAGGATCTTTACGATCTACGATCTTCTTTGCAGACTTAACTGTTTTAACTACTCCTCTTTCTATCATCTTACGAATGATAAACGGTTTGAATAGTTCTGCAGCCATATCTTTAGGAAGACCACATTCGTGTAATTTCAATTCAGGTCCAACGACAATTACAGAACGAGCTGAATAATCGACACGTTTACCCAAAAGATTTTGACGGAAACGGCCTTGCTTACCTTTCAAACTATCTGAAAGTGATTTAAGAGCACGATTTGATTCAGTCTTAACGGCATTTACTTTTCTTGAGTTATCGAATAAAGAATCAACAGCTTCCTGTAGCATTCTTTTTTCATTTCTCAGGATCACATCCGGTGCTTTGATCTCGATCAAACGCTTCAAACGATTATTACGAATGATAACACGACGATACAGATCATTCAGATCGGAGGTAGCAAAACGGCCACCATCCAATGGAACAAGAGGACGCAATTCCGGTGGTATAACCGGTACTACTTTCACGATCATCCATTCAGGACGATTTTCGATGCGCTCATTGGCACCACGGAAAGCTTCAACAACCTGAAGACGCTTAAGCGCTTCATTCTTTCTTTGTTGAGATGTTTCGTTATTTGCCTGATGACGTAATTTAAATGAAAGATCATCCAGGTTTAGACGAGCAAGCAGATCAAACAATGCTTCAGCACCCATTTTGGCGATGAATTTTGTAGGATCGCTGTCATCCAGATATTGATTTTCCTTTGGAAGGGTATCCAGGGTATTCAGATATTCTTCCTCAGTAAGGAATGCAAGATATTGTACAAGATCACTTTCTGCAATACCTGCATTGATGACCACATATCTTTCATAATAAATGATGAGGTCAAGCTTCTTGGTTGGAAGACCAAGCAGGTAACCAATTTTGTTTGGTAAAGAACGGAAATACCAGATATGAGCAACCGGAACTACAAGGGAAATATGTCCCATGCGCTCACGACGTACTTTTTTCTCTGTTACTTCAACACCACAACGGTCACAAACGATCCCTTTGTAACGGATCCTTTTGTATTTACCGCAATGACATTCCCAATCTTTAACCGGACCGAAAATACGTTCGCAAAACAAACCATCGCGTTCCGGCTTATATGTCCTGTAGTTGATAGTCTCAGGTTTGAGAACTTCACCACTTGACTGCTCTAGAATATGCTCCGGAGATGCAAGGCTGATCGTAATTTTCGAAAAGTTGCTTTTTATTTTATTATCTCTTTTCAATGACATCGTCTGTAGATTGTTAAGTTAAACTAAAGGTGTAGGAAAGCCGGATGGCTTAGCGCCATCCGGAATGATCCAATAACTAGTCGAGGGTTATCTTGAGACCCAAACCACGTAATTCATGAAGAAGTACGTTGAATGACTCAGGAATTCCCGGGACAGGCATGTTTTCACCTTTAACAATGGCTTCATAAGCCTTGGCACGTCCGATAACATCATCGGATTTAACAGTTAGCAATTCCTGAAGGATGTTGGCAGCACCGAAGGCTTCTATAGCCCATACTTCCATTTCCCCGAAACGCTGACCTCCAAACTGTGCTTTACCACCAAGCGGCTGCTGAGTAATAAGCGAGTATGGTCCGATAGATCTTGCGTGCATTTTATCATCTACCATATGGCCCAGTTTAAGCATGTAGATCACACCTACAGTTGCAGGCTGATCGAACTTATCACCGGTTCCACCGTCGTTCAGGTAAGTGATACCGAATTTCGGTAAGTTCGCCTTAGTAACGTAATGGTCAATATCTTCAATAGATGCTCCATCAAAGATTGGAGTTGCGAATTTCAATCCAAGCTTCATTCCGGCCCATCCAAGTACAGTTTCGTAGATCTGTCCAAGGTTCATACGCGATGGTACACCCAATGGATTAAGTACGATATCTACCGGAGTTCCGTCATCAAGAAAAGGCATATCTTCATCACGTACGATACGGGCTACAATACCCTTGTTACCGTGACGTCCAGCCATCTTATCCCCTACTTTCAGCTTACGCTTCTTGGCAATATAAACTTTTGCCAACTGCATAATACCTGCGGGTAGTTCGTCTCCCACGTTCAAAGCAAATTTTCTGCGCTTGTAGTTTCCAACAAGGTCATTCACTTTAATGCTGTAGTTATGCAGCAAAATGCGAATAGCATCATTTTTATCTTTGTCAGTGGTCCACTTGTATGGATTGATATTTACATAATCAAGTTCAGAAAGGATCTTCTGACTGAATTTAGCTCCTTTAGGGATCAGAACTTCTTTGAAGTTATTGGTAACACCCTGAGATGTTTTTCCGCTAACCAGTACAAAAAGTTTATCAACCAATTTGCCTTTCAATTCAGCCATTGCTTGTGAATGTTCTTCTTCAAGCTGAGCAACAAGAATTTTCTCTTCGTTCTTTGCATTCTTATCCTTCACAGAACGTGAAAAAAGTTTCTTATTGATAACAACACCTTTAACAGATGGTGGAACTTTTAAAGAAGCATCTTTTACATCACCGGCTTTATCACCGAAGATCGCACGAAGTAGTTTTTCTTCCGGAGAAGGATCTGTTTCACCTTTTGGTGTGATCTTACCAATCAGGATATCACCTTCTACAACTTCAGCACCAACACGGATAAGTCCATTTTCATCCAGGTCGCGGGTAGCTTCCTCAGATACGTTTGGAATATCAGCGGTCAATTCTTCAAGACCACGTTTGGTATCTCTAACTTCAAGGCTATATTCATCAATATGAATAGAAGTGAAGATATCGTCACGAACAACACGTTCAGAGATCACGATAGCATCCTCGAAGTTATATCCTTTCCATGGCATGAAGGCCACCATCAGGTTACGACCCAATGCGAGTTCGCCATCCTGTGTTGCATATCCTTCGCAAAGAACCTGACCTTTCTTAACCTTATCCCCTTTTTTAACAATAGGTTTTAGGTTAATACAGGTACTTTGATTTGTCTTTTGGAACTTAGTAAGTGTGTATGATTTCAGATCATCGTCAAAGCTGATCAATCTTTCTTCTTCATTACGGCTGTAACGAATAGAGATCTGATTTGCATCAACTGATTCAACTACTCCATCACCTTCAGCATTGATTAATACTCGTGAATCACGAGCAACCATACCTTCAAGACCGGTACCAACAACAGGAGATTCAGGACGCAAAAGCGGCACTGCCTGACGTTGCATGTTCGATCCCATAAGTGCACGGTTGGCATCATCATGTTCGAGGAAAGGAATCAAAGAAGCTGCGATAGAAGCGATCTGATTCGGAGCAACGTCCATCAGCTCAACCTTATCCGGTTCAATTACCGGGAAGTCACCTTCATAACGCGCTTTGATCCTTGAATCTGTGAAAGTACCGTTATCATCGATCTGTGCATTTGCCTGCGCAATTACTTTTCTATCTTCCTCTTCAGCACTCAGATAAATAACATCCGCTTTCAGATCCACTTTACCATTCTTTACATTACGGTAAGGCGTTTCGATGAAACCTAAGTTATTGATCTTTGCATAAACACAAAGAGAAGAGATCAGACCAATGTTTGGACCTTCAGGAGTCTCAATAGTACAAAGACGACCATAGTGTGTATAGTGAACGTCACGTACTTCAAAACCTGCACGCTCACGACTTAGACCACCGGGTCCGAGTGCAGACAACCTTCGCTTATGCGTTATTTCAGCAAGCGGGTTTGTCTGATCCATGAATTGTGATAACTGATTTGTTCCGAAGAATGAATTGATAACAGAAGACAAGGTCTTCGCGTTGATCAGATCGGCAGGGGTAAATACTTCATTATCCCTAACGTTCATTCTTTCACGGATCGTACGAGCCATACGAGCAAGACCAACACCAAACTGAGTGTAAAGTTGCTCACCTACAGTACGTACACGACGGTTACTTAAATGATCGATATCATCAACTTCAGCTTTTGAATTGATCAATTCGATCAGGTAACGGATGATAGAAATGATATCTTGCTTCGTAAGAACCTTGACGTCATCAGCTATTTCCAGATTCAACTTGCGGTTGATCCTGTATCTACCTACTTCACCAAGATCATAACGTTTGTCAGAGAAGAACAACTTGTCGATGATACCACGAGCAGTTTCCTCATCCGGTGGTTCAGCGTTACGCAGTTGACGATAGATATGCTCTACTGCTTCTTTCTCAGAGTTAGATGTATCTTTCTGAAGAGTATTGTATATAATAGCGTAGTCATTAGCATTTATATCCTGTTTGTGCAGAATAACTGTTTTAACGCCAGCTTCATTGATAAGATCGATATGAGCTTCATCAAGAATGGTTTCACGCTCAAGGATGATTTCATTACGTTCGATAGAAACAACTTCTCCGGTATCTTCATCAACGAAATCTTCAACCCAGGTACGCAGTACCCTTGCAGCAAGTTTACGGCCGATAGCCTTTTTCAATGCTGCTTTGCTTACTTTCAGTTCGTCAGCAAGACCAAAGATCTCCAGGATGTCTTTATCTGTTTCGTAACCGATAGCACGTAACAGGGTAGTAACCGGGAATTTCTTTTTACGATCGATGTATGCATACATGACATTGTTGATGTCAGTTGCAAATTCTATCCAGGATCCTTTGAAAGGGATAACACGGGCAGAATAAAGTTTGGTACCGTTAGCATGTTTGCTTTGTCCGAAGAATACTCCGGGTGAACGGTGAAGCTGGGACACAACAACCCTTTCAGCTCCATTGATAACGAAAGTACCTTTAGGAGTCATGTAAGGGATAGTACCCAGATATACGTCCTGCACGATAGTTTCGAAATCTTCGTGTTCAGGATCCGTACAATAAAGTCTTAGCTTAGCCTTAAGGGGCACGCTATACGTGAGTCCACGTTCAATACATTCTTCAATGCTGTATCGTGGAGGATCAATAAAGTAATCCAGAAATTCAAGAACAAAATTATTTCTTGAATCCGAGATCGGAAAATTTTCACTGTAAACTTTAAAGAGTCCTTCGTTATGACGATTGTCAGGCGTAGTCTCTAATTGAAAAAAATCCTTGAATGACTTGAGCTGAATCTCAAGAAAGTCAGGATATTCAATGAAGTTTTTTGTTGTCGAGAAATTAATTCTCTTTGAAGTATTATTGCTGATAGAAGCCAATTGATGTAGTTTTTAGGTTAGAATATTGCACCTTTTACCGCGGCTAGATGCACCACCCGAGGGCAGTAGGCCTAAAATAGGATATAGACCTCTCCCCCACATAGCGGGGGAAAGAGGTCTATAATGAATTAAGCGATGAAGCTTACTTCACTTCTACTTCAGCACCAGCTTCTTCAAGCTGACTCTTCAGTGAATTGGCTTCGTCTTTAGACACGCCTTCTTTCACTGGCTTTGGAGCACCATCAACAAGATCCTTTGCTTCTTTAAGACCAAGACCTGTCAACTCTTTTACAAGTTTAACGATAGCGAGCTTTGCTGCGCCAGGAGCTTTAAGAATTACATCGAATGAGGTCTGCTCTTCAGGAGCTTCGCCACCAGCAGCAGCACCGCCACCGGCAACCATTACTGGAGCTGCAGCTGCAGGCTCGATACCGTATTCGTCTTTCAGGATTTGTGCGAGTTCGTTAACTTCTTTTACTGTCAAGTTTACAAGTTGCTCAGCAAATGATTTCAAATCTGCCATCTTTATTATATTTAAATAGTGTTTACTTAATTAGTTAATTGATTCTGATACGGCAACCGGCCGATGCGGACATTAGTTCTTAGCGTTCTGATAATGTTTTCACGATACCAGCTAATTTGCCACCACTTGATTGAAGTGCAGAAAGCACATTCTTCGCAGGTGATTGAAGTAATCCGATGATTTCGCCAACCAATTCCTCTTTTGATTTGAGGCTGAATAACGTATCAAGTTGATTATCTCCAATAAATATTGCTGAATCGATATAAGCTCCTTTAAGAGCAGGCTTATCGCCTTTCTTACGGAAATCCTTTATCAGTTTTGCAGGGCCGTTTCCTGTTTCACTGAACATGATAGCAGATGTACCTTTCAATACATCGTACAAACCTTCATATCCATCACCTGCGCGTTCAAGAGCTTTACGGATAAGCGTATTTTTCGCTACCTGTATTTTAATTCCTCTCTTGAAACCCATTCTTCTCAATTCGTTGATTTTCGCAACGGTTAAATTCGAAGTATCGGTAATGTAAATGTTGTTATGTGCTCCTATCAGTTCTTGCAGGTTGCCAATAATCTGTTCTTTTTCTTCCCTTTTCATTGCTTCTTTAGATTAGATGCCAGTTTGTGATTCCTATAAGGAAACTACTGATTTAGGTTCGATTAAGATTGAAGGACTCATGGTGCTGCTCAGGTATATACTTTTGATATAAGTACCTTTTGCTGCAGCCGGCTTCAATTTTTGAATCGTCTGGATCAGTTCGCTAGCGTTCTCAAAGATTGCTTTGCTGTCGAAAGAAACTTTGCCGACAGATGAGTGAATGATTCCGGTCTTGTCAACCTTAAAATCAATCTTTCCACCTTTAGCATCATTTACTGCCTTAGCAATATCCATGGTCACTGTACCTGTTTTCGGGTTAGGCATCAGGTTACGGGGTCCGAGGACACGTCCCAATTTACCAACCTTGGCCATTACGCTAGGCATAGTGATGATGATATCTACATCTGTCCACCCTTTTTCGATCTTTTCGATATATTCGTCAAGACCTACGAAATCGGCACCAGCATCTTTTGCTTCCTGCTCCTTATCCGGAGTACAGAGTACAAGTATGCGTAAGGTTTTACCGGTTCCATGAGGAAGGGTAACAGATCCACGTACCATCTGGTTAGCCTTTCTTGGGTCAACCCCAAGACGGATATCCAGGTCCACAGACGAGTCAAACTTAGTTTGAGTAACGTCCTTCACAAGCTGAGCAGCTTCACTCAGAGAGTAAGTCTTCGTCTTGTCAATCTGAGCAAGGGCGGCTTTTCTGTTCTTTGAAATTTTAGACATTTTAGTTCGATTGTGTAGCATTCAGCCGTTTTACGGCTTTATTGATCAGTTATTCCAAGGAGGAGTACCAGAGACATTTATTCCCATTGAACGCGCAGTTCCTGCAACCATTTTCATGGCAGACTCAACTGTGAATGCGTTCAAATCAGGCATTTTATCTTCTGCTATCTTCTGCACTTGCGCCCAAGTTACACTTGCAACTTTTTTACGATTAGATTCGGGTGATCCGCCTTTTAACTTCGTAACTTCCAACAACTGTATTGCTACAGGAGGGTTTTTAATTATGAAATCGAAGGACTTATCGACATACACAGTGATGATCACTGGTAATACTTTCCCGGCCTGATCTTGGGTACGTGCATTAAACTGCTTGCAGAATTCCATGATGTTCACACCTTTTGCTCCCAAAGCGGGACCAATTGGCGGAGCTGGATTTGCTGAACCTCCTTTAACTTGAAGTTTGATCAGTGCACTTACTTCTTTAGCCATTCTGTTTGCTATTCTAGTTAATTGATATATATAAATAATGAATTTGGAAGCAGCTACAGTCTCACAATTGCAGCTAAACTCGTTATTTCAAATTATTCCTTCTCGACTTGCATATAGCCCAGCTCGAGAGGGGTCTTACGGCCGAAGATCTTAACCATTACTTTAAGTTTCTTCTTCTCTTCATTCACATCTTCAATAACACCTGTAAAGCTGTTGAACGGTCCGTCAATTACTTTGACAGATTCTCCAACAACATAAGGCGAATGAAGGATCTCTTCACTATCGGCCAATTCATCTACACGTCCCAGGATACGATTCACTTCGGTCATTCTCAATGGGGCAGGAGCCTCACCTTTTGCACCTAAGAAACCGATAACACCTGTGATGCTTTCGATGATATGAGGTATTTCACCCACGAGATTTGCTTCAATAAGCACATATCCGGGGAAATAACTTCTTTCCTTACTCACTTTTTTTCCTGCACGGATCTGATATACTTTTTCAGTAGGGATCAATACCTGTGCAACATAATCCTGCAGATTCAGTCTTGAAATTTCAGACTCAATATACTGCTTGATCTTTTTTTCTTTCCCGCTAATGGCACGCACTACGTACCATTTTTTTTCTGTCTGTTCGCTCATTACTTTTTGTCCGGTTAAACGAACATTTTATAAAGGGTGCTCATAAAGCCACTGAATGCTGAATCCATCACAAATATAATGAGCGCAATGATCAGAGATGCTATCATAACCACGATCGCACTGCTTTGCAGTTCAGCCCAGGTAGGCCATGAAACCTTGTGAAGCAATTCGTTCACAGTGTCTTGCAAGTAAAGTCTGATCTTTGACATATATTTTAGCCGTTATGTTAATTCTTTATTAATGCACGGGTGGAGAGACTCGAACTCCCAGCCAATGGTTTTGGAGACCACTACTCTACCAATTGAGCTACACCCGTAAATTAGTATGTGCAGCTCATATTTTCCGCAATCCAGGACTACAGAAGAGCCACACTCCTATATTTTTATCAAACCAGCAGGCATTCCGACGAATCGGAAGCCTGTTGATTCAATAGCTTTTATTACTTAGTGATTTCAGTAACCTGACCTGCACCTACGGTACGACCTCCTTCGCGAATAGCGAAACGAAGACCTTTTTCCATAGCTACCGGTTGAATCAATACAACATTGATTGTCACGTTGTCACCTGGCATTACCATATCACGTCCTTCAAGTAGAGTGATCTCTCCTGTAACGTCAGTTGTACGTAAGTAAAACTGAGGACGGTATTTATTGTGGAATGGAGTGTGACGTCCACCTTCTTCTTTTTTCAACACATAGATCTCAGCTTTGAATTCAGTGTGAGGAGTGATTGAACCCGGTTTTGCGATGACCATACCACGACGGATATCATCTTTCTCAATACCACGTAACAACAAACCTACGTTATCACCAGCTTCTCCACGGTCAAGGATCTTACGGAACATCTCAACACCGGTAACAACCGACTTAAGTTTCTTATCCTGCATACCCATGATCTCAACTTCTTCACCAGAGTTGATAATTCCACGCTCGATACGACCGGTTGCAACTGTACCACGACCAGTGATCGAGAATACATCTTCAACAGGCATAAGGAATGGAAGATCTACCAATCTTGGAGGAATTGGAATGTAGCTATCAACAGCATCCATCAATTCCATGATCTTGTCAACCCAAGCAGCATCCAGGTTCAAACCACCAAGGGCTGATCCACGGATGATAGGAGTGTTGTCGCCATCAAATTCATAGAAGCTTAACAACTCACGAATTTCCATCTCTACAAGATCAAGAAGTTCTTCATCATCAACCATATCTACTTTATTCATGAAAACTACGATAGTTGGTACACCAACCTGACGAGCAAGCAGGATATGCTCACGCGTTTGTGGCATAGGACCATCAGTAGCAGCAACAACAAGAATAGCACCGTCCATTTGAGCAGCACCCGTAACCATGTTCTTTACATAGTCAGCGTGACCCGGACAGTCAACGTGCGCGTAGTGACGTGCAGCAGTTGAATATTCAACGTGTGATGTATTGATCGTAATACCTCTTTCCTTTTCTTCAGGAGCATTATCGATTGAATCAAAAGACCTTAAAGCAGACAAACCTTTCTGTGCCAAAACCGTAGTGATGGCAGCTGTCAAGGTTGTTTTACCATGGTCAACGTGTCCGATCGTACCGATGTTTACGTGCGGTTTGGAACGGTCAAATTTCTCTTTAGCCATTGTGAATTGTTAATTATAGTTTAGAATCAATATTAATATACATTTTTAATCTGAGCCAATGACGGGACTTGAACCCGTGACCTCGTCCTTACCAAGGACGCACTCTACCAGCTGAGCTACATCGGCTTAAAGCTCTCCGGAACTGGTGTTGAACCCGGAGAGTAATGGAGCGGAAGACCGGGCTCGAACCGGCCACCCTCAGCTTGGAAGGCTGATGCTCTACCAAATGAGCTACTTCCGCTTTTGTTATCTTCAGGTACTCTTTTACCTGATTGTATCATTCCTTTTCTTTATGACTTCATAAAGTAAGTGGTGGGGAGAGAAGGATTCGAACCTTCGAAGTCGAAACAACAGATTTACAGTCTGCCCCATTTAGCCACTCTGGAATCTCCCCAATACAATCCGACAGATAAAAAAATAATTATCCTTAAGATAGAGCCGATGGAGGGATTCGAACCCCCGACCCACTGATTACAAATCAGTAGCTCTGGCCAACTGAGCTACATCGGCATTACCTTTATTCAAAGAACTACCCCTAAAAAAGGACTGCAAATGTAAGAAACATTCAATGATATCTCAAAACATTTTTTACTTTTCTTTTGCAGAAAGGGATAGAAAAATATAAAGCCCGGTAAATTCCTACCCGGGCTTTATGTAATACATTGAATATCAAGATTAAACTCTTTTTACTTTTTCTTTGTGTTTAGTGATCTGTTTTCGCAATGCTTCGACCGCAACGTCTGTTGCCTCTTCAAAAGTCTTGGATTGCTCCTTTGCGAACAATTGTCGACCCGGCAAATTGACTTTTATTTCAGTGATCTTATTCTCCGAATCATTTTTTTGGAGTTTAAGAATGACCTCTCCATCAATTATATCATCATAAAAAGTGTGCAGTTTATCAACTCTTTCCTGGATAAACTCTAATAATTTACCGTCTGCGTTAAAATGAATAGATTGAACTTTTAGCTTCATATTTAATCCTCCATAATTATTTATGCCCTGGGATGGGCTTGTTCATAAATCTTTTTTAATTTCTCAATGGTATTATGTGTGTATACTTGAGTGGCAGCAAGGCTCGCATGCCCAAGTATCTCTTTCACTGCATTTATATCAGCACCGTTCTCAAGCATATGTGTAGCAAAAGTATGTCTTAGCACGTGTGGACTTGTTTTGTCTAATGTAGTGAGTTTTGAAAGGTGTTTGGTAACAATATCATAAACGGAACGGGGTGTCAATTTGTTACCCTTTTTATTTAAAAAAAAGTAATCTTCCGGATTATTTAACCCATTTTGCTCACGTCTAAGCTGATAATTTTTAATGGCTTCCGAAAGTCTTGCCCCAAATGGAATTATCCTCTCTTTGTTGCGCTTACCCAAAACTTTTAAGGTTCTACTGTGGGTATCCACATCAACATCCTTTAGATTGATCAATTCCGCCTTTCGCATTCCGGTTGCATAGAACATTTCAAGTACCAAGCGGTCGCGCCATCCATCATAGGTATCTCCAAATTCATAGGTATCAAACAATTCTTCCATCTTGTCTTTATTGACAAAAGTGGGCAGACGTTTGGAAACTTTTGGAGCCTGGAGTTTAAGTGTAGGGTTGGATTCGATAATACCGTTTCTCAACATAAATCTGAACCAGGTCTTAAGAACAGTAATTTTCCTGCTCGCAGATCTTGCACCTATCCCCTGCTCTAACAAATTTACAACCCATGATCTCAGAATAGGATGAGTCATTTCAGCGGGTTCCACGCTTTCGTATGCTTCTTTGGTATAGGTCAAAAAGGAATTGATGTCAGAGCTATAGGCTGACAAGGTATGTTCGGAATACCGTTTTTCGTATTTTAAATATTGGATAAACCGCTGTGCGGCAGGGATCATTTCTGAATTCAACACCAAATTCTTTTCGTTATGATCAAAATCGCTATTCTATCAATGAATAGCTTGCAGAAAAATACGCAAAATAAACCAAAAAAGAAAGCCCCGCAATTGCGAGGCTTTGATATATTATCAGAAAGGATTAGTTTCCTGCTTCTTCACGTTGAAGACCGGCTTTGTATCTAGCTTTGATAACTTCAGTTCTTCTTGTAATCGAAGGCTTTTCGAATGCCTGACGGCTACGAAGTTCACGTACAACACCTGTGCGTTCAAATTTCTTCTTGAATTTCTTAAGCGCTCTTTCGATTGACTCGTTTTCTTTTACTGGTACAATTATCATCGTATTATCTTATGTTAAAAAGGAATGCAAAAATATATGCTTTTATTAAATTATCCAAATAAATAATGAGATTTTTAGGATTTAAGCAATTCTCTAGCAATTACAAGCTTTTGAATCTCTGAAGTACCCTCACCTATAGTGCATAATTTAGAATCACGGTAGAATTTCTCAACAGGAAAATCCTTGGTGTATCCATAGCCACCAAAGATCTGAACAGATTCGGTACTGCATCTCACCGCTACTTCGGAAGCAAAATACTTCGCAAATGCACTTTCCTTAGTTACCTTTAATCCTCTGTTCTTCATGTCAGCAGCCTGATAAGTTAGCAGGTCAGCTGCTTCAAGTTCCGTAGCCATATCAGCCAATTTGAAAGCGATACCTTGAAATTCAGCGATCGGCTTACCAAATTGTTGTCTTTCCTTGGCATATTTGATAGAAGCGTCCAAAGCACCGTGGGCAATACCCAATGATAAAGCAGCAATACTGATCCTTCCACCATCTAGAACTTTCATTGCCTGAACGAAACCTTCGCCAGCCTTGCCAAGTACATTATCTTTATGAACTCTGCAGTTATCAAACAACAATTCAGTAGTCTCTGATGCACGCATCCCCAGTTTGTTCTCTTTTCTTCCGTGTGTGAAACCCGGTGTGCCTTTCTCAATAACAAAAGCAGTCATTCCATGTGAATCACCTATCTCCCCTGTCCTGACCATTACCACAGCAACTTGAGATGATTTACCATGAGTGATCCAGGATTTTGCACCATTAATCACCCAATGATCACCGTCCAAAACACCTGTAGTCATCATACGACCTGCATCTGATCCGGTATTAGGTTCAGTTAGTCCCCATGCTCCCAACCACTCGCAGGTAGCAAGTTTAGGCAACCATTTTTTCTTTTGCTCTTCGCTTCCAAATTGAAGAATGTGTCCGGTACATAATGAATTATGCGCTGCCATGCTAAGCCCGATAGAACCGCAAACTCTAGAGATCTCGATCAAAGCAGTAACGTATTCAGTATAGCTTAATCCGGCACCACCATATTCAGTAGGTACCAGAATTCCCATCAATCCCTGCTCTCCCATCTTCTTGAACAGTTCAATAGGAAACTCTTGACTTTCGTCCCATATCATCATATCCGGACGGATATGTTTATTTGCGAAATCACGGCATGTATCCGCGATCATTTTGTTACTCTCGTTAAATCCAAAATCCATCTTAGTAGCTGATGAGGTTTATAATATGATCAGAATATTTTTCCAGTCTGGGTTTTCCATCCAGGAAGGTAAGTTCGATTAAAAATGCAAATCCGGCAATATTTGCTCCTTGTGATTTGATAAGTTCAGCTGCCGCTATTGCTGTTCCGCCTGTAGCAAGAAGATCATCATGTATCAATACATTCCATCCCGGTTTTACGGCATCTTCATGCATTTCCACAACAGCAGATCCATATTCAAGATCATAGGAATAAGATACGGTTTTATATGGCAATTTGCCTGCTTTACGTACCGGAATAAATGGAACATTTAATTTATCTGCGAGGCTCATTCCAAAAAGAAAGCCCCTACTTTCTACTGCAGCTATAGCATCAACTCTCACATCCCCAATCCTTCTGATAAATTCATCCACCAATTCCCGGCATAATACCGGATCCATCAATACAGGAGTAATATCCTTAAACAGGATTCCCGGTTTAGGAAAATCAGGGATATCCCTAACTGTATTTCTTAATTTTTCAATGACCATAGTAATTTTGTAGCGGCTGCAATTTTACGCTTTTATTACCTCCTAAACAAAAAAGCAAAGTTATTCCTGAACTTTTAGGTAGGGAAAAATTCTTTTATAAACCACAGTATCTACAAGTGCAAGTTTTTTTAGAGACTCAACACTCTCATACTTACCGTGCAATTCACGAAAACGAACTATAAGCCTTGCAAGATCCTGTTCAATATATGGATGGTTCCGTAGATCGGCATACGTGGCAGAATTAATATCAATTCGTTTGAAAACTTTTTGTGTTAATACCGATTCCTTTTTCAAAAGTTCTATTCTTGTTGAATCCAGACCCTTGATCTCATACAGCTGATTTAGATTTGAAAAACCTCCTATGCGTTGTCGATAATCGATAATCAACTTTGCTGTATGATCTCCTATTCCCCTGATCAATGTGATCTCTTCCAAAGTTGAGAAATTAAGATCCGGTTTAGGGAAGACAGGAGCAGTCTTTTTCTGTTCCTTTATCTCTTTATTAAAATATGATTCTTTGGATAATGCAGGACTTAGATTGATGAAGGGTTCAAGCAGATTAAATCTTTCTTCATCGATCACAAAACAGTTTTTTAGCTGGTCGGCAGTTTCAAAACCACCGATCATTGTGCGATACTTGATGATAGATGCAGCCTGATTTGGGCTAAACCCTAATTTGATCCACTCTTCTGCAGTGATGCTATTGGGATCGAACTCTTTTAGTGCTGATCCGGGTGTTTTTCTATTAGGAAGATAATTTGAAGATGAGTAGTGTTTAGGCTCCTCCTCCAGTTTATCGAGTTGCAAAAGCAAAGCTTGCAACTCGCTTTCATTAATTTGAAACGAAGATCTTTTCTCTTCAATAAAGTATCCAGCATATATGCGACACAAAATGCTGATCAGGAGTAAAGCCAGCAGTACGGTTAACCCGTTCCGCTCGCGGCGTGAGTACATGAAATACTCGCGTAGCCGCTTCTTCACCCCATATCAGTTTATCTTTGTTCGTCGTCGTTTTCAGAAAATGAATCCGGCTCTGCTCTTGGCGGAGTCGTCAATACTTTGTAAAAGAAATACGCAGTGATAATGGTAACAATTACCTGAACCACCACCATG
This sequence comes from Bacteroidia bacterium, assembly GCA_037969175.1. Taxonomy (GTDB): domain Bacteria; phylum Bacteroidota; class Bacteroidia; order AKYH767-A; family JBBKVM01; genus JBBKWX01. Next base: position 16,799 of record JBBKWX010000087.1, on the reverse strand, counting down.
GTTATGATTGCACTTGTAGTCATATTATATCCTCCCATTTTTTTCCCTGAGCACAGTTGCCCTGTATACCAGGAAGCATAGGAACAGGAACAAGCTTAACAAAAATAGTCTGGCCATATCAGTATAAAATATATTGTGTGTGAAGCTTCCCTTTGCAACGATATCACCTACACTTATCTCCTGACCTTCACTGACAGATACGGATTTATCTTTCTTAAACTTATATGTAGCTACGGGCTTTTCACTTTCCGCAGAACCGATTACAATAATGTGTCGAGTACCTGTTGTTTCAACAGACGTTACAATTCCCGCCACGGCACTTTGGTAGTTATCTGCAAAGTAATCCCGGTTTACAATCACCCCTTTATTCTGGATCTGACCTATGATGGAACTTGCATCCAGTTCCCATCCTTGTGTAATAGCCTTGTTCCAGTCATTGTCCTTTGGTGTGATTAAGGATGCAACAAATACAAACAACAGAAGTAATGGAGTGACATATTTGATAATAGGCTTGAAGACGCCCGGTACTTTGATATCTGCACCAGAATTCAATTCTTTCCATCCTTTATCAATACCGAATACCCAACCAAACAGGATCACTTCAGCAAGTGCAAATATTACCAATGAAACTGTTCCTGCCCAATAATCATATTCACCAAAAACACCTTCATTATAAAAATATACAGTAGGTAATCCCATGGCAAGTGTAAGTGCACCAAAAGTCAATGCACTCTTATTTCTTGACCAGTTAAATTCATCTTTCATGAAGCCCATCCAGGGGGTACCCATCGCAAGCGACGAAGTAATACCTGCAAAGAACAACAGACCAAACCACATTACACCACCGACAACCGAAAGCACACTACCCCACTGTTGGAACAGATAAGGCATGGTTTGGAAAGCCATTGAGAAACCTGCATTTTCTTTTACCCATTCCAAGCCCAAGTAACCTGCAGCAATTGGAATAACAATAGAAGCACCAAGAACGATCTCTACGAAACCATTCATCCAACCGGCTGACATTGCATTCAAAGCGATATCATCCTTGGATCTGACATATGCTGCATAGCAATGTATAGTTCCCATACCTACAGAAAGGGTGAAGAAGATCTGTCCGGCTGCTGCCAGCCACACTTTGGGGTTGGTCAAGCTATCAAACTGAGGTTGCCACAGGAAGTTCAAACCTAAGGCAGAATCACAATCCGCGCAGGCACCTGCATGGCCCATACTCACACTCTTTATCGCCAGAAATATCCCAAAGAGGATCAACAATGGCATACCGATCTTGGCAACCTTTTCGACTCCTCCACTAAGACCTCGGCTAAGAATATAAATGTTCAGGGATAAACAGACCAGATAAAAAACGATGGCTTCATAAGGTATGCCCGTTGTTGATTTTTCTATATCTACATAGGTAGTAAAGAATTTCGCAACCGCATTCTGATCCATTCCTACGAATGTCTGCATCACACTGTGATATACATAAGACATGGTCCATGACTCGATATAACAATAATAAGCTGCTACAGCGATATTGGTGAAGATCCCGAAGACACCGAAGTATTTCCAAAGTCTTTTCTTGGTCATGTTATCCAGAATGAATGGAGTGCTGTGGTTTCCGAAACGACCACCATATCTGCCCATCGACCATTCTATCCATAATAATGGAATTCCCATTAAGAGGAAACAAATGAGGTAGGGTATAATAAAAGCTCCACCACCGTTTTGAACGGCTTGAACCGGAAAACGTAGGAAGTTACCCAGACCTACGGCATTTCCTGCCATTGCCAGGACAAGACCAACCCTTGTTCCCCATGATTCCTGTTTAACAGACATATATTTATGTTTTATGAATCGCTAAAGTATAGTTTTTTTTAAATACTGAGATCAATTAGAGTTTTCTGTTTCCAATTGTTTCAATTGTTGTTCTACCAGATCCAAACCTTGTTCAAATGTGTGTGGTGCATATGCAAGTTCGGCTTTTGCTTTTTCGATGATAAAACCCGTGCGGGGTGGTCTGTGTGCCAGTTGATTTAAGTCTTTGGTCTTAATTGCCTTGATCAGGCTTTTTGGTAATGAAAAATGCTCGGCCACTTTCTGTACGATCTCTAGAACCGAGTAGGTAGTAGCTCCTGAGATATGGTAAATACCCAGTTTGTGTTTTTTAGCAACGGCAATGCAGGCTGCGGCCAGATCTTCGGAAAGTGTAGGAGCTCTGAACTGATCATCGATCACGGTGATCTCTTTTCCTGAGCGCAAAGCATTAAGTGCCCAAAGAACAATATTTGATCTGCCTCCTCCTTTCAGAACCCCGTAAACTAGGATGGTTCTGATGATAGTCCACTGGCAATCTGCAGCCATAACGATCTTTTCACTTTCCCATTTAGAACGGGCATATACACTACCCGGATCAGGAAGATCAGATTCTTTATAGGGTCCATTTAATCCATCAAAAATAAAATCTGTACTCAAATGGATCAGATGAGCATTGTTGGCACAACATGCTTTTACAATAAAACTAACCGCATCGACATTCAATTTCTGACAAAGTTCCTGTTCTGTTTCACATGCATCCACATTCGTCATTGCTGCAGCATTGATCACCACATCCGGTTTGAAGTCGGCTATTGTTTCATAGACTGCTTCTTCATCTGTGATATCCAATTCAGCATATCGATAGCCATTAAGGTCAGGAAAGCGGTTGGGGCCGATTGCTGTTGCTAACAGATCTATGGTTGCATCCTGTTGGATCGCTTCAATAATTTTTTGTCCAAGCAAGCCATTCGACCCGGTTAAAAGAATGCGCATATTTATAGATCAGTAAACAGATGGTTTAATAAAGTACAATATCAGATAGATCAAGATCGGCGAGCCCAAACCGAGAATGGTAGCGGCTATAAAAATGATGCGTACTGTGGTGACGTCTACATCAAATCGAGTTGCAAGCCATGCACAAACTCCAAGAACTTTTTTTTCGTGTTTCATCATAGATCCCAAATACTTGTTCGGGTTTTCTTCCAGTTATTTCTCATTTTGAGGACAAATGCCATGATGAGATAAATAATAATGGGTGATCCGAAAGTTAGAAATGAAGCGTAGATAAAGAATAATCTGATCTGGGAGGTGCGCACTTTCAACTTTTCGCCCCACCAGGTGCATACTCCAAATGCCTGGTCTTCAAAGAAACGTTGAATTTTGTAGATCATTTTTTTGATTGTTCAACAGGTGTGTACCGATATTGCAATTTAAACATTTTTTAGAAATACAGTACTCATCGTACAAATGAATCAGAGCCTGGGAGTGACCTGCCGAGCGGGCTTCAACTCCTATCTCTTTCCACTCTCTTGTAATCCTGTTATCTTCAGGATGCAACTCCTCCATCCATGCCAGGCATTTTGATTTCAGATCCCGGTTCATGATAAACCCTGCATAGATCCAGGTGATGGGAAGTATCGAATTGATGATCAATCTGTGGATGCTGTCTTTACCCAATGACTTGATGCTTTCCTTTCCCGGCTTGCCAAAACGATAATGAGTATCCCAGTATGTTGATGCATGGACGGACAACAGTTTCAGCACATCTTTGATTGAATCTGCTTCTATGATATCCGCAAATAAATGCCGTGACTGATGAATGATTGCTGACAGTTGAGAGATACGTAATGTTGGGAAATGCGGGGGGCGAAGGCGCATAAATTTCCAGCTTACCGGATCCATTTTATTGAGTTCATGTTTTGCACTCAGGAATTCATAGGTCTCTTTCAGTTCTCTCACATATTCTTCATTCCCATCAGGATCCGGCAAGAGTCCACTCTGCCCATATAACAAGGCTTCAATACGGAAGAGATCATCCCGATATCGAGCAAGCAAACCGTAGGGTGTAGCTCTGGCCAGAAGCTCCATGGGCAGCGAGTTTACGGGTGATCCGAGATCGCGGGCAATAAACTGATAGAGGGTTTCCAGCCAGTTGTTCTGATTTTGTTCTAAGCGATCAAGTACCCGTTGCGACTTCACTTCCAGTCGTTCTACCATCATGCGGTCGAGCCAGGCATCCCGGATCAATTCGGGTACTTGCCTGATGGAATTGGCACAGGGAATCTTGCTGATCGAATTCACCAGATTCATATACTTTTCCCAAAGACCTGTATCTATCCTGCCCTTGAGTTCAAACACCGGGATCTCCGAACCATCGGGACGGGTGATGTTCTTATCTGAGTTATAGACAACATGCAGAATGATATTGTCGTAAGCAGGATCATTTTGATGTTTGTGTTTTTCCCAATCCGAAGCATTCACATGGATCTCTACATTGCCCGCCCAGGTGGTATCTCCAATCACGATACGGGCATAGGAGAAATCGGGACCGCTATCCAGGTTATGTCTACCGGGAGAGATTACTTTTAATTCTTCATCTGTTGTAGTTTGCAAGGGCAGATCGTATAATCTGAACTTCCACACATAAAACAGAAAATTCTCGTTCATATTCATAGCATGCAATTTCGCTATGAAGAGATGGGAATACAACCGTATTTATGGAGGTTTGTTTAAGCTGAGAAAACAAAAGGACAAAAAAAATTTAAACACAAAGGCTCAAGGTAAAATCAAAAGGCTCAAAGAAGTCAGATGATCTTAGTGTCTTAAATTTACTTTGAGACTTAGTGTTAAAAAAATAATAGGAACGCGGATGACGCGGATTTAAGGGATTTTCGCGGATAAAAAATAATTATGAGATACGAATGAGGAGATACGGGGTGATCTGAACTTAGTAATTATTTGAAATCAGATTTTTCCAAAATTTCATGTGGTTTGACTAATGCCCATGTATCAATTTCAGTCTTTGAAGTATTTTTGATGAAACTATGCATCATTTTAAATCCCAATGAGTATCCTCCCCATTTGGGGTACACATTTGATCCAAACATTATTTGCCTTTGATGTAAGTAATCGGTTGAGTTTTGTAAATGTTTAATCCTTCCCCATAATTCGTGGGCTTGATTATCTTCTAATGCATAACTCCAGGGTACTTTAATATCAGGATAAATATACTGTGCAAAGACATCTGCCTTACCCTCAAAGATTATATAATCTAATAAGGTAAAATCATCTTCAAATGAGACAAACTTGGTATCGAGCATATAAGTATGGAAATATTCATGAGCAATTGCTTGACGCAAATTAAGCTCCCAGTTTTCTATTGATGGATCAATAAAAAGTAATATGTTTTTGCTACTTACTGTAATCCCGCTTACTCCCCCCATAATTTGCATGCTTTTAAAATTTGAAGGATCGGATGGAAAAACATAAATGCTCAATTTTGTATTGCTTATATATTTTCTTGATGCTTCAAGGGCTTTAGTTATCTCACTTACTATGCTTTGTATATTTAAGTTTAATTGTACAATATTAGAATCAAAATCTTCCAGATTTGAAATTGGGTTGGATATAATACCTGAGATTATTCCTTCAGTTCCTTTTCCAACAAAATAATTATGGTACAGGGAATCTTTTATGATAGCATCATAATAACTATTTAATTTTTCCGGATCATTCTTAGCTTGATTAACGAATTGTGAAAAATAGGGAGATAAAAAGATCACAGAATCCCCTTCGTTTAACCTGAATTCATATTGAGCTTCTTCAATAGGACTGTTTGTGCACGCTATACTAAAAATTAAAAAACAAATTTGAATTTTAGTTTTCATATCATGGGTTTTATCATAGTAAAAATATTAAACACAAAGGCACAAAACAAAATCAAAAGACTCTAAGAATTCAAATGAACTTAGCGCCTTAAATTTACTTTGAGACTTAGTGTTAAAAAAAGAAATGATGAGATACGAGGAGATGAAGAAAAAAAATCCGTCAAAATCCGCTTAATCCGTCAAATGAGTGTTTTATTTCAAATTCGTTTGATGTGATTACTGCGTAATTACCAGTTTTTTAGAAAGGGATGCTTGTTTCCCTACAAGCCTACAAATGTATATCCCTTCGCTGATTTGGTTTTGAAGATTAACATCGATTTTGCTCAAAGAATGATTTAAAAGTTGATGGTAAACTTCCCTTCCCTGCAAATCATAAATTTTTATAAAATCGAATGAATTCTTTCCTTGAATCGTAATCGTGAATATTCCCAATGTTGGGTTGGGATAGACAAAAAAGTTTGAAGGATAAGCTAGCGATGATGCCATACCTGAAGGTGGCGGGTCATAGGCAAAATGCACCAGCCAGTAATCAAAATTTCCTTTTCCGGGATCGGTTTTAACAGCAGAAGTTCCATAAAAAGCAGTACCGCAAAGTACAATGGAATTATCCGGCATTTGAACCATTCCTTTCAAGGTATTTAAACCCGGTCCACCAAACCGTTTGTCCCATAGTTTATTTCCTAGGCTGTCTATTTTGAAAACCCAGTAATCATATAGTCCATATGGCGGTTCGGAAATGTGATTTCCCATGGGACTATTAGTGAAAGCACCAATCCAATAACCACCATCTGAAGACCCAAGTATCTGAACACCATAATCTGTCCCTGTACCTCCATATCTTCTATCCCAAATTTTATTACCATTTGAATCTAATTTAATCACCCATACATCACGTCCTCCAAGAGTAGGTTGGCTTACTTCCCCACTTTGAGGACTTTGTGTTACCCCTATTATCATTAGGCCATCAGTAGTCTTGAAACATTTACTACCTGCATTATCTGTGAACGTACCACCCAATCTTTTGTCCCAGATTTTATTTCCCAAACTATCAATTTTAATTAACCAAATATCCATATCGGACAGTCCACCGAAATTCGGTTGTGATAAATCGTTTCCTTGATTACTTATAGTACTGCCTACAATAATAAACGATTCATCATCAAAAATTATTAAATCGCCACTTGATTCTACTACACCTCCACCAGCTCGAAGCAATTCATTATTATTTCCCCCAAATACCTTATCCCATAATTTATTTCCCAGAGCATCTACCTTGATTACCCAAAAATCACCGCTGCCATAATTTGTACCGGTCTTATCTGCACCGGGATTGACAGAGCCTGATGCACCAACGATTATTTTATTTCCGGATGGAAATTCTTTAATAATGGGATCAGAATCCCCCATAGTACCTCCCCAGGTTTTTTCATATAATAAATTTCCGGAGGTATCAAGTTCTGTGATCCAATAATCCAAGATACGACCTGAAGTATCGCGGATATTTTCAGACTTCTGACAGCTACTGTCGGATTTTGAATCGTAGGATACAAAAATTGTATTTCTCGAAGTATGGGATATAAAACTTACTTCATCTGTGTAATTTCCACCAAATGTCTTATCCCAAATCAAATTGAAATCTTTATCCAAACGGATTATCCAACCATCCATGTCATTAGAACAACTAATTGCTGTTTTGTCCCCATCAATACTTTCTGACCTTGTTGAACCTGCCACAATCAGTGAAGAATCATCTAAGAGTATGATCTCAGGATTTTCATCTCCAGCACCGGTGCCGAAGCATTTATCCTTAAGTAATACATAGTTTTGGGCATTGACATTCCAAACCTTACTAAATATGATGAGAAACAACAGAATTAAATTTCTTCCCATTTTACCCCTTTATCTGTTTAAAATTAACGCATTAACTTGAATGACTTAGTCTTTTTTTGATCCAAGTCAGTAATCCGAACAATATAAAAATTCAAATTTGCTCCTTCAATTTTCTGATATAATTTAACTTGAAAATCTGAATATAATGATTGAAAATTATTAACTCTTCTACCAAATGTATCATAAATGTCGATGATAACGATTTCATTTGTGGCAAAACTTATTTCATTCTGACTTGCATATTTCATAGATCCTGCGCCACTAATTGAAGGAATAGGTTTGCAAAAGATATCGCCATTGGTGGTATAATGATATGTACTAAATAATTCGTCATTTCCAAACCTTCCTGAAAGAGCCATAAAACTATAATAATCGTTTGGACTTAAATTATTGGGAACTTGCCAGTATTCTTGAGATACCCCATTTGCAGGAATCCCAGTATTATCACATTTAATGACAATTGGATATGATGCATCATCAACCATTCCATTGTAATAACCAGGAGAATATATATTATAAGTATTATCCCATGTCCATCCAACCCATATACCATCAGAGGGATAATTATTATCATAAGTCACACTAGTATAGTAGTTCGGAGTATCTTTCAAATCTACGATTGATATTGACATATCATTGTAAACTATTGCATTGGTATTACCATTATTATATCCTACAATAAGATAAGTTGAGGAATTATCAGAATCTTCCACAACAACAGTCCAATCTCCAGGCGAACTGTTGTTTCCGTTAGGTGAGGCAATTCTGGGAAAGGAAAACTGGTAAGTGGGTGAAACACTTAAAACTGAATTTGGTGTAGAAAGATTCATTAAAATGTCATTTACATTATGGTCATCAACAACTAAATCTCCTCCAAGATCTACGTATGAAATATGTATTATTTTATTGGCTCCATCATAATAAAAACTGAGATCAGGATATTGACCATAAGCTACCAACACATTATAATAAATTGGGCCACCGGATGCAAAATTGCCAATACCACAGTATATTTCGTTTAAGTCATTATCCCAAACAATCGCGTAATCACCACCCGTCCAATTGTTGTTGTTTGTATCAATATGTATGGTGGATCCAAAATTTCCCGAATCAAAAACGTACGGACCAAAATAATTATAAAACCCCGTCATAATAGGATCCCAGTAAAATATTTCAACAATCCAATCTGAATTAATCATATCATAATATGCAACTACTGCATAAATATCTCCTGCATCTTCTATCAAAGCTACATCCATTCCAATTGTCGTGGGTAAATTAGTCAGATATTCCTGTCCTTGATTTCCGTTATATTCCCAGGCAAAAGCAGTCATATTGCCTGTAACATCCCATCCTGAAATCCGATAAATATCTCCCTGATACTCCAGAACATCATTAGATACAAATCTGGTAACTACAGAGACTCCTAGATTATAGTCAGAAGTAACGGGTCCAATGAAATCTTGAGCAGAAATAGAATTGACAAACAATATTGATGTAATCAATATTTGAATTTTCAGGTTAAAAGTTTTCATAATTGCAAGTTTTATTATGAATTTAACATGAAGTATACTGAAAATCAATACTACTTTTGTGGTACTTGATCGAAGTTGGAATGTTCGAAATTTCAATTGTAATTCAGCTGTCGGAATGACCCGGCAAGTTGATTTAACTGCGCTGGGATTCAGGAAACGACCCCAACTGGTGCCGCCGTAGCAATTTTGTTTAGTCGGGGCTTTTAAAAATAATGACGAGATACGAATTACGAGATACTAGCCCAATTGCGAATTACGAATTACGTGATACGAATTCAAGAGTGGAGGGTGAAGTTTATAGAGTAAAAAAAACACAGGTGAGTTTGCAGTTTCAATAAGTTTCTTCCAAAGATGCCTCGTATCTCGTAATTCGTATTTCGTAATTATCAACCGAGATATTTATCTAGCAATCCATCCATTTCCTGCTGCATCTTGAGTGCTTCGGCGCGGGCGGCTTGGGCGAAATCCTTGCCGGATGACGCATAGAGGATACTGCGGGAGGCGTTGACCAGAAGTCCGCACATGGAGTTCATGCCGAACTTTGCGACATCGCTTAAACTTCCGCCCTGAGCACCTACTCCGGGAATGAGAAGGAAATTATCGGGGGCAAGTTCGCGTACTTCTTTGAGCATTTCGGCACGGGTGGCACCAATAACAAACATGAGGTTATCTGCATTGCCCCAGCTTAGTGCACGTTTGATCACTTTCTTGTAGAGCTCTATTTTTCCCAAACTTCCCAGTACTTCCATCAATTGAAAATCCATAGCTCCGGAATTGGACGTAAGTGCAAGCAGGATCACCCATTTATCATCGAAAGACAAAAAGGGTTTTACACTGTCTTCACCCATGTATGGAGCAACGGTAACCGAATCGAAATTGTAGTGGTTGAAAAAAGCTTCGGCATACATACCGGAAGTATTTCCGATATCTCCCCTTTTGGCGTCGGCTATGGTAAAGATGTTTTTCGGAATAAGTTTGAGGGTAGCCTCAAGCGTCTCAAGTCCTTTGCTACCGCGGCTTTCGTAAAAAGCTAAATTAGGTTTGTAAGCTATGGCAAGATCATGCGTAGCTTCAATGATAGCCTGGTTAAATGTTAAGACAGGGTCTTTTTCTGAAAGTAAATGAGCAGGAATTTTTTTGATGTCCGAATCCAAACCTATACACAGGAAGGAGCGTTTCTTTAGTATTTCTGAAAAGATCTCTTTTCTGTTCATCTGGTTTTATCAGTCTATGCTTGCTTTCATTCTTTCTGCATTCTCAGCAAGCTGCAATGCATCGATCATTTCCTGCACATCGCCATCCATAAATGTACTTAGGTTATGTGATGTCATGCCGATACGGTGATCTGTGATTCGGCTCTGAGGATAGTTATAGGTTCTGATCTTGGCTGATCTGTCGCCTGAGGAAACCATGGTCTTACGTTTTTTGGATTCTTCTTCCAGACGTTTGTTGTATTCCAATTCATAAAGACGGCTGCGTAAAACGGCCAGAGCTTTATCGTAATTTTTTAATTGGGATTTCTGATCCTGACATTGAGCTACCAAACCTGTAGGAAGGTGGGTTAAGCGCACTGCAGAATAAGTCGTATTTACGGATTGTCCACCCGGACCGGATGAGCAAAAAAGATCTTTACGAACATCGCCTGTTTTAATCTCCACATCAAATTCATCTGCTTCGGGCAAGACGATCACCGTTGCAGCAGAGGTATGAACCCTGCCCTGAGTCTCGGTTTGCGGAACACGTTGTACACGGTGAACACCGCTTTCGTATTTCATTTGCCCATATGCACCATCGCCAATGATCTCAACAATGATCTCTTTATATCCACCGGCAGTACCATCTGTAAAATCAACCAATTCAATTTTCCAACCTTTATTCTCGCAATACTTGGTGTACATACGATGGATCTCGCCGGCGAAGATGGAAGCTTCATCTCCTCCCGTTCCTGCACGAATCTCAAGGATGGCATTCTTTGCATCTTCAGGATCCTGAGGGATCAACATGACACGAATACTTTCTTCCCATTTATCTCTGCTAACAAGAAGTTCGTCTATCTCCCCTTTCGCCATCTCACGAAACTCTTCGTCTTTCTCCGTCTTTAGAAGCTCTCTTGCATTCTCCAGATTATCCAATATGTTGCGATACTCATGATATGCTGTTACAACAGCCTGAAGTTCTTTGTAAGAACGATTCAGCTGAGCATAACGTTTCATATCTGACAACGCATCGGGTGCAGATAACTGTGCTTCCACTTCGTGGAATTTATTTTCAATAGCTTCTAACTTTTCGAGCATGGGGCTGCAAAGATACGAAAATGCCTTTTCATTTTGTTATGAATCCGGATGGGAGGTAAATGAATTGAGTTTTGATTTAAGTGTGGTATTGTTCTAGAAATCATTGTTCTTTTTTTCACCATGGAGACACAGAAACACGGTCCCGATAGCCATCGGAATTCACAGAGTTTTTTTTTAACACCAAGACTCTAAGTAACTCTTTGCGGACCTTTGCGAAAAACTTTGTGGCCTTTGCGGTTTCAAAATAAAAAAAATATTTCCCGCTGATCACACAGATTTTCGCAGAATAAAAAACAATATCTACAGTTCAAAATTTCTGCTTCGCTGATTAATAGGTTAAAAACCCTTTAGGGGTTACCTTCGAATAGCAGAAAGGAATAGATAAAAAACCCGCGCCAGGGATAGAAGCGGCATCCTTTTTTGTGTAACAAAAAAGATATAGCGGATAGCCCGGTGGCCAACGTAGTTGGACAGGCGCCAAAAAAAAAATAATTACGAAATACGAATTACGAGATACAAATTTCAAACAAATTCTTTGCGGACTTTGCGTATCCTTCGTGCCTTTGCGGTTTCAAAAAGAAAAAAATATTTCCCGCAGATCTCGCAGATTTTCGCAGAATAAAGCTACAGATGACCCCCTGTAAGTCCCCCTATTAGGGGGACGAATTTTCAAGCAATCACTAGTATTCCAGGTATCCCTCTGTAGTAGTTATGCTCAAACGCTTGGTATCAGAAGCTTCGCAACGACCGATCACTCTGGCATCGATATCAAAGGATGCAGCTATTTCAATCAATTCCATAGCACGGCTTTCGGGCAGATAAACCTCCATTCGGTGTCCCATATTGAATACCTGATACATCTCGCGAAGATCGGTACCGCTTTGATCGCGGATCATTTTGAATAAAGGAGGAACCGGGAAAAGATTGTCTTTGATGAAATGAATATTGTCTACGAAATGCAGGATCTTGGTTTGCCCTCCTCCGCTGCAATGCACCATACCGTGGATCTCCGAACGCATCTCTTTCAGCATTCTGTTGATCACGGGAGCATAGGTACGGGTAGGAGAAAGAACCAGCTTGCCTGCATTCAAGGGGCTGCCTTCTACATGGTCGGTCAAATTCATTTGTCCGCAATACACCAAAGAAGGATCAATAGCGGCATCAAAGGTTTCGGGGTATTTCTCAGCTATCGTCTTGTTGAAAACATCATGTCGGGCAGAGGTTAGTCCGTTGGATCCCATACCGCCGTTGTATTCCTGCTCATAGCTTGCCTTGCCATAAGAGGCCAAACCTACGATCACATCGCCCGGACGGATGTTGTGATTGGATATCACATCTTCACGTCGCATACGGCAGGTCACTGTAGAATCTACAATGATGGTTCTTACCAGGTCACCCACATCGGCTGTTTCGCCGCCTGTAGAGATGATATTCATCCCGTAAGAGCGCATGGTTTCGAGAAACTCTTCAGTGCCGTTGATGATCTCTGAGATGACTTCTGCAGGGATAAGGTTTTTGTTTCTGCCAATGGTGGATGATAGCAGAATATGATCCGTAGCACCCACGCAAAGCAGATCGTCGGTATTCATAACGATAGCATCCTGCGCTATCCCCTTCCATACGGAGATGTCGCCTGTCTCTTTCCAATAAGCGTAAGCCAAGGATGACTTGGTACCGGCACCATCGGCATGCATGATAATGCAATGCTCTTGGGAGCCCGTAAGCATATCAGGAACAACCTTACAAAAGGCTTTTGGAAAAAGACCCTTATCTATGTTTTTGATTGCATTGTGTACATCTTCCTTTTGAGAAGAAACGCCTCTTGATCCGTATTTTGAATTCTGATCCATATGATTCATAAAAAAAGCATCCGCCCAATGGACGGATGCTTATAGATTTTAACAAAATATTCTTTCGCTGCCGCCCTTATTTCTTAGGTGCAGGAACATAATCGGTACGCAGTACTTCAAATTCGGTACGACGGTTCTTTTGGTGAGCTGTTTCTTTTGCTTCAACACTTCCAAGCTTATCGATCTCAGCATCTGTGATACGTGGTTCTTTTTCACCACGACCTTCAGAGGTCAACCTATCCTTAGCGATATTGTTTGCTATAAGATAATCAACAACTGACTTTGCTCTTCTGTTTGAAAGATCCAAGTTATACGCATCAGTAGCACGGCTATCCGTATGAGAAAGGATCTTAATAACGATGTTTGGATTCTCGTTCAGAGTTTCGATCAAACCATCCAGCTCTTTCTTAGACTCAGCACGCAAAGTAGCTTTATCAAGATCATAGAAAATTTCAGGTAATTCGATCGGCTTTTTGATAGATCTCAAAGCAAAATCGAAATCACCGATAAAGTCTTTTGACTCTTCCAGACCTACAGTAGAAACAGTAAGTTTCTTGTTTAGGTAATCAAGAATGGTAGCTGAAACTGTGTAAGAAGTATTTTCAGAAAGTGAATATTTATACATACCACTTGGGTCTGTAACAAGACTTAAGTTTGTTCCATCAGAACCAAACAATTCAACTTTTGCATCTTTCAAGCTTTCTTTTGTATCTGCATCATAAACACGACCTGAAACAGTGAATTCAAGAGGCATACGATCGAAGCTCCAGATATCATCACCACCTTTACCTCCATCACGGTTAGAGCTCAAGTATCCTGTTTTATCTGTTCCTGCAAGAAATACAACTGCGAAATCATCTGCATTTGAATTGATAGGTGACTTCATATTAGCAGGTGTGCTCCATGATGCACCATCATTAGTTGATTTGAAAATATCCAATCCACCCATTCCGGCATGACCGTTAGATGAGAAGTAAAGTGTACCATTGGCATGTATGTAAGGATACATTTCATCCAAAGAAGTATTGATCTTCGGACCCAGGTTACGTGCTGCACCCCATGTTCCGGAAGCATCTTTTGTACTTACCCAGATATCTTTACCGCCTGAACCACCCGGCATATCAGAAGAGAAGTACAACATAGTACCATCAGCTGATAAAGAAGGATGACCGAAAGTAGAAGAATCGGTATTGAAAGGAAGCATAACTGCTTCAGACCAATCGTTACCATTCTTTGTACTTGAATAGATCTTACATTCTCCCTGAGAATTTTTTACCGGAGCGCAACGTGTGAAAAACATCTCTGTTCCATTTGCGCTGAATGTAGCAGAACCTTCGTTTTTATCTGTATTGATTGTTGAAGCCAATGGTTTAGGAATACTCCATTTGCCTTTTTGATCCATAGTAGCTTCAAAAAGATCAGTGAATTTCTGGCCGGTCCAGCCATCATAAGCCTTACCTGTAGACTCTTCTCTACCTGAGCTGAAAACTACAGAGCGGGTTTCGCCCGGAGCCAAAGCAGATGTGAAATCGGAGAACTTACCATTGAGGTCAGCTACATTTTCCATTTTTACTCTGGCCGGCTTATCTTTCCATGCCTGAGCCATTTCAGAAGAGCGAACTCCTTCTGCGGCACGTGTGTCACCGGGAGCTAGTTTTTGATACTCATTGTATTGAGCAATCGCTTCTTCGTATTTGCCATTTGCCTTCAGCATTTGAGCATACTGATAGACAGCAATCGGATCAGCATAGTTGCCCTTGATCGCTTTTGAATACCAGTTCTCTGCTTCTTTGGTATCATTTGTCATACGATAGCTTTCAGCTGTCTTGAACATGATAGCAGCCAAAGCTGGTTTGTTTTTTTCTTTCGAATAAGCCTTCTTATACAGATTGATAGCGTTATAATATTCTGCCTGATCGTATGCTTTATCTGCCTTAGTAGTCAATTGACTGGTCCCGCATGCTGACAGGAGAACCGAGAGTACTGCAACTATGAGTAACCCTGATCTTTTCATATTCTATTTTTTTGGTTGAAAAATGGTTTTCGGCTTTACTAAACTATAAGCGACAAAGAAAGAAAATAAAATCCAATAATTCAATTTGATATGAAAATAAGGTGAAAGAAAAAAGCCCCTACAATCAAATGATTTAGGGGCTGTTAACTTTTTTCGAGTCAGAATTAGCGTAAAAAGAGCAATTCACGATACTTTGGCAAGGGCCATTTTTCGTCATCCACGATCAATTCGAGCTTATCTACGTTATATCTGATCTCATCAAAAGATGGTTTCACTTTATCGCAATAGGCTATAGCTTTAGCACGAGACTCTTCAATCAGATTCGCCTTTTTGCGATTGTCAGTCATTGAATGCACTTCATTATTGATCACTGTGATATGTTCTGACACTTTCTTGATAATATCAAGCTGGGTAGAATAGGATTTCTTATCCAGTCCGATATCTTTCAATCCTTTTACATTTTCAATTAATCTGTTTTGATAATCGATTGCAGTAGGGATAATATGATTCTGACACAGATCGCCTATCACTCTTGATTCGATCTGGATCTTCTTGGTATACATTTCAAGTAAAATATCATGTCTTGCTTCAAGTTCTCTTTCTGAGAAGATCCCGGTATCCTTGAAAAGTTTTTTAGTTGCCTTAGAAATGAAAGCATCTAATGCAGGAGGAGTAGTTTCAACATTTGAAAGACCTCTTTTCTTTGCTTCTTTCTTCCATTCATCACCATAACCATTTCCTTCGAAGCGGATCTTCTTGCTTGATACGATGTAAGATCTTAGCACTTGCAGGATGGCTTCATCCTTCTTGATATCCTTATTCATCAACTCATCAACCTCAGCTTTAAAATCTATCAGTTGTTTTGCCATGATGGTATTCAAAACCACCATTGCAGATGCACTGTTGGCAGATGAACCAACCGCACGAAACTCAAATTTATTACCGGTGAAAGCAAAAGGAGAAGTACGGTTTCTATCTGTATTGTCAAGCAGGATCTCAGGGATACGACCGATGTTGAGCTTCAGTTCGGTCTTCTGCTCGGGAGTCATCTTGTCTTTCGTGACTGTCTTCTCGATCTCATCGAGGATAGCAGAAAGTTGAGAGCCCAGGAAGATGGACATGATAGCCGGAGGAGCTTCGTTTGCACCCAGACGATGATCGTTACTTGCAGAAGCGATTGAGGCTCTTAGCAGATCGGCATGATCGTGAACAGCTTTGATCGTATTGATAAAGAAGGTAAGGAATTGCAGATTGGTTTTGGGTGTATTTCCCGGAGAAAGCAGATTCTTGCCTGTATTGGTTGAAAGTGACCAGTTGTTATGTTTACCCGAACCATTCACTCCGGCATAGGGCTTCTCATGCAAAAGAACTTTGAAATTATGACGGCGGGCGATCTTATCCATCAGATCCATCAGCAGCTGATTGTGATCTACAGCAAGGTTGATCTCTTCGAAAACCGGAGCACATTCGAACTGACTTGGTGCAACCTCATTATGACGGGTCTTTAAAGGGAT